>CAWCEB010000162.1:0-88811 GCA_963794105.1 uncultured Actinomycetes bacterium | reverse complement strand
CGGAGCGCTCCGAGGCGCGCACGAAGTAGTGGATGTCGTCGAAGTCGACCTCGGCCAGCATCGGCGAGCCCCAGGTCGGCATCGAGCGGGCCAGGAAGTGGTCCAGCGACTTCAGGCGGAAGTCGAGCATCCACTGCGGGCTCGCCCTTGAACTCGGAGATCTTCTCGACGAGCTCGCGGGTCAGGCCCTTGGGGCCTTGAACAGGTAGTTCTCGGCGTCGTGAAAGCCGTAGCGCTCGGTGTAGTCGGAGCCCAGCGTCCTGAGGCTCGACTCCTCCGGCGTCAGCTGCTTCTCGGGGGTCGCGGCCATGTCGCTACTCCACCTCCAGCTTGATCATGTCGTCCTCGATCTGGACGGAGTACGTCTCGACCGGCACGTAGGCCGGGAGCGTCACCGGGCGCCCCGTGCGCAGGTCGAACAGCGACCCGTGCCGCGGGCACTCCACCGTGCACTTGTCCTCGTCCAGCTCGCCTTCCGCCAGCGTCCCGTTGTCGTGCGAGCAGCGGTCCTCGATCGCGAGAATCTCGCCCTTGCAGTTGAAGAGACCGATCTCCAGGTCCTCCCATTCCACGATGCGCGTGGCGCCGGGCGGGAGCTCTTCGAGGCTGCAGACGTCGATGACTGGTGACATTCGTTTCAAATCCGATTCCTGAGGGAGGAATTGTAGCCGTTGGGTCGGCCGCGGCCTCGGGCCGGGGGCACGATCCGGGGTCGTGGGCCCCCAACGTCCGAATAATCACGACGCTGGGGGCCCACGCCGGGACGTGGACGTCCTTGTCGCCGCGGTACACGGCGTCATCGATCGCGACCGCCTCCGCGCGCTGGGCCTCTCCCGGTCCGATGTCGAGTACCGCGTGCGCGCAGGCCGCCTGCACCGGAAGTACCCCGACGTGTTCGCCGTGGGGCGCCCGGATCTGCCGCTGGACGGGGTGTTCCTCGCGGCTGTCCGGGCGTGCGGGCCGAAGGCGATGCTGAGCCATCGCTCGGCATTGAGGAAGTGGGCACTCAGCGGCGGCGGCGCCTACCGGATCGATGTCACCGCGCCGCGATCGATCAAGCCGAAGCGCGGCATTCGCCTGCACCGCCCCCGCGCACTCGATGCCCTGGACACCACGATCCTCGACGAGATCCCGATCACGACCGTCGCCCAGACGCTGCTGGATGTGGCGGCCCCGGCGTATCGGCTCAACATCGCCCGGCTGCTGCACGAAGCCGCCGTGCAGGAGCTGCTGGACATGCGCGCGATCTGGGAGGTGCTGGCGCGCCAACCCAACCACCCCGGCGCCCGTCGCCTGGACCGGGCATCGAGGGAGGAGGCCCCGTTCACGCGCAGCAGTCTCGAGGACGCCGCGCTCGCCCTGTTCACCTCGTTCTCAGTGCCCCAGCCCGAATGCAATGCCTGGGTCTCAGATGGCGAGAAGCTCGTCGAAGTCGACTTCCTCTGGCGCAAGCACCGGCTGATCGTCGAAGTCGACGGCTCGCGCTATCACTCCACCCGTTGGCGCCGGCGACAGGACGCTGCCAAGACCGCCGCACTCCGCGCCCAGGGATGGACCGTCCAGCGCTTCTGCGACGTCGCGATCGCCGGAACGCCGGCGCAGGTCGCTCAAGCGGTCCTCACATCCATGCGTGGGCCCCGAACGTCGTAACTATTACGACGCTGAGGGCCCGGGCACCGCCGTCGGGCTGGCAGCCCGCCCGGAGGCACCCGAGCCCGGGCTCCGGCATCGGTAGCGTGGCTGGCGTGGAGCGCAAGAAGCGGCTCGTCCTGATCGCCGCGATCATGGGCACGGCGGTCGTCTCCGTCGACTCGACCGTCGTGAACGTCGCACTGCCGGCGATCCGCGCGGACCTCGGCGGCGGGCTGGCCGGCCAGCAGTGGATCTCCAACAGCTACCTGCTGACGCTGAGCTCGCTGATCCTCGTGGCGGGGTCGCTCGGCGACCTGTTCGGCGAGAAGCGCATCTTCACGCTCGGCGTCGCCGGCTTCGGCGTGGCGTCCGTGATCTGCGCGGCCGCCCCCACGATCGAGCTGCTCGTCGTCGCGCGGGCGCTGCAGGGCGTCTTCGGAGCGCTGCTCACGCCCGCCGGGCTCGCGGTGATCGCGGCGGCATTCCCGCCGGCGGAGCGCGGCCACGCCGTGGGCTTGTGGACCGCCTGGGGCGGCATCGGCATCGTCGCCGGCCCGTTGATCGGCGGGCAGCTCGTGGACTCCGCGTCGTGGCGATGGATCTTCGCCATCAACGTGCCGCTGGTCCTGGCGACGCTCTGGCTCGTCGCGCGCGCGGTGCCGGCGAGCCGGCCGCGCGAGGGCGTGAAGCTCGACGTGCTCGGCGCTGTCCTGTGCGCGCTGGGGCTGGCGGGCATCACGTTCGGCCTGATCCAGCAGCCGCTGAACGGCTGGAGCAGCGTCGCGGTCGCGGGGCCGATGATCGGCGGCTTCGCCCTGTTCGCCGCGTTCATCGTCCACGAGCTGCACACCGACCAGCCGATGCTGCCGCTGCAGCTGTTCCGGCGGCGCAACTTCAGCGTGACGAACGCCGAGACGTTCGCGATGTACGGCGGGCTCAGCATGCTGTTCTTCTTCCTCGTCGTCTTCCTGCAGCAGACCGCCGGCTACACGGCGCTCGAGGCGGGCACCGCGACGCTGCCGGTGACGCTGGTGATGTTCGCGCTGTCGGGGCGCTTCGGCGGGATGGCCGATCGTCATGGCCCGCACCTGTACCTCTCGGTCGGGCCGCTGATCGCCGCGGCCGGGCTGGCGCTGATGCAGCGCGTGGACGCGAGCGCCGACTACGTGACGCAGCTGCTGCCGGCGCTGCTGGTCTTCTCGGTCGGGCTGTCGATGACGGTCGCGCCGCTCACGGCGACCGTGCTCGCCGACGCCGACGAGTCCAACGCCGGCATCGCCTCGGCGGTCAACAACGCGATCGCGCGCGTGGCCGGACTGATCGCGATCGCGGCGATCGGCGCGGTCGTGTCGGCGCAGGTCAAGCGCGACATCGACACGCCGGCCGGTGCGTCGGCCGGCGTCCAGGCCGCGCTGGCGCAGGCACGTGACGCGCCGTTCGGCGCGCCGGACACCAGCGGGCTGTCCGCGAGCGAGGCGCAGCTGGTCAGCCAAGAGGTGTCGGACGCCTCCGTCGGCGGCTTCCACCTGGGCGTGGGGATCGGCGCCGTCCTCGTCGCGCTCGGCGGCCTGCTCGGCGCGGTCGGACTCCGGAACCCCACCTGCAGCAGGGGCCGGGCGGAGGGCTGCCCGGGCGGCCAGATCGCGGGGGTCCCGGAGGTCGTCGCGCAGAACGTGCCGGAGCGAGCCGCTGCTTAAGCCCTACCCTCCGGCGTCCCGAATGGCCGCCCGCGAGGACATCCGCAACGTCGCAATCGTCGCCCACGTCGATCACGGCAAGACGACGCTGGTCGACGCCATGCTCTGGCAGTCGGGCGCGTTTCGCGCCAACCAGGACGTCGCCGATCGTGTCATGGACTCGATGGACCTCGAGCGCGAGAAGGGCATCACGATCCTCGCCAAGAACACCTCGGTCCACCACGGCGACGTCAAGCTCAACATCGTCGACACGCCGGGCCACGCGGACTTCGGCGGCGAGGTCGAGCGCGGGCTGACGATGGTCGACGGCGTGCTGCTGCTCGTCGACGCGTCGGAGGGCCCGCTGCCCCAGACGCGCTTCGTGCTGCGCAAGGCGCTCGAGGCGCGCCTGCCGATCATCCTGGTCGTCAACAAGGTCGACCGGCCCGACGCGCGCATCCACGAGGTCGTCGACGAGACCTACGAGCTGTTCCTCGACCTCGACGCCGACGAGTCGCAGATCGACTTCCCCATCGTCTACACGAACGCGAGGGCGGGCTGGGCATCGACGACCGAGGGCGAGGAGGGCACGGACCTCAAGCCGCTGCTCGACCTGCTCGTCGAGACGATCCCGCCGCCCGAGTACGACCCCGACCACCCGCTGCAGGCGCTCGTCACGAACCTCGACGCCTCGCCGTACGTCGGCCGGCTCGCGCTCTGCCGCGTGCGCCACGGCACGATCCGCAAGGGCCAGGACATCGCGTGGTGCCGCTCCGACGGCGACGATCGAGAAGGCGAAGGTCGGCGAGCTCTACGTGACCGAGGCCCTGGACCGCGTCGACGCCGACGAGGCGGGGCCGGGCGAGATCATCGCCGTCGCCGGGATCCCCGAGGTCACGATCGGCGAGACGCTGGCCGACGCCGAGGACCCGCGCCCGCTACCGGTGATCACGCGTCGACGAGCCGTCGCTCAGCGTCACGATCGGCATCAACACCGCGCCGCTCGCCGGCCAGGACGGCGACAAGCTCACCGCCCGCCAGGTGCTCAGCCGGCTCGAGCAGGAGCTCGTCGGCAACGTCTCGCTGCGCGTGCAGGACACCGAGCGCCCGGATGCCTGGGAGGTCCAGGGCCGCGGCGAGCTGCAGCTCGCGGTGCTCGTCGAGATCATGCGCCGCGAGGGCTACGAGCTGACCGTCGGCAAGCCGCAGGTCGTCACGCGCGAGGTCAACGGCAAGCTCTGCGAGCCGATGGAGCGTCTGACGATCGACGTGCCGGAGGACTACGTCGGCGTCGTGACGCAGATGCTCGCGCTGCGCAAGGGCCGCCTCGAGCAGATGGTCAACCACGGCACCGGCTGGGTGCGGATGGACTACCTCGCTCCCGCCCGCGCGCTGATCGGCTTCCGCACCGAGTTCCTCACCGAGACGCGCGGCACGGGCCTGCTGCACCACGTCTTCGATCGCTACGAGCCGTGGCACGGCGAGCTGCGCACGCGCCCGACGGGCTCGCTGGTCGCCGACCGCCGCGGCGTCGTGACCAGCTTCAGCTGCTTCCAGATGCAGGAGCGCGGCACGCTCTTCGTCGCGCCGGGCGACGAGGTCTACGAGGGCATGATCGTCGGCGAGAACGCCCGCGCCGACGATCTCGACGTCAACGCCGTGCGCGAGAAGCACCTCACGAACATCCGCTCCTCGACCGCCGACGAGCTCGTCCGGCTCGTGCCCGCGCGAACGCTGTCGCTCGACCAGGCGCTGGAGTTCCTGCGCGAGGACGAGTGCATCGAGGTGACGCCGCACAGCGTGCGGCTGCGCAAGGTCGCGCTGGCGGGCGTGGACCGCGTGAAGGCCGCCCGGCGCGCACGTGCCGCCTCCGGCGCCTAATCGTCCATGCGGCCCTCGAGGAACGCGAACACCGCGCCCTGCGGGTCGGCCGCGACCGCGATGCGCCCACCGGGGACCGGCGACGGCGGGACGATGACCGTTCCGCCCAGCTCGGTGACCTTCGCGGCGCTCGCGTCGACGTCGGCGCTCGTGAAGTAGGCCAGCCACGCCGGTGGCTCGCTCTTCATCATGCCGCCGTTGAGGCGCTCGCCGTTCGTGATCCCCCAGTAGGCCTGGCCGCCGCTCTCGACGCCCTGGAAGGTCCAGCCGAACAGGCCGCCGTAGAAGCGCTGGGCGGCGTCGGGATCGCTGGTGTTGAGCTGGTTGAGGCACAGCGCGCCGACGTCGTTGACGAGCTGCGCGCCGATGCTCGCCTTCGGCTGCCAGACGGCGAAGACCGCGCCGGTCGCGTCCTGGAGCACGGCCATCCGGCCGGCCTCCATGACGTCGAACGGCTCCGAGATGACCGTCCCGCCGAGCTCGGCCGCGCGCGCGGCGATCGCGTCAGGATCCTCGACGGTCACGTACGACAGCCACGCGGACGGCGCCTGCTCGTCGCGCTTGGCGTACAGCGCCGCGACAGTCGCGGCCGCCGATGCTCGCCATCGAGTACGGCGGCGAGTCCGGGATCGGCATGTCCTCGAACTCCCAGCCGAACAGCCCGCCGTAGAACGCCTTGGCGCCCTCGGCGTCGCTCGTCCCGAGATCGACCCACGAGAAGGTTCCCGGCGCGTGGCTGGTGCGCTCACCCATCGGCGGTCACCTCCAGGGCGTCATCGCCCATCGTCTTGGCAAGCAGCGCGCCGAGCTGAGCGCGCTCGTCGGCGTCGAGCGATCCGAACACGTCATCGGCGACGGCGGCAACCGCCCGGTCGCCGCGCACCAGCGCCTTGGTGCCCGCGGGCGTGATGCGGACGAGATGCCGGCGCCGGTCGTCGGGGTCGCGCTCGCGCACGGCGAAGCCACGATCCTCGAGCGCGTTGAGCAGGAGGACGACGGTGTTCGGGTCCAGCCCGATGGCCTCGCCCAGCTTGCCCTGCGTGATCCCGTCGAAGTCGCGCAGGTAGTTGAGCATCCCGTACTGCTTCATCGTCATCCCGAGCTCGCCCTCGTCGACGTAGCGGTAGATGACCCGCGACAGGCGGGTGATCAGCACTGCGGCAGGCGCTGTGGTGCGCGTTTGCATGCTCATGATGATAGTACCGTTGACATGGTCTTCACAAGTTCGAGATCATCATGATATAGTGATGATCATGGAACGCATAGATAACCGGTGGCTGGCGCTGGCAGTGGTGTGCATGGGTCAGCTGATGATGATCCTCGACGCAACGATCGTGGCGGTTGCCCTACCCGCGATCAAGACCGACCTCAACTTCTCCTCCTCGTCGCTGACCTGGGTCATGAACGCGTATCTCATCGCGTTCGGCAGCTTCCTGCTGCTCGGCGGCCGCCTCGGCGACCTCATCGGGCGCACGCGCATGTTCCTCACCGGCATCGCGATCTTCACGGGCGCGTCGGTCCTCTGCGGCGTCGCATCGAGCGAGGCGATGCTCATCGTGGCGCGCTTCGTGCAGGGCCTCGGCGCCGCTGCCGCCGCCTCGGCGATCCTCGCGCTGATCGTCGTCGAGTTCCCGGACGCGCGAGAGCGCGCGCGGGCGATGTCGGCCTACACGTTCGTCAGCGTCGCCGGCGGTTCGATCGGCCTGATCGCCGGCGGGCTGCTGACGCAGGGCCTGGACTGGCACTGGATCTTCTTCATCAACCTGCCCGTGGGCGCCCTGGCGTTCGTGCTCGGCAGGCTGACGCTCGCGCGCGATGAGGGCATCGGACTCGGCCATGGCGTGGACGTGCTCGGATCGTTCCTCATCACCGCCGCGGCGATGATCGGCATCTACGCGATCATCGGCTCCGAGCAGTACGGGCTGGGCTCGGCGCGGACGCTCGGGCTCATCGCGGTCGCCGTGGCGATGCTCGCCGGGTTCCTCGCGCTCGAGCGGCGGATCGCGAACCCGATCCTCCCGCTGGAGATCCTGCGGCTGCGCAGCCTGATGCTCGCGTGCGGCGTGCGCGCGCTGATGGTCTGCGGCATGTGGGCGTCGTTCTTCGTCGGCGCGCTGTACCTGGAGCGCGTCCGCGGCATGACGCCGGTCGCCACCGGCGCGGCGTTCCTGCCCCAGACGCTGACCGTCGCCGTGCTCTCGCTCGGGCTCACGGCCCGCCTGACCGAGCGCTTCGGCCAGCGGCGGATGCTGCTGTTCGGTCTTACGGTGCTGGTCGCAGGGCTCGGGCTGTTCGCCGCGGTCCTCGGCCCGACGACGGCCTACTTCCCCGGGCTGTTCGCCGCCTACGCGCTGATGGGCATCGGCGCCGGCACGTCGTTCATGACGCTCATGACGCTCGCCCTGGCGGACGTCCCGGCCGAGGATGCCGGGATCGCCTCGGGGCTCGTGAACGTGTCGGTGCAGATCTCCGCAGCGCTCGGGCTGGCGGTGCTCGGCACGATCGCGGCCGGCCAGACCGGCAGGCTCAGCGACCGCGGCGAGACGGCGATCCAGGCGCTGTCCGGCGGCTACCAGCTGGCGTTCGTGGTCGGCGGCGGTGGCGGTCGCGGTCGCGCTGCTGGTCGCGGCGCTGTGGATCCGCTCGCCGGCGGAGCGCGAGCCGGCGCTCGTGCGCGCCGAGGCGGAGCCGGCCTAAGCGGCGACGTCGGGATCGGCGGCGATCCGGGAGACCCCGGTCGTCGCCCGCAGCGCGGCGATGGCGACCGCCATCTCCTCGATCGGGCCCGTGAGCTCGTCGAGGGCTGTGGGGTCGCCATCGGCGGCCGTCGCGGCGATCGCGCGGGCCTCCTTCACCTGCTCGTCGATGCGGTCCAGGATGCCTGTCAGCTGATCGGCCATGGCCTCGCTGTACCCCCTTTCGCGAGCCTCACGCTCGCGAACCGACAGCCGCGGCTCGTCGCTCCCGCAGACTCCCGGTTGGATCTCCGACCGCATTGGTAGGATTATCCACGATGATCTTCACGACGAAGGCGGAGTACGGCGTGCGGCTCCTCGTCGAGCTGGGGCGCCAGAGCGAGGCCCGGCCGGTCTCCCTGAAGGCGATCGCCGAGGCCGAGGGACTTCCCCTGGCCTACCTCGAGCGCATCGTCGCGCTGCTGCGCAAGGCCGAGCTCGTCGAGTCGCACGCGTGGTGCGCACGGCGGCTACCGCCTGTCGCGCCCGCCCGAGGACATCCGCATGGATGAGGCGATCCTCGCCCTCGAGGGCTCGGTCGCCCCGATGACATGCTTCGTCGACGATCGCGGCGAGACCGGGCACAGCGTCCTGTGCTCGCACGAGGCCGATCACGGCCACGGCTGCGCCACGAAGCTGCTGTGGACGCGCGTCCAGGGCGGCGTCTTCAAGGCGCTGCAGCAGACCACGCTGGCCGACCTCGTCGCGTTCTCCGTCAAGACCACGCCGCCGCGCCAGCCGGTCGCCGCGGCCTGACCCCGACTCCGAAAGCTCAGATGCCCGAACTCGAGATCAAGAACCTCCACGTCGCCGTCGGCGACAAGCAGATCCTCAAGGGGCTGGACCTGACCGTCCGCCCCGGTGAGATCCACGCGCTCATGGGCCCCAACGGCTCGGGCAAGTCGACGCTCGCCAACGCGATCATGGGCCACCCGACGCTCGAGGTGACCGAGGGCCAGATCCTGTTCGACGGCGAGGACATCACCGAGGCCGCGCCCGACGAGCGTTCGCGCATGGGCCTCTTCATGGCCTTCCAGTACCCCGTCTCCGTCCCCGGCGTGACCGTCACGAAGTACCTGCGGATGGTCATGAACGCCCACCGCGCCCAGCGCGGCGAGCAGGAGATCTCGCTGCGCGAGTTCCGCAAGACGGTCGAGGAGGCGATGGAGCTCGTGAACGTCCCCCGAGAGTTCAGCTCGCGCTACCTCAACGAGGGCTTCTCGGGCGGCGAGAAGAAGCGCATGGAGATCCTTCAGCTCGCGCTCCAGCAGCCGACGATCGCGGTGCTCGACGAGACCGACTCCGGCCTCGACATCGACGCGCTCAACACCGTCGCCCACGGCGTCAACACCGTCGCCAAGCAGGCCGACATGGGCGTGCTGATCATCACCCACTACCAGCGGATCCTGCACATGGTGGAGCCGCAGCGGGTGTCGGTCATGTTCGACGGCCGGATCGCCAAGGAGGGTGGGCCCGAGCTCGTCGAGCAGCTCGAGCGCGAGGGCTACGGACGGCTGCGCGAGGAGGTCGGCGCGGCCGCCTGATGGGCCTCTACGCCGGCACCGCCCTGCAGCACGAGTTCCCCACACTCGACCGAGAGGGGCTCGTCTACCTCGACTCCGCCGCGACGTCGCAGACGCCGCGCAGCGTCATCGACGCGATGTCGTCGTACTACGAGACGGCCCGCGCGTCGGTCCACCGCGGCGTGTACCCGCTCGCCGTCGAGGCGACCGAGCGCTTCGAGGCCGGGCGCGAGAAGGCGGCGGCGTGGCTGCGGTGGGACCCGGAGTGCACGATCTTCACGCGCAACGCCACCGAGGCGATCAATCTCGTGGCGTACGCGTGGGGCCGGGCGAACATCGTCCCCGGCGACCGGATCGTGCTCACCGAGATGGAGCACCACTCCAACCTCGTGCCATGGCAGATCCTGGCCGAGGAGCGGGGCGCGATCCTCGAGTGGGTGCCCATTGACGACGAGGGCATCCTCGACCTGACGGTGCTCGACGGCTACCTGCAGGGCGGCGACGTCAAGCTCGTCGCCGTCGGTCACGTGTCGAACGTGATGGGCACGATCAACCCGGTCGCCGACATCGTCGCGCGCGCCCATGACAAGGGCGCGATCGTCGTGATCGACGGAACGCAGGCGGTGCCGCAGATTCCCGTCGACCTGAGCGACATCGGTGCCGACTTCTACGCCTGGACCGCGCACAAGGCCTACGGCCCGACCGGCATCGGCATCCTGCACGGCCGCCGCGACCTGCTCGAGGCGATGCCGCCGTGGCTGACCGGCGGCCACATGGTCAGCCGCGTCACCAAGGAGCGGACGACGTGGGGCGAGCTGCCGCACAAGTTCGAGGCCGGCACGTCGGCGATCGCCGAGGGCGTCGGGCTGGGCGCCGCGATCGACTTCATCCGCGCGATCGGGATCGACGACATCCGCGCACACGAGCTCGAGCTCGTCGCCTACGCGCTCGAGCGCCTCGCCGAGGTGCCCGGGATCACGATCCATGGCCCGCACGACGCCGACCGGCGCGGTGCGGTGATCTCGTTCGCACTGGACCATGCGCACCCGCACGACGTCGCCGAGATCCTCGGCCGCGAGGGCGTGTGCGTCCGCGCCGGCCACCACTGCGCCCAGGTGCTCATGGCGCGCCTCGGCGTCGGCGCCACGTCACGGGCGTCGTTCGCGATCCACAACACGCGCGAGGACGTCGACGCGCTCGTCGACGGGCTGGCCAGCGTGCAGAAGGTGTTCGGCTAGGCCCACGCATGGACGACCTGTACCGCGAGGAGATCCTCAGCCATTACAAGCGCCCGCACAACTGGGGCAAGCTGGACGACCCGGACCTCGAGTTCGAGGACTTCAACCCGCTCTGCGGCGACCAGCTGCGCGTGCAGCTGAAGGTCGGCGAGGACGGCACGATCGAGGACCTTCGCTTCGACGGCCACGGCTGCGCGATCTCGCAGGCCGCGGCGTCGATGGCCTCCGACGAGGTCAAGGGCATGAAGGTCGACGAACTGCTGAGGCTCGATCGCGAGTTCGTTCTCGAGCTGCTCGGGATCGACATCTCCGCGACGCGCATGAAGTGCGCGCTGCTCTCCCTGAAGGTGCTCAAGGGCGCCGGGCTCGGCCACGAGGTCGAGTGGGAGCAGGGCACGCCGGAGGCCGTGGTGCCTCCCAGCGGCGGCGGCACCGACTTCTAGCGCCGTCGGTTTGCCGCCACGAGTCTGGCGGCCAGCACAATGGGACCGGCGGTGTGCGGGCGCCAGCATCGTCGGCATGCTCTGTCGCCTCGCCCTTCCCCTCGCACTGCTCGGTCTGGTCCCCGCCTCGGCCGGCGCCGCCGGCTGGCTCGCGACGTCGCCGGTGCCGTTGTCCAACGTCGAGTCCTATGGCGCGAAGATCGCGATCGAGGACTCGGGGCGCGGGATCGCCGCCTGGACCGAGGTGGACAACGGAATCGACCACCCGATGGTCGCCGGCTATCGGCATGGCTCCGGATGGGCGAGCCCGGCGCCGCTGTCGTCCGCGAACGCCGCCTCGATCGATCTCGCGGCTTCTCCCGCGGGCGACGAGATCGTCGTGTGGCGCGAGGGCAAGTTCGGCGCGGGGACCATCCACGCTGCGACGCGCAAGCCCGGAGCGGACACGTTCGAGAACGCGACCGGGATCGTGTCGAGCCCCGGAGGCTCCTGGCCGGTCGTGGCGGCACTCGACGACGGCACGTTCGCTATCGCCTGGGTCGACGGCACCAATGCGAAGATCGCCTTGCGCAATCCCGGCGACGCGTCGTTCACGACGACGACAATCACAGGGCTCGGCGCGGTCAACGACGTGCGCCTCGCCTCGCGTCCGGGAGGCGGCGGCGCGCTCGCGATCACCGACGAGCTCAACGGTGAAGGCCGGCTGATGCTGAGCATCTCCTCCGGCGGCGCGTTCTTTCACACGCCGACCACCGCCGTGAGCGTCGACGCCTCCCAAGGCGACTCGCTGCAGAACATCGGGCTCGGATACGGCCCCGGCGGCACGCTCGGCATCGGCTTCTCCAAGGTCAATACGAACGTCGACGCCCACCTGTTCTCGCTCATCCGCGGCGCGGACGGGGCCATCGGCCTGCCATCGCCTGTGGACCAGAACAGCTATGGCGCCGTCTACGGGATCCAGGTCGCCTTCGCGCACGACGGCACCGAGGCGATCTCGTACGTCAGTCGTCAGAGCGGCCCCGGCGTGGGCCGGCTTGCGATCGCCGCTCCCGGAGGAGACTGGCACCCGGTCACGGTGCCGACCGCGGGCTTCTCCAACGGGGCGTTCCAGGTCGCACCCGTGGGTTCGCAGCTCGTCGCGCTCGGTGGCAGCTACGGCGGCGGGCTCAACGGGGGCCCGCTGCCGGACGTCGCGTCGCTCGGGACGGAGCCGCCCGGAGCGCCTGGCAACCCGGTCGACTATGTCGAAGGGCTCGCTGCGCACGGTGACGACGCCGTCGCCGTCGTCACGCGTCAGGCGAACGGCGAGGACCGGGTCCGGGCCATCACGTGGGACGGCACACCGCCCGTCATCGCCGAGCTCGGTGCGCCGGCCTCGGCAACGACCGGCGTGGCAACGTCCTTCAAGGCCACCGTGTCTGACGCTCTGGGCACAGCGAACGTGACCTGGAGCTTCGGCGACGGCGACACGGCGACGGGCGACTCGGCAACGCACGCCTTCGCGACCGCCGGCACGTTCACGGTCACCGTCACGGCGACCGATGGCGCGGGCAACAGGACCACGCGCAGCGCCGACGTCGTGGTCGCGGCGGCCCCGGCCGCGCCCGAGACGACGCTGCGCTTCGTCTCCGCAAAGCTCAATCGCCGCCACACGCGCGTGCTGTGGTCGCTCAACCGCTCGGCATCCGTCTCGGCCGCGATCAAGCACGGCAAGCGCACAGTCGCCACGACCAGGCGCCGCGCGGCGACGGCGGGGAGCGCGCGGCTGGCGCGCACACACCACCGGCCGCTGCGTCCCGGGCGCTATCGGGTCGTCCTGCGCGCCCGCGACGCATCCGGCCACGCCGCTGCCAGGACCGTCAGGCTCAGGGTTCGCTAGACGAGCAGCAGGACCGGCCCGCAGCCGGCGATGTCCTCGAGCAGGCGGTCCGCCGCGTCGGGCGACCAGCGGCCCGTGCCGGCGAGGCGGCGCATGAGATCGCGCATGCCATCGAGGGCGAGCTTCGCCTCCGAACCGGCGTCGATGTCGTCGCAGAACAGCAACGCGTCCGCGGCCAGGCGGATCTGCTCCTGCTCCTCGGCGTGGAGCTTCGTCTCACCGACGGAGCGCAGGGTTTCCATGACGCGTCCGTAGGACTGCGAACGGCGGGAGGTCATGTCGAGGATCGGGATTCCCCGCGGTGCGGCGTGGGAAACGGGGCGCGCCTCGCGAACTGACCCGCATGGTCTCCTCGCAGCTGCCCAACCCGACGAGCACCGTCCGCCGTCACGGCGAGGCGGCGGCGTCCAGCGCCGAGAACCGGCCGAGCCCGTCCGGCGCCAGCCCGCAGTCCTGAGCGGCGCGCAGGTCCGCGCACGACCGCCCGTCCACCCACAGCGGCGAGTCGTAGTAGAACGAGAAGAGGTTGCCGTCGCCCTCGGGATCGACCCCGGCCTCGGTGGCGTCGGCGCGCCAGCGGTCGGTGAAGAGCCGCGCGGTCGCCTTCCTGTCGCCCTTGACGAAGCGGTCGAACCATGCGGCCGTGTACCAGGCGACGAGGTCCTCGCCGCGCAGCGTCGCGCCGAAGCCGGGGTTCGGGATGAACGAGAACTCGTAGTGGGTGCCGCCGCGGATGACGAGCTCGCCGCTCGGAACGCCGGCCGCGTGCAGCGCGGACGCGGCGGTGCTCTTCGCCGCCCGGTCGGGGTCGGCCGTGTAGGGCGTCGGCGTGAGCCCATAGTCGGCTGACATGCCGAGCGCGGGCTTGGCCGCCGGCGCGTCGGGGCGCTTCGAGGACCCGGACGGGCAGGCGTAGGGCGCGGGGCCGGGACCGCGCAGGTTGTCCCAGGCCACGATCGCCTTCACGCGCGGATCGATCTGGCCGACGTAGGACACCGCACCGGCGCCGAGCGAGTGGCCGGCGATGCCGACGCGGCTCGTATCGAGGCGCGCGAAGAGCGGGTTGTACGCCGCGTCGCGCCCGTCGACGACGCGAGCGCGCTGCTTGTCCGCGTGGCTCGTGCCGCTCGAGCACGAGGGGCGCGGCACGTATGGGCCGGCGGGGCTCGAGAAGAAGAAGTCCAGCGCGTCCTCGGTGCCGTCGTAGAACGGCTCGCCGGTCTGCGAGGGAACGCCGTCATACCGATCGGTGCCGTCGCCGTAGGTGTCCGAGTAGCCCTGGCCCTGCGGGTCCCACGTCATGACGACGTAGCCGGCGCGCGCGAGGTCGGCGGCCATGTACCAATAGAGCTCCTCGGGCGCCTGCACCGAGCCATTGGTGATCACGATCCCGGGACAGTTCCTGGTGCAGGCGTCGCTGGTCCAGACGTGGCCGGAGAGCGTCGAGCCGTTGCGCGCGGTGAAGAGCACGGGCTTGACCGTGGCGCCCGGCGTGTCGCCCCAGCCGTAGTAGCGGATGTCGCCGGCGCAGCCGTTGCCGTGGTGGGCGCAGAGGTTGCCGGTGAAGTCGCGGCCGTACGTTCTCGCCGGGCCGTCGGTGGCGAGGATCCGGGCGTACTCGACCTCGCTCTGCGCGCTGAACGCGGCCAGGTTCGCCTCGTAGTCGGGATCCAGCCCGTACACGTGCTGGAAGCGCTCGTTGATCTTGCTGTAGTTGTTGGCCTCGCGGGCGGCGTCGAACGCGTGCGCGGCCGGTGCCGCGGCGGCGGCCAGTGCGATGGCGACGATCCCCGCGAGCCTCCCCTGCCGGAAGCTCATGAACGCGAGCGTACAAGCGAGCCTGAATCCGGTGCGCCGGTAGCGTGCGTTCGATGAACGCTTCCGAAAAGCCTGAGGTCTCCGTCCCCGACGGCCCGCCGTCCTACCAGCTCGAGCTCGAGGATCTGACGCTCGGCGACGGCGAGGAGGCCGTCCAGGGCCGCGTCGTCGAGGTCCACTACGTCGGCGTGTCGTGGCAGAACGGCAAGCAGTTCGATGCCTCGTGGGATCGCGGCGACACCTTCAAGTTCGGCCTCGGCAAGGGCCAGGTCATCCCGGGCTGGGACCAGGGCGTCGCCGGCATGAAGGTCGGCGGCCGGCGGCGCATCACGATCCCGCCGGATCTCGCCTACGGCAAGCGCGGCGCGGGCGGCGTCATCGGCCCGGACGAGACGCTCATCTTCGTCGTCGACCTCGTCGACGTCCGCTGAGCGCATGAGCCGGCGCGTCGTCTGGTCCTCCGACGATGGCGACCTGCGCAAGGCGCGCGATCCGGGCCTGAAGGAGCGCCGCGCGACGGGCAACCGGGTGCGCGTGAAGCGCGAGACGGCCGGCCGCCGCGGCAAGGGCGTGACGACCGTCTACGACGTCCCGCTCGACGACGCGGGCCTGCGCGAGCTGGCCGGCCGCCTGAAGAAGCGCTGCGGCGTCGGCGGCTCGGCCAAGGACGGCGTCATCGAGCTCCAGGGCGACCACCGCGACGTCGTCGTCGAGGTTCTGCGCGCGGAGGGCTACGACGTCGTCCTCGCGGGCGGGTGATCCGGACTGAGGGGACTGTCCCCTCAGTCCGGTCAGACGATGCCGACGAGGACGGCGCAGACCCAGTTCGAGGCGCCGGATCCGCCGTTCCAGAGGCGGGCGGCGCGGCGGTCCTGTTCGGCTTTGGAGGCCTGGTAGGCGTGGTGTGTCGAGCCGCCGAGGCCGTGCCAGGTGTCGTCGGTGATCTGGTAGTAGCCCGATGCGGTCGCTGAGTTGGGCGGGAGGTTCTGGCCGCCGGACTCGCACTGGACGACGGGCCAGGGGATCGCCCACGGGCCGCCCGGGCCCGACTGCATCGATGCCCGCGCGGCGCGCGGCGAGCAGGCGGTTCAGCTCGCGCTCCGCGCGGCGGCGGCCGGCGCGCGTGCGGTGCAGCGCCGCGAGGCGCGCCGCGTGGGCCTGGGCCAGCGCGGCCTGGCGGGCACGCAGGCCGGCCGCGATCCCGGCCAGGGCGTCGCGGCGGCGGCGGACCGCGGCCGCCTCGATGCGCTGCCGGCGCTCGAGCACGATCAGCTGCCGGCGCTCGCGCGCGGCGTCGAAGCGCGCCGCGCGCACCTCGTCGAGCAGCCGCGCGTTGGCGTGCTGCACGCGGCGCAGGAAGTCGACCGTCTCCAGCAGCTGCGGGAAGCCGTCGGAGTTCAGCACGACCGTGACGAGATCCGGCGAGCCGTTCTCGTAGCGCGACAGCAGCACCTGCGCGAGCCGCGCGCGGACCTGGCCCAGCCGGATGCGCAGCCGTGCCACCCGCGCGCGCGCCGCGGCGAGCCGCACCGCCGTCGCCTGCTGCCGCGCCACCGCCGCGTCGAGCTCGGATTGCGCGTCCGCCACGCGTCGCGAGAGCACCGCGACCTCGCGCGCCGTCGCGCGCTCCAGCCGCCCGAGGTGCGCCGCCGCGCCCGCCAGCGCGCGCTCGTGCGCGCGGCCCGCATGGATCCGCCCGCGCAGCTGGCCCTCGTTCGCCGCCATCGCCGGAACAGCCGCGAAGGCGGCGAGCGTGAGAAGAACGAGCAGACGGGGGCGCATGGCGAAGCCGTCCCCCGCAGGGAACGGCTTCACCGAAGCTAGCCCCGCCGCTCACAGCCCGCGAGGGCTGCAAGCGGCGTTGCCGAGCTGCGACTACTCGTACGCCAGCGCGTCCAGCACCGGCAGGCGCGACGCGCGCCTGGCGGGCAGGGCCGCCGCGATCATGCCGGCGACGGTCGCCACGACCGCGAATGCGATCAGCGAGCCGACGGGCAGCGTGAACGTCATCCCGATGCCGCGCATCGCGAGCGTCACAGCGCCGCCGAGCAGCACGCCGATGGCCATGCCGGTGACCGCGCCCAGCTGGGCGGTGACGATGCCCTCATGGCGCACCATGCGGCGCGTCTGGCGGCGGCTCATCCCGATCGCGCGCAGCATGCCGACCTCGCGCGTGCGCTCCATCACGGAGAGCACGAGCGTGTTGACGATGCCGAACAGCGACACGATCACGGTCAGTGCCAGGAGGACGTAGAAGATCGCCAGCATGCTGTTGATCCACTCGAGCTGCGAGTCCGCGTATTCGGTCTTCGTCTGCAGCTTCACGTCCGGGTAGGGCTTCAGCGCCTGCTTCAACGCCGGCTCGGCCGACGCCGGGGCGTCGATCAGGGCCAGCCGCAGGTCGTGCACGGCGAACGTCTTGTCGAACGTGGCCACCGGGATCGTGACGACCCCCGACGAGCTCGCGTTGAGCGCCTTGGTCTTCTCGATCCCGCGGACCGTGACGCGCACCGTCTTGCTCGACGGCGAGACCAGCGTGATCGTGTCGCCGACCTTCAGGTGCTTGTCCTTGGCGAACTCGTCGCGGACCACGGCGTCGCCGGGGCCCAGCTTCGAGATGTCCGTCGCGGCGCCCGACTTGAACGTGAAGTTGAGCACCTTGCCGGCGGTGGCGGGATCGATTCCGTCGACGGGGATCTGGTCATCGTCGACCTCGGCCATGCTCTGGCGAACGCCCGAGGCGACCGTGACGCCGGGCACCTTCGCCGCCGCCGCAAGCGAGCCGGCGGACACGTTGGTCCAGCCGTCCGGAGCGACGACGTAGTGCGCCTGGATCTTGTCG
This sequence comes from uncultured Actinomycetes bacterium, assembly GCA_963794105.1. Lineage (GTDB taxonomy): Bacteria > Actinomycetota > Thermoleophilia > Solirubrobacterales > Solirubrobacteraceae > AC-49. The sequence continues at coordinate 71,144 of CAWCEB010000162.1, read as the reverse complement.
CCCATCTCGCCCTTCGCCGCGGACTTGATGCCCGCGCCGAACACCGCCACGAACGTGACGAGTGAGACGCCGATCATCAGCGCGGCCGCGGTCGCCGACGTGCGCGACGGGTTGCGCATCGCGTTGCGCCGCGCGAGACCGCCGGCAACGCCGCCGATCTTCTGGCCGGGACGGCCGAGCACGGACGCCAGCGGACGGGCGAACCGGTTCGACAGCATCGCGACGCCGACGAACAGGAGCAGGCCGCCCGGAGCCATCCCGAGCAGGCGATCGCTCGTCTTGATCCCGCTGCCGAACAGCGAGTAGCCCAGGATCAGCACGGCGAGGCCGGTGATGCCGAACGACGCGATCGCGACCTTCCGCGAGCGCTTGCCGGTCGGCAGCCCGGAGCCCTCATGCAGGATCGACACCGGCGAGACGCGCGTCGCGCGCAGCGCCGGGACCAGCCCGGACAGCATCGTCACGATCACGCCGACGAGGCCGGCGATCACGATCGTGTGCGTCGCGAACACGGTCGACGTCCGTGGGAGATCCAGCCCGAGCGCCGACAGCAGCGACAGGAGCCCGGAACCGAGCGCGAAGCCCGCCGCGATGCCGACGGCCGCGGCGCCGAGCGCGACGACCGCGCTCTCCGTCACGACCGATCCGAGCACCTGGCGGCGCGACGCGCCGATGGTGCGCAGCGTCGCCAGCTCACGCGCACGCTGGGCGACCGTGATCGACAGCGTGTTGTAGATCGTGAACGCGCCCACGAAGATCGCGATGAACCCGAACACGAGCAGGATCGTCTTGATGATCGAGATGAACTGCTTGAGGCCGTCGAACGTGAACCGGTCCTGCGCTTCGGCAGAGCGGACGTCGAGCTTCGGGAACGCCTGCATCAGGTTCACGCGCAGCTGGTTCGCCGTCGTGCCGGGAGCGGCCTTGACGAGCACGTCGTCGTAGCTCGAGGCATGGCCGGCGAAGATCGTCTGGGCGGTCTTCAGGTCGAACACGGCCACCGTCGCGGTGCCGAGCGACTCGACGTCCCCGAACCGGGCGATGCCCACGAGGTGGTAGGTCGCGCGCGGCCCGTGGGCGGCGACCTCGATGTCGTCACCGACCGCGAAGTGGTGCTTGCGCGCCGTGCCGGCGTCGATGACGACCTCGCCGTTGCCGGTCGCCCAGCGGCCAGACTTCAGGTGGAGCGGGTTCAGCTGCTGGTTGTCCGGCGACGACGCGTCGTAGCCCATCCCGAACCACGGGCCGTCACCGATCGCCTTGCCGTCCTTGTCGATCAGCCGGGCCTCCTGGAGGATGTCGCCGGTCGCGACGCCCACACCAGGAACCGACTTCACGCGGTCCAACGTCGAAGCGGGGATCGCGTCGGTCCCACCAACGGTGTCGGTCTTGAAGGCCGACGGAGCGCTCACGACGGCGTCCGTGCCCTTGTAGGCCGACGTCGACAGCGAGTCCGCCGCCTGGCGCATGGTGTCGCCGACGGTGAACGCAGCGGCGACCATGCCGACGCCGAGCACGATGGCCAGCGCCGTCAGGGCGGTGCGCAGCTTGCGCGTCACCATGCCACGGAGGGCGACCTTGATCATCGAACGACCTCGTCGGCCACGATGAGGCCGTCCTCGATGTGGATCAGACGGTCGGCCGCCGCGGCCGCGTCGTTGTCGTGCGTGACCATCACGGTCGTCTGCCCGAAGGACACTGCGGCGTCGCGCAGGAGCTCGAGCACCTCATGGCTGGAGTGCGAATCGAGGTTGCCCGTCGGCTCGTCGGCGAACAGGACGGTCGGCTCGGACACGAGCGCGCGCGCGACGGCGACACGCTGCTGCTGCCCGCCGGACAGCTCCGACGGGCGGTGCGTGGTGCGCTCCGCCAGGCCGACGCGCTCGACCACGGCGTCGTACCAGGCGCGGTCGACCTTGCGGCCGGCAAGCTGGAGCGGCAGGAGGATGTTCTCCTCCGCGGTCAGCGTCGGCAGCAGGTTGAACGCCTGGAAGACGAAGCCGATGTGTGCGCGACGCAGCTTGGTCAGCTGCGCGTCGTTCATCTTCGTGATGGCCTCGCCGGCGATGTTGACGGTGCCAGACGTCGGCTGGTCAAGACCGGCGAGCACGTGCATCAGCGTCGACTTGCCGGAGCCCGACGGGCCCATGATCGCGGCGAACTGGCCACGCGGGATGTCAATGGTGACGCCGCGAAGGGCGTCGACAGCCGCCTCGCCCGAGCCGTAGCGGCGCGTGACGTCGTCGGCGGAGACTGCGATGGAGACAGAACCGGCGGCGGCAGCGTCGTCGAGCAGCGCGGCGCCAGGGGTCGGGGACTGCAGCACGGGGAGTGGGTCCTTTCGGATGGGTCTGACTAGTGGAAGAGCAGGGCGGCGAGCCCGGCGACCGCCGGGATGCCGAACACCGCGAAGCCGCCGGCGGCCAGAGCGGCCATCCCACGGAGTTCGTCGGCAGTCATCACGCCGCCACCGCCAGGGAGCCGAACTCGGCTTCGCGGGCGATACGAGAGACGGCGTGGCGCAGGGCGCCGGCGGCGAGCAGGGCGTCGGTGGCCTGAGCGATCAGGCGACCGGTGAACCCGCGCGAGCCGGCGACGGCCACCTTGGCGGTGACCTCGCTGCCGGCGTGCACTGCAGAAAGCTCGTACTGCACGTCGAGGACGATCGGGCCCGACGCGAGCAGCTTCATACCGCTCGCGTCGGCCGCGATCACGTCCACGTCGAAGGACACGTTCTGGCCTGCGATCCGGCCCACCACGCGGGCACGGGAGCCAGTCACCAGGCGGTCGCCGTCGAGGCCTTCCACATCGAAGTCGATGGGGGCCCACCGCCCGCAGGCGGCCGGGTCGGTCAACACGCCCAGGACGTCTTCGGGACGTCCCTTGGAGGTGATCTGTGCGGTCCAGGTCCTCATGGCACGGAATCCTGGACTTGCAGGGGTTCCGCGGCATCGCCCGCAGTGGCGATCTTGCCTCCCCCGTACCGATGACCAGGTCCGCCGCGAGGGACCACAGACCGCTCTTCGGGTCATCCTCGAGGATGACATCGCGGTCGTCCTCGCGGGGGATGGTGGGTGGCGAAACCGGCGCTACGGTGGCCGTATGACCTCGCGACGGCAAGGCCGTGCTGTGGGTCAGACCCTGAGATGGCCGCGGACGGTTCCCGCGCGCGTGCGCGCGTTTGGTCCTGCGCGCCTTGACGCGTTGACGGCCGGCCTGCTTGTTCTCGCGACGCTCATCGAGCTCCCGCTCGAGGACCTCGGCGCGCACCGCGGCGTGAGCTACGCCGCCGCGGTCGCGGTCGCCGCCGCGCTCGCGTTCCGCCGACGGGCGACGCTCGCGGTCGTGGTGTTCCAGGCGATCGTGGTCATCGCGCAGGCGGCGGCCGGGGCCAACCTGTTCGACGTCGCCTTCACCCCCTTCCTGGCCGTGATCATCTCGATGTTCACGCTTGCCGCGCGGGTGTCGACGCGCGAGCTCGTGGTCGGCATCGTCCTCATGGGCGCCGCGGTCGTCGTCGTTGCGCTGGGAGCAAACGACCCCGGGGGCGCGCTCATCTTCGCGCTGCTGTTCGGCATCGCGTTCCCGGTGGCGGCGGGCCTGAGCTACGGCGCGCGAACGCGCCTGATGCTGCGACTGCGCGAGCGGGCCGAGGAGCTCGAAAGCGACCGCGAGCGACGCGCGCGCGAGGCGGTTGCCGCCGAGCGTCAGCGGATCGCCGGCGAGCTGCACGACGTCGTGACCCACAGCGTCTCGGTCATGGTCGTCCAGGCCGCCGCGGCCCGGCGGCTCGTCCCGACCGACCCGGCGCGCGCCCGCGAGGCCATGGAGGCCATCGAGCGCACGGGGCGCGAGGCGCTGAACGAGATGCGCAGGCTGCTCGGCGTGCTGCGCCGCGGCGACGAGGACATCGCGCTCACGCCACAGCCGACGCTCAAGCGGCTCGACCTGATCTCGCAGTACACCGGCATGCACGTCGACGTGACCGTGGAGGGCGACCCGCCGGCGATCCCGCCGGGACTGGACGTCGCGGCCTACCGCGTGGTGCAGGAGGCGCTGCGCGCGATGCAGCGCTCCGGCGAGGACAACGCCGCCGTGACCGTGCGCTACACGCGCCGCGGCATCGAGCTCGAGGTCACGGGCGACGCCGCGGTCTACGAGGACCACGAGGCCGAGGTGCGGCTCCTCGGAACGCGCGAGCGCATCGCGCTGTTCGGCGGCGAGCTGCACGCCGGGCGGCGCCGCGGCGGTGGCTGGGGCGTGCGTGCCCGGCTACCGCTGTCGGAGGGTCAGGGTTGAGGACGCGCGACATCGTCGTCGGCGTCGCGCTCGCCATCGGGGTCACGCTCGAGGCGTGTCTCAGCTCGAGCCGCGAGGGATCGGTCGCCGTCAACCTCCTGCTGTACGCGCCGATCGGACTGCTGTTCCTCGCCCAGCCGCTGCGGCCGTTGGAGTTCACGCTCGCGCTGATCGTGACCATGTCGCTGGTCAGCCTGGCCGCGACCGACGCCGCGTCGATGCTGACGACGCTGCTGATCCTGCTGGTGGCGGTGTTCCGCGCCGCGAGCGCACTCGACGACCGATCGGCTGCGCTCGTGGGCGTCGTGCTCCTCGTGGCGGTGCCGGTCGTGACCGCCGAGCACGGCAGCGCGAACGTCGGCGACTACGTCTTCCCCGTCGTGATCTTCGCGATCACGGCATCAGTTGCACGCGGGCTGCGCCACCGCGCGCTGCTGGCGCGCGAGCTCGCATTGCGCAACGAGCGCCTCGAGGTCGAGCGCGAGGCACAGGCAGCGACGGCGGTGGCCGATGAGCGCCGGCGCATCTCACGCGAGCTGCACGACGTCGTCGCGCACTCCGTGTCGGTGATGGTCGTCCAGTCCGGCGCGGCCCGCCGCGTCCTGGACGAGGACCCCGACGAGGCCGTGACGGCGCTGGCCGAGGTCGAGCGCAGCGGGCGCCAGGCCCTGAGCGAGCTGCGCCGGCTGCTGGGCCTGATGCGCGACGGCGACGAGAGCGCGGCGGTACGCGAGCCGCAGCCGACGCTCGCCGGCCTCGACGACCTGGTCAAGCGCGCGCGCGACGCGGGGTTGCCGGTCGAGCTGCGCCACGAGGGCAAGCCCTTCCCGCTGCCGATGGGCTGCGACCTGGCCGCCTACCGCGTCGTGCAGGAATCGCTCACCAACGCGCTGAAACACGCCGGCGACGGAGCCCGGGCGATCGTGTTGCTGCGCTGGACCGACGACGAACTCGAACTTGACATCTCGGACACCGGAAGAGGCCTGACGGGCACGCCCGTCGATGGCGACGGACCGCTCGGGCAGGGCCTTCTGGGCATGCGCGAGCGCGTCGCACTGTGTGGCGGCGACCTCCAGGCCGGCCCGTCGGTACGCGGCGGGTTCCGTGTCCGTGCGACGATCCCGAAAGACAGAGAGGCAGCATGAGCATCCGAATCCTCATCGCCGACGACCAGTCACTGGTCCGCACCGGCTTCCGCATGATCCTCGACGCCGAGCCCGACCTCGACGTGGTCGGCGAGGCCGTGGACGGCCGCGAGGCGGTCGACAAGGCCAAGGCCGCCAAGCCCGACGTGATCCTCATGGACATCCGGATGCCCGAGCTCGATGGCATCGAGGCGACTCGCCGGATCGTGGCCGACGGCGGTGAGGAGGCTCCGAAGATCCTCATGCTCACGACGTTCGACCTCAACGAGTACGTGTACGAGGCGCTGCGTGCCGGAGCCTCGGGGTTCCTGCTGAAGGACGTCCCGGCCGAGCAGCTCGCCGACGGTGTGCGCGTCGTGGCCGCGGGCGAGGCGCTGCTGGCGCCATCCGTCACGCGCCGGCTGCTGGCGGAGTTCGCACAGGTGCGCCCGCGCGACGCCGCGCCGCCGGCCGCGTTCGAGGAGCTCACGCCGCGTGAGCTCGAGGTCTTCCGCCTGATCGCCCGTGGGATGTCGAACGCCGAGGTCGCCCAGGAGCTGATCGTCTCGGAGACGACGGTGAAGACCCACGTCGCGCGCGTGCTGATGAAGCTCGGGCTGCGCGACCGCATCCAGGCCGTCGTGCTCGCCTACGAGTCGGGGATCATCCAGCCCGGCGCGGAGGACGACTCCGCCGCCGCGAACTAGGCCGGCAGCAGCTCGGGCGGCGCCGCTTCGGCGCGAACCGCGGGCTGCTCGCCACGGCGCAGCGGGCGCTTGACCTTCACCTGCTGTGCGAGGAAGTAGGAGCCGACGACGAACGCGCCGGCGAGCACCTGCGCGCCGATCGTCTCCCACGTGCCGTAGATCTCGAACCACGAGCCCAGCCAGCCCGGAACGGCGAACGGCAGGTCGTGGCGCGGGATCCAGCCGAGGTCCTGGAACGCCAGGGCGGTGCCGCCGGTCATCACGACGAGCACGACGCCGATCAGCACGCCGGTCAGGACGAGCATGCGCCGGTACGGCAGCCGGTGGTGCAACCAGAAGGTGATCACGCCGACGACCGCAGTCGCGGCGAGGCCCAGGCCGACGCCCTCGAGCACGGTCGCGCTGCCCGACTTCACCTCCAGGGCCTGCAGGAACAGGACGACCTCGAAGCCCTCGCGGTACACGCTGGTGAAGCCCAGCGCGACGAGGCCGATCGTCGCTCCCACCCCGGTGCCGGCGAGGAGCTGGCGCCGGCGACGGTGGTGGCGCCCGATCCACTCCGACCAGTAGACCTTGTGGACGAACCAGTTCATGACGATCAGCAGCACGACGATCGCCAGGAAGCCCGTGATCGCCTCCAGCCGCGCGCCGAGCGGCGACGCAACGGCGAGCAGCGCCTGCGCGCCGAACCACGTCCCGACGGCGGCCAGGAACGCCACGCCCGCGCCGGCGACGACCGGGCGCCGGCGGGCACGGTTGGCGCCCAGGAAGCTGGCCGTGACGGCGGCGAAGATCAGCACCGCCTCGAGGCCCTCGCGGAAGACGATGATCGCCGAGTTGGCGACGACCGTGGCGCGCTCCTGATGACCGCCCACTTCGGTCGGGTCGACGGGCCCGGTCGAGGCGGTCGCCATCAGGTAGACGAGGATGGAGACGACGGCGAGGGCGAGAGCCCACCAGGCGGTCCGACGGGCGCGGGCGGCGATCGGCATTAGGGCACCCTAACAAATACCCACCGAGGGCGTAGGAGATCGCGGATGTGCGGGTGCGTGCGCCACCCGGTCGGGTAGCATCCGCGCCGATGATCGCCCTCAGCGCAACGCAGGCCACACTCGGGCTCGTCGTCGTGTTCTTCGTCGTGTTCCCGCTCCTCCTCCACGGGCTGATCGGGTTCGCCGTCGCCCAGGTGCTGGGCGAGCGGGCCGAGAACCAGGAGTTCACGGCCGGCACCAAGCAGCCCTCGTCGCGCGCCTAGGAACTCCGTAGGCGCAGTCCTGCTCTGGCCGAGTTGCGTGCAGCGTTCAGTTCGGGCGTTGGCGGGGCGCGGGGCGTGGTTCGGGCATTGAGGAAAGCGGGTCCGCACCACCCGGGTGACGAAATCCACCATGGCGGGGGATTTCGTCACCCGCGCGAGGTTCTGGGCCGGATATACCGCGCTATGCGCGGAGAATCCGGCCCACAACGAGCGCGGGGACAAAAGGGTCAGACCCCAATGTCACCCTCTCCCTCAATGACCGCAACCAGCGCGGAGCGCCCGCGCAAGCGACCGCGCTGCGCGCCACCAACGTCAACGCAACGCCCGCACAGCGTCAGCCGAGGATCTCGTCGCGCGAGAGGGAGGCGGCGGAGGCGATCGCCTCGCGGCCGCGCGCCAGGTCGCCGTGGCCGTTGACGTCCAGAACGCCGCGGACGCGGCCGGCGTCGAGGTACCAGACGGAGAAGCGGCCGTCTGCGGGTGAGCCGTTGACGACCTCCTCGTCCCACTCGGCGCCGCCGCCGACGTACTCGAGCGACGCCCAGTCGGCGAGGTCGGAGAAGAAATACGGGACGACGCGATGCTCGCGGGCGGCGCCGAGCATGTTGCGCGCGGCGGTCTCGCCCTGGCGCTCGGCGTGGTCCTCGTGCTCGATGCGCACGTGGCGCCCGTCGTGCAGCGGCGACGCGTACTCGCACATGTCGCCGGCTGCGTAGACGCCATCGGCGCTGGTTCGCAGCGTTGCGTCGCAGCGCACCCCGTCCCTGTCGCCGATCTCCAGGCCGGACTTGCGCGCGAGCATCACGTCGGGATTCACGCCGGCGCCGATCACGACGACATCGGCCGCCAGCGAACGGCCGTCGTCGAGCTGCACCGCCTCGACGCGCTCGGAGCCGCTGAAGGCAGCGACCGACGCCTCCCCCACGACCTCCACCCCGTGGTTCTCCAGCAGCTCGCGGAACCAGCGCCCCGCCCGCGCGCCGAACCCGCGCTCCAGCGGCTCGGCCTCGAGCATCACGACCGTGCAGCGCTTGCCCATCGCCGTCAGCGACGCGGCGGCCTCGCAGCCGATGTACGAGCCGCCGACGCACACCACGCGCTCCGCCTGCTCGGCGTCGCGCCGCAGCGACTCGGCATTGCCCAGCGCGCGCAGGTAGTGGATGCCGTCCAGCTGCGCCCCCTCGGCGTTCAGCCGCCGCACCATCGCGCCAGTCGCAACGAGGGCGCTGCCGTACGCGATCTCCTCCTTGGACTGCAGCGTCGCCACCCGTGCATCGGTGTCGAGCGCCAGCACGCTCGTGCGCGTCAGCAGCTCGACCCCGTCGAGCCCCTCGAAGAACGTGCTCTCCCGCGTCTCGCGACCCTGCAGCAGCCCCTTGGTGATCGGCGGCCGGTGGTAGGGCGGGTCGAGCTCGCGCCCGACGAGCAGCACCTCGGCGCCCTCGGCGTGCAGCGTGCGAGCCGCCGCAGCCCCAGCGGTGCCGGCGCCGACGATCAGGTGCTCGACACGCCTGGTGGCCACCGGCGGGTTCTATCAGCCGACGTGCTGGACCCGTAGGTGCGGGTCGCGGCGCAGCTGACGCTCGCAGAAGCGCATCGGGTTCCAGCGCTTGCGCGAGAACATGCGCGTCTGGTCTGCGAAGTACGGCGACTCGGAGCTGACCGACTGCGAGTAGGTCAGGATCGACTGCGACTGCGGGCAGCCGTTGCCGGTGAAGCGCACGGCCTGGATGAAGCTCGAGCCGTGCGGCACGTCGGGGTAGCCGACACCCGGCACCCAGCTCACGTTGATCGCGTTGAAGACGCCCAGCGTGCCGGGGCCGCCGTGGATCGGGACCTTCTCGTTGCCGCGCTGCTCGTACTGGTAGCCGCGCAGCCCCGCGTCGAGCGGGATCTTGGCCGAGCGCAGATCGCTCACCGCGTCGGCGAGCGCCGCCTGGACCGCGGGGCTGTCCGTCGCGAGGCCGCGCGGGGTGTGGACCGGGTCGGCCGCGTCGAACGGAGTCGCGAACGGGTTGGCCGTGTTGATGCCGGGCGTGGCGGACCCCAGCGCGTGGCTGGCGAAGCGACGGAACAGCAGCGCGCCCTTGGCGTCGAGGTCGTCGGACTGGTTCCACGCCTTGAGGATCGGGCACGCCTCGCTCACGTCGACCAGGCCGTTGGACGGCGACAGGATCACCGGGTGCGCCGAGCACATCGCGGCCAGCTCGTCGCGCCACAGCACGCCCGCGTACTGGCGGTCGTTGGAGACGAGGTCCTGGAGCTGGGAGAGCTTCGTGAACCCGCCGGCGGCGATCCGGTCGGCGACCATCGTGAGGCCGTTGCGCGTGCGCAGCGAGCGCGCCGTCCGCTCGCTGCCGATGATGTGGGCGAAGCCCTCCAGCGGCTGCTGCGGGTTGGCGAGCCAATACGAGTCGTTGGAGTTCGTGACGTAGTCGTCGCGGAACAGGTGCGGCAGGTGCGACGGGCCGAAGATGCCGGGCTGCAGGCGTCGGCGTCGACGTCCCAGCCACAGCTGGAGGTCGACCCATCGAGGATCGGCAGCCCCGGGAGGATCTGCCCGGCCGCGATCCCGAGCGCGCCGTTGACGCAGCGCTGCGCCTTGGCGTCGGGCACGTTGGGAACCACGGAGATGTCGGCGTAGAGCGCCTTGCCGCGGTCGTCGGCGGCGATCGTGTTGACCCACGGGATCCCCTGGTTGCGCTCGAGGATCCTCAGCACCCCGGCGGTGCTCTGCGCGCGGTCGACCTCGAAGAAGTGATTGAGGTAGCGGAAGTTGGCCGCGTTGGCGTCTCCATCGCGTAGGCCTGCACGGGCGTCCACGGGAACAGCGGCAGGCCAAGGATCGACGTCAGGATCGGCCCCTGCACGGTCGAGTACAGCGTGCGCGTATACGGCTGCAACCCGCCCTTGCCGTCGGGCACCTGCACCGTCACGACGTCGCGCTTCATCTCGCGCGGCCGGCCGTCGTAGAGATACGTCGTGGGCGAACCGGGGACGAGCTTGAGCTCGAACGGCGTGAAGCGGTAGGCCGTGGAGACCGTGTGGCTCCAGGCAAGGTGCGCGGTGTGGCCGATCAGCACCAGCGGCACGCCGAGCAACGAGCCGCCCGCCACGTCGATCTTCCCGGGAATCGTGAGCTGGCTCTGGAAGAAGCGCTCCGAGCCGTCCCACGGGAAGTGCGGGTTGCCGAGCAGCATCCCGTGGCCGTTGTGGGTCGCGGCCGCGCCCAGCGCGACCGCGTTGGAGCCCACGCCTCCCAGCGGGAGCCGGGTGCGCAGCTCGGCGAGCATCTGCGCCTGGGTCTGGCTGCCGGTCCCCGGTGCGGGAACCAGCGGCTGTGCGCCGCCGATGCCGTCGATTGCGACCGCCTGGCTTGCGAGCAGCGCAAGCTCGTAGAACCGCCGGTAGGCGTCGAGCTCGGTGATCGGCCCGACCCATGCCGCACCGCGGCAGCTCGGATCGGGGATGTGGTCCACGCCGGTGCGCGCGAGATAGCGGTTGTAGCCGGCCACGTAGCCGCGCACGATCGCGCGGACCTCGGGGCGCGGCCCCTGCGGCGGCGCCTGGTCGAGCAGCTTCTCGACGGCCCTCGTGTCGTTGATGCGCTGGAAGAAGACGTCCGAGTTGAGGTTCGTCTGGGTCGCGCCGTTGCCGTGGAAGACCCACGTCGCATCGGGACCGAAGTAGCGCGAGCGCTGCGCGCGGACGGTGATGTACTGGTCGGCCACGGGACAGATGTCCATGCTCGCCAGCGCGTAGCCGTAGCCGAACCCGAGGTTCGTCCAGTTCGTCGCCTTGATGTGCGGGACCCCGTGCGAGGCCCACCGGATGACCGCGTGTGGGCTTGCCGGCGCGGCATGCGCGAAGCACAGCGCTCCCAGCGCGGCCGCCCACACGGCCGCTCCCCTGCGTCCCATTCGCGCAACCTAGCTGCGCCAGGCAGGATGTGCGCCAGTGCTCCTGGTTGACCATCCCGACGGCAAGGTCGCGGTCGCGCAGCCCGCGCACGCCTGGATCTCGGGCCAGCTCGCGCAGGCGTGGGGCAACGAGCGCTTCGGCGCACTCGAGCCCAGCTGGGAGGTGTGCCTGGCCGCCGAGCAGCACGACATCCCATGGCTCGAATGGGAGCGCGAGCCGGCGATCGACCCGAAGACCGGCTACCCGCACACGTTCATGTCGCTCGACATGCCGACCAAGCTCGCGATGTGGGCGAAGGGTCCCGATCTGCTGCTCGCGCAGAGCCGCTACGCGGCGCTGCTCGTCTCGCTGCACGGAAGCCACCTCTACCGCGACCTCGACCGCAGCGCCTTCGAGCAGGAGATCCGCGCGACGCTCGACGCAAGCGACGAGGAGATCGATCGCAACCGCCGCCTGATCTGGGCGTGGGACAGCATGAGCCTCGCGCTGTTGCTGGGCTGGCGGCCGTGGACGGCGCAGGCTGTGCCGAGCTCGGACGGTCCGGTCGACCTCGATCTCGCAGCGGACGGAACGGTCCGCCCCTGGCCGTTCGCCCGCGAGCGCGTGGAGGTCCACTGCGAGGGCCGGCTGCTCACGGCGCCCGGTGCGGCGCTCGACGATGCGCCCTGGGTCGAGCTGACCTACGAGCTGGGCGGGCAGGCCCAATAGCCGGCCATCAGCTCGCGCGCCCACGCGGGCTGGCGCAGCTCGCCGCGCGGCGCGAACTCCGCCATCACCGGCTTGAGATCGAGCACCGGGGTGCCGTCCACGGCATCCAGGCCGGCGACGTGGACGTCGAGCTCGTCGACGCGCAGCAGCCTGCAGACGCTGACGCCAAGCCGGTTGGGCCGGTCCTTGGCGCGCTGGGCGAAGATCCCGACGCGCGGCCAGCTGTCGTTGCCGCGCGGGTGACGGGCGCCCGTCTCGACGTCGGCGGGGTCCACGCGGTCGAACACGTAGACCAGTTCGACGTGGCTGAAGGCGTCCAGGCCCTCCAGAGCCTCCGGATCGAAGCGCCCGTCGAAGCGCACGATCGCCTCCACGGCACCCCAGTCGTCGTCGACCGGTTCGGCGCGGCCGCCGACGACCGTGGCGACCGGCTCGAAACGCAGGGCGGAGGGCATGGGCGCATCATGGCGAACGGGTGAACGTGACGAGGATCCCAATCGCGCTGCTCTGCGCCACCGCCGCCCTGGCGGCCGCGCCGGCCGCTGGGCGCGCGGCCACGGACCCTGTGCTCGTCGCGCTCGGCCGCGCGTCGCTCGCGCTGCAGATCTCGCCGCAGCAGGAGTCGGCCTGGCTTGCGACTACCGCCACGCGCGCCGTCGTCGCGGCCACGCTGCCGCCGGGGACGCGGCGCAGGGAGCTGCTGGCGGTCATGAACATCGTCCGCGGCATGGCGGCGCGCGGCGTGCTGGCGCCCGACGTGATGCCGATGGCGTTCCTGACGCTCGAGCGCAACGCCGACTGGTGGGCGACGCACGGGCCGCCGACGTCCGGCGGCTCGCCCGGCGAGAAGGGCGCGGTGGGCCGCAGGTGCAAGCCGCTGCGCTTCCCCAGGAAGAAGCACAAGAAGGCTCACGCGTCGCGCCTGACCTTCCCCGGGAGCAACGTGGTCTTCCAGTGGTATCCCGGCCTCGGCCTGCAGGTGCAGGTCAACGGGACGTTCGCCGCGATCAACACGCTCTTCGCCGAGAACACCGAGGAGTCCAAGCTGCGCGCGCGCGACGCGCTCGACGAGATGCTCACGCTGGCATCGCGCCGCGGCGGCGCGATCGCGTGGGACTACCTGTTCCCCTTCGGCGGGGCGTCCCCGCCCTGGACGAGCGGGCTGTCACAGGCGACCGCGATCCGCGCCTACCTCAAGGCGAACCGCACGGGCGTGGCGCGTTCGATCGCCGCGCTGTTCGGCGTCCGGGCGCCACTGGGCATCCGCGTCCCGCTGGGCGCCGACGGCAACTGGTACGCGCTGTACTCCTACGCGCCCGGCGAGCGCGTGCTCAACGCACACCTCAACGCGGTGATCGCGCTGCACGACCTGGCGCGGGTGACCAAGGATCCGAAGATCGCCGCGCTGGAGGAGGCGGGCGACCGCGCGGCGCGCCGCCACATCAAGCGCTTCGACATGCAGGGCGTGTGGTCACGCTACGAGGAGGGCGGACCGCCGGCCGACCTCAACTACCACGTGCTGAACCGCGACCTCGCCGGCGCACTGTGCCGGCGCACCGGCGAGGAGGCGGTCTGCAACGCGTCGAACTCCTTCACCCGCGAGCTGGAGCGACGCTGCCCGAAGGCCATTACTCCTCAGGAGCGCTCAGCGCCTCCCAGTCGGCCTGCTTCACGAACTTCGTGAGGTTGGTGCCCTGGTAGGTGGCACGCAAGGCGTAGCGGGTGTTCACGCCGCCATTCTTCGCCTGCTGCTCGTACTTCGTCTTGCGGACCTCCGATTCGGGGATGTCCACCTTCTGGCGCGACTTGACGTCGTAGAACTGGATAGCCATGCGGTGAGCCTGCACCGGTCATCGGACGGAAAGAGCGAAAAAACGGCGTTCGGGCCCGAACGCCGACCGGCGCGTCTGCTAGCCGGCTGCTCGTGCCTGGCTGGCGTGCGCGGCCCCATCGGCCGCGACGAAACGGTACGAGGCGCCCCGCGCGAGGCGCATGCGGCGCTCCCAGTAGCCACGCGCATCGGTCGTCACGCGGGCCACCGTCCTCCACGCTCCGCCACGCTTGCGGCGCTGCACGAGCACCGGGTGCGAGCCGCCCGGGCGGACCTGCCCCCACAGCAGCCCGCGGCCCGCGTCGAGGAAGAACGGCACGGGGAAGTGCGCCAGCGCGGGCTTGGCGCGGCCGTTGGCGTAGCGCAGGCCTGACTGCCAGCCCGAGTACGCCGAGCCGCGGCCGCGGGCTCGTCCTGCCACACGTACTGCGTCAGCAGCTTCACGCGCGGGTTGCGCCAGGTGAGGTACGCGGCCTCCTGCAGCCAGCTGTCCTGCCTCGATCGGTGAGCACCCCGAGGAACGGATCGGGCGGGTTGGTCTGGTAGCCGTACTCGTCGAGCCACAGGCTGCCGTTGATCCGAAGCCTGCCCGCGTTGCGCAGCCGGTCCAGCACGGCCTCGAGGCGCCCGAGGCTCGCGAGGTTCGCGTCGTCCGGCGCCGGGGAACGCATGCGTGGGCGAGTACGTCACCGAGTGCGGGTGGTAGGCGAGCGCCGTCGCTGTGATCGCGTGGAAGCTGCCGCAGGCGCCGGTGCGGACGCGCCGGTAGCGCGCGTCCATGCAGCCAAGCCGGCGCAGGAACGACAGCGGCTGGGACCGCGGGGCGAGCGCGCCGACGAGCAGCTGCGCCGATCGATCGGCCGACCGGATCGCAGGCACGGCTGCGTTGACCAGGTCGCGATAGAGGGACGGCGCCGAGGACTGCGGCGCCAGCCAGAAGGACAGGTTGGGCTCGTTCCAGAGGATGTAGCGGTGCACGCGGCCGGCGAAGTGCGCGGCGGCATCGCGCGCGAACTCGGCGTAGCGCGCGGGCGATGGCCGGTAACGGCGGCTGCCGCGCGACGGATCCTGCATCCCCCACACCGGGCCCGGGCCGGTGAGCGTCAGCAGCGGCTCCATCCCTGCCGCGCGGACGCGATCGACCGCGGCGTCGATCCGCGCGAAGTCATACGCCGCGCCGGCGGGCCGGCGGCGGGCGCCGGGCGAAGGGCTGGCCTCGTCCCACTGCACGAAGATCCGGACGACGTCGACGCCGTCGGCGGCCCAGGCCGCCACCGCCTGGTCGGCGGCGGGGCCGCCGCCGAGCAGCACGCGGTCGTCGGCCATGCCGACCAATGGCCCCGCCGAGGCCGCCGCCGGGAGGGCGGCGGCCAGGGCGAGGAAGACGATGAGGAGCGTCCGGCGCGGCATGTGCTGCCACAACGCGCCGGAGCCCTCATGAGTTGCGGTGAGAGGTGGGTGGGGACCTACTTCAGCGAGCTGTAGTTCAGGTCCCAGGCCGTGTTGTTGAGGTTGATCACGCCCGCGACGTCCTTGGACTCGACGTTGACGGTCTTGTCCCACTGGTAGGGGACCGCCGCGGCCGTGCCCACGACCAGCTTGTTGACGTCCGCCCACGCCTGATCGCGGTCCTTGCCGGGCGGCAGCGCCAGCGCCTTGTCGATCGCGGCGTTGACCTGCGGGTCATCCAGCTCGGAGTAGTTGGCGTTGTTGGCCGGCGCGATCGCGCGGCCGTCGAATGTCGGCTGCAGCTGGGTCTGCGCGTCCTTGAAGTCCTGTCCCCACGCGGACGAGGGACAGACGGCGACCTTCTCGGGGGACGCCGCAGAACTTCGTGATGTACGCGTCCGGGGTGACGAAGCGCAGCTTCACCTTGATGCCGAGCTTTCCGAGCATCGCCTGGGTGATCTCCGCGGCACGCGTGCCGGTGCCCGTGCCCGCGACGCCGACCTCGAGCGGCCGGGCGCTGCCCGTGTACTTCCCGCTCGGGAAGCCCGCCTTCTTCATGTACTCCTGCGCGAGCGCCGGGTCACCCGTGATCTTCTGGGCGAAGTCGAACTCCTTGGGCGGGGTCGCGCCCCCGGACTCGTCGAAGCCCGGGAAGTCCGGCGGGATGAAGCTCCACGCCGGCCGTGCCCTGGCGCCGTGCCGCCGCGCGACAGGATCATCGCCTGGCGGTCGAACACGGCGAAGATGGCCTTGCGCACGTTGGCGTTGTCGAACGGCTTCATCTTCGTGTTCAGGCTGACCGCCCGCCACGCCGCCGTCTGGGTGATGTCCGTCTGGCCCTTGTACCGCGTGACTGCCCGCTTGAGCAGGTTCGCGGGAACCGTGAAGTCACCGCTGACGAGCTTCGAGCCGTTCAGGATCCGGCGCGTCGAGACCAGCGGGTCGTTGTTGCCCTCGAGGATCTCGATCCGGTCCAGGTACGCCGGGCGGTAGTCGCTGCCCTTGTCCCAGTTGGGGTTGCGCACGATCGTGATCGACTTGCCGGGCTTGCGGCCGGTCAGCTTGCCCGAGGCGTCGTGCGCGATCATGTAGGGCCCGACGAACGCGACGTGCTGGTCGTACGTCGACGGGTTCTTCGCGTCGAACTTCTTGGCGTACTCCTCCGGCACGGGAACCGTCAGTGGCAGCGCCAGCGCGCCGATGACGGCGCCCGAGCGAGGCTCGGAGAGCTTGAACACCAGCGTCTGGTCGTCGGGCGTCGTGATGCCGGAGATGTTCGGGACGCCCTTGGCATCGGGCTTCGTCGGGGCGCCGACGATCGAACCGAAGTACAGGGAGGCGTACGCGCTGGGGACGTGGCCGGAGAAGCCGCGTTGAATCGCGTACTTGATGTCCTTCGACGTCACCTCGCGATTGACCGGCGGTGCGTACTTGATCCCCTTGCGGATGTGGACCGTGATCGTCTTGCCGTCCGGCGAGACCTCGGGAGCGGCGGTCGCGAGATCCGGGCGCGCCTCCTGATCATCGGCTCCGAACGAGTACAGCGTGCGGTTGACGGCGTATTGGACCTGGTAGCCGAACTGGTAGTAGTCCTGGCCCGGGTCGATGTAGTCGACGTCGCCGGATGCCAGAACCGTCAGTGTCCCGCCCGTCTTGGCGTTCGCCGGAGCGCCGGCAGCGGGCGTTCCGGTGCTGCTCGAGTTCTTCTTGTCGCTGCCGCCGCAGCCCGCAAGGGCGACCAGCCCCGCGAGCAGCGGAACAGCGAAGTGCCGCTTCGTCATGTGCCCCTCCTCAAGGGATCGATGCGGCGGCAGTCTAGGTGGGCAATCGGTTGCTGCCTATTAACCCGCGGCGAGTCCGATCGGGCACGAGACGCCGGTTCCGCCCAGCCCGCAGTAGCCGCCCGGGTTCTTGGAGAGGTACTGCTGGTGGTAGGGCTCGGCGTAGAAGAACGGGGTGGGTGGGGCCGTATTCACGAGCTCGGTGGTGATCTCGCCGTGGCCGGACTCGCTCAGGCGCTCCTGGAACATCGCGCGGCTGTCGGCGGCGGACTGCGCCTGCGCATCGGAGAACGTGAAGATCGCCGAGCGGTACTGGGTGCCGACGTCGTTGCCCTGGCGCATTCCCTGGGTCGGGTCGTGGCCCTCCCAGAAGAGCTTGAGCATGGCGTCGTAGCTGGTCTGCTTGGGGTCGAACACGACGAGCACGGCCTCGGTGTGGCCGGTGCGCCCCGAGCAGACCTCTTCGTAGGTGGGGTTCGGCGTCTGGCCGCCGGCGTAGCCGACTGCGGTGGTGTAGACGCCGGGCGCCTCCCAGAAGATCCGCTCGGCGCCCCAGAAGCAGCCCATGCCGAACACGGCCTGCTCGAGGCCCTCAGGGAATGGGGGCTTGATCGGGTTGCCAAGGACGTCGTGGTGGGCGGGGATCATCATCTCCGCCTCGCGGCCGGGGAGGGCCTCGCCCGGCTCGGGCATGCGGGACTTTCGCGTAAAGAGCATCATCACCATGGTACGTCCCGGCCGAGGCCGCGAACGTTTCAGAGACGGCAATCGTCCGGGTTGCCGTTCGCCTGGCCGCGTTCGAACGCGGCGACGCGCTGCGCCGACGTGCCGTGGGTGAAGCTGTCGGGGTTGATCGAGCCGGTCGCCCGCTTCTGGAGCCGGTCGTCGCCGACGCTCGTCGCTGCGTCCAGCGCCTCCGCGACGTCGCCCCGCTCGAGGTTGCCGGAGCTGTCGACGTGATGAGCCCAGACGCCGGCATAGCAATCCGCCTGCAGCTCCACCTGGACCGATTCGGCGTTGTTGCGCGGGCGGGCGAGCCCGAGCTGCTGCTGGACGTGGTGGCCCATCTCGTGGGCGATCACGTAGGCCCACGCGAAGTCACCGCCCTTGGCGCCGAGCTGGCCGGTCATGTCGCTGTAGAAGGAGAGATCGAGGTAGACGCGCTGGTCGCGCGGGCAGTAGAACGGGCCGACGGCCGAGGTCGCCGAGCCGCAGCCGGTGTCGACGCCGCCGCGGTAGAGCACCAGCTTCGCGTGCTCGTAGCCCTGGACCTGGCCCGCCCAGAAGTCCTGCGTGTCGTGGAAGACGTAGACGCTGAAGTCACGCAGCCCGGCCTCGGCCTGCGGCGCGCCGGGAACAGTCTGCGGGCCCAGCGCAACCGAGCTCCCGCTCCCGCCGCCGAGCAGCTGGATCGCGAGGAAGATGACGACGCCGAGGATCCCCAGGCCGCCACCCGCGCGGGGCAGGCCGCCCGGGAGGCCCATGCCGCCGCCCCCGGACGAGCGCTGATCGATGACGTCCGAGTCGTCCGCACTGCGCTTCCATCGCATGCCCAGGAGGCTACCCGGGCCGGTGTAGGGTCAGCCGATGGCTCCTCGCGACGCCTTCGGGCGTGAGATCGGCGACGACGCGCCGGGTGTCCCGACCGCTGCGACCGAGCCTGAGCGCGAGCCACGCGGCGACAGCCCTGCGGCGCGCACGGCGCTGGCGGGCCTCGTCGCGCTGCTCATCGTCGCCGGCATCACCGCCGCGGTGATCGTCGGGATCGGGGGCAAGGACGACAGCAGCAGCTCCTCGCGCGGGCTCTCCGTGGGATCGCGCATCGAGCTGCCGACCGCGCCCACTCCGGCGCAGCCAACGGGTGCCGCGCCCCCGCCCGCGCGGTCGCTCATCGACGCGACCGCCATGGCCGGGGCGCTGCGCAAGCTGCGCGGCCACGGCCGCCTGCGCCTGCTGCGCGTGGCGCCGGAACGCATCGACGCGCAGCTCGTCACCAGCGCCGGCGCGCTGCGCAACATGCAGGTGACCGCCGACGGCGCGGTACGGGACTTCGGCGCGGCGGGCTCCGGCGCGGGTGGCCTCCCGACGATCCCGTTCTCCCAGGTGGACGCCGCCGCGCCCGAGCGCATCGTGCGGGCCGCGGCGCGCCGCGCGGGGCGGCGGTTGTCGCGCGTCGACTATCTCGTGTTGCTGATGCTGTCGAACGGGCAGTCCTGGAACGTGTACTTCAAGCCAGACGGACTGCACTTCAGCGCCGACCGCCACGGCACGGGCCTGCGCCGGCTGTGATCACGATGCACCGCGGATTCCTCGCCGCCCTCGCGGCGGCGCTGCTGGTCGCGCTCGCAGCGGCCCCTGCCGGCGCTCAGCCCGTACGCGTGATGACCTGGAACATCGCGGGGAGCCCGCTGAACTCCCGCGCCACGGTCAAGCCGCCGGTCCCGTTCGCGCTCGGCGACGTCGAAGCGGTGATCGCGCGCAACGCACCGACCCTCGTCGCCCTCCAGGAGACCTGCTCGTGGCAGACGACCGCGCTCGCCGGCGAGCTCGGGATGACCGTCTGGCACGAGACGACGGTGGCGCGCTTCACCGACTCCCGGCCGGGATCGCCGGGCACGTGCGACTACGGCAACGCGCTGCTGGCGCGTGGTGACCTGGCACAGCGGGTCCGCGTGAACCTGCTCGACCCCGGCACGTGCAGGTCCGACGCCACGGTCGCGACGACGCTCCCGGAGTGCCGGGTCCTGATGGGTGCCACATTCGCCGATCTCACGGCCGCCACGACGCACGTGGGCATCGACGCCGGGCAGTCCGGCGAGCTCAAGCGCATCGTCGACGCCGTCGGCGGATCGGATCCCACCCGCCCCGCGCTCCTGCTCGGCGACATGAACGTGCTCCCCGACGACGCGCGGCTCGCGCCGCGGCTCGCCGCGCGCGGGTTTCGCGAGGTCACGGGGATCGTGCCAGGGCTTCCCTGCCGCGCCGCGCCGTCGTGCCGGCAGACGTTCCCGGCCGGCGGGCCGTTCGGCAAGCCGGTGGCGCGGCCGGACATGATCTTCACGCGCGGGCTGCGGATCGCGGGCGCCCATGGTCCGGCGGACGTGACCGTCGGCGGTCGGCCGGCGTCGGACCACCGCGCGCTGCTGGCCGACCTCGAGCCCGCGCCCGCCGACGGCGCGGTCGCGATCCGGCCGCGCCGGCTGCGCACGGTCTCGCGCCGCGGCCCGGCCGCGAGCGTCGGACTCGTGCAGGGCGGCCCGCTGCGGGCGCGCCTGCTCGCCTCGCCGGCGACGGCTCGCGCGCTGCACCTGCGCGGGCGGCTGATCGCCAGCGACGCCATCGCGGTGTCCGCCGCCGGCCGTGTGAGCCTGGCCCTGCGCCCGGCGGGCCGGGCGCGGCGGGCGCTCGCGCGCGCCCACCGGGCGACGCTCAGCCTCGACGTTCGCATCGGTGTGACCTCGCTCCCGCGCGTCACGTTCGTGGTCAGGCCCTAGAAGATCCGCGCCTGGAGTCGCTAGGCTGCGCCCCAACCCCGGTCCCCGGCGGGCCCCCCGCCCGTGCCCACACGCATTACCACCAGCATTACTGCAAGGACGCTGCTGGTCAGCGCCCTGCTCGGCGCGCTGCTCAGCGCGTCGTTCGTGCTGCTCGTGGTCGCGGTCAACGATCAGCGCGACGCCGGCCGCCTGGCACTGAGCTCGCAGCAGGCGATCACGCGCAGGCGCGCAGCTCGAGAAGTCGATCAACAGCCTCGAGACCGGCCTGCGGGGGTTCGTCGCCAGCGGCAAGGACGAGTCGCTTCAGCCGTACAACGCGGCGCGGCGCATCTACCCGGTCCAGCTGCGCCGTCTGCGCGCGATGGTCCGGGACGATCAGATCGAGGTCGCGCAGGTGAAGCGGATCTCCGACGCGATCGACGACTACATCTCGTTCTGGGCGCTCCCGCTGCTGGCGATCGCGCTCGACCGCCCCAACGCGGCGCGGGCGATCATCGTCAACCGCAACGGCCGCCAGCGCATCGCGCAGATCCGCAACTCGTTCGACGCCCTGTACGCGCGCGAGCGCAAGGTGGCAGGCGATCGTGAGCGCCGCGCTGAGCACCGCACCCGGCTCGGCCGTGCCCTCGGCATCGGCGGCGCCATCCTCGCGCTTGGCCTGTCTGCGATCGTCGCGCTCGCCCTGCGGCGCTTCATCCTGCGCCCGGTCGAGGACGTGACGCGCGCGACGGAGGCCGTTGCGGGCGGCGACCTGACGGTGCGCGTCCGCACCCCGCGCCAGGACGAGCTGGGGCGACTCGGCCGCGCATTCAACTCGATGACCGAGCAGCTGCAGGGGCGAACCGCCGACCTCGAGCGCTCCAACCGCGACCTCGAGGACTACGCGGCCGTGGCGTCACACGACCTGCAGGGCCCGCTCGCCACGATCGGGATGCACGCCGAGCTGCTGCAGCGCCGGCTCGGGGACGAGAAGGAGCAGGAGTCGATGCTCGCCGAGCGGATCGTCACCTCCAGCCGCTCGATGACCGCGCTCGTGCGCGATCTGCTCGCGTACTCGCGCGCGGGCAGCTCCCAGCCGAGCCATGAGCGCGTCGCGCTCGACGACGTCGTGGCGCGAGCGATCGAGAACCTCGCCGCCCCGATCGCAGAGGCCGGCGCCGACGTCGGCACCGAGCCCCTGCCCGAGGTGATGGGCGACAGGGCGATGCTCGCGCAGGTCTTCCAGAACCTGATCGCCAACGCGGTCAAGTTCTCCGACGGCGGTCGGCCGAGGGTCATCGTCCGCGCCGAGCCGGAGGGCGAGCACCGCGTGCGCGTATCCGTCGAGGACTCCGGGATCGGGATCGCGCCGGAGGAGGCCGACCGGATCTTCCGGCCGTTCCACCGCCTGCACGGCGAGGACCGTTACGAGGGCAGCGGCATCGGGCTGGCGATCTGCCGGCGCGTGGTCGAGGCCCATGGCGGGCGTATCTGGGCCGAGCCGCGCGCCGAGGGCGGCACGGCCTTCCGGCTCACGCTGCCGCTTGCCGTCGGCTGAAGCCCGCGCGCTGCGCGTTCTCGACGATCGCCGGGATGATCGTGTCCCAGGCCGCGCGCGGCAGGTCGTGCCCCATCCCGCCGACCTTCACCAGCTTCGAGCCGGCGATCGCGCGCGCCGTCGCGCGGCCGCCGGAGGGGCGCACGAGGCGGTCGGCGGTGCCGTGGATGACGACCGTCGGCGCCGTGATGCGCCGCAGCGCCTGCGTCCGGTTGCCCGAGGCGATGATCGCGGCGAGCTGGCGCGCCGTGCCCGCCGGGTCGAGCCCGCGGTCGTACATGAGCCCGGCGACCTCGCGCAGCTCCTCGTCGTCGCGCTGGAAGCCGCTCGAGCCGATCGTCTTGAAGAGCGTCTCGGTGTGGTCGATGAACGCGTCGCGGTCGCGCGGCGCCTGCTTGAGGAAGATCGGCATGACGCGCAGCGCCGGCTGACCGACGAGGCGCGCGCCGGTCGTCGACATGATCGAGGCGAGCGACAGCACGCGCTCCGGGCGGGTGGCCGCGAGCGTCTGGGCGATCATGCCGCCCATCGACGCGCCGACGACGTGCGCGGCGCCGATGCCGAGGCCGTCGAGCAGCCCGGCCGTGTCGCCGGCCATGTCCTCGAGCAGGTAGGCGCGCCGGCGGCCGGCGCCGTCAGCAGCTGGCGGATCGTCGGCGTCGGCGCGCCCTCGATGTGGGTCGAGCGGCCGATGTCGCGGTTGTCGAAGCGGATGACGTGGAAGCCCTCGTCGACCAGCTGCGCGCAGAAGTCCTCGTGCCAGGCGACCATCTGGGTCCCGAGGCCCATGACCAGCAGCAGCGCCGGGTCGCCCGGATCGCCGAAGGTGTCGTAGCAGAGGCGGATCCCGCCGCCGACGTCGCAGAAGCGCTCATCCATGCGGCTCACCCTACCCACCCCTGCTTGATCAGGTCCGCGGCGCGCTCGGCGATCATGATCGTCGGGGCGTTGGTGTTGCCACCGGGGATCTGCGGCATGACCGATGCGTCGATGACGCGCAGGGCGTCGATGCCGCGGACGCGCAGCTGGGGATCGACGACCGCGTCATCGCCCGTGCCCATCTTGCATGTGCCGACGGGGTGGTAGAGCAGCTGGACGTTGCGGCGCACGAAGGCCTCGATGTCACCGTCGTCGGCGACCTCCGGCCCGGGGTAGATCTCGCGGCCCGCGGCCTCGGCGAGCGGGTGCCTTCGAGGCGATCTCGCGCGCGAGCTTGACGCCCTCGACGAGCGACGCCATGTCCTCCGGCTCGGCGAGCGTGTTCGTGACGATGCGCGGCTTCGTCGAGCGGATCCGGCGAACGCAGGCGCAGGTTGCCGCGGCTCTTCGTGCTGACCAGGACCGGGCCGAACGTGAACGCGTGGCCGTCGAACTCCTCGAAGCCGTTGTCGGCGAAGTACGCGGGCGCGAAGTGGTACTGGACGTCGGGAGCCGGCAGGCCGGGCCGGGTGCGGACGAACGCGAACGCCTCGGCGACCGTCGACGTCAGCGGACCGCTGCGGCGCAGCATCCACTCGAGCGTCGGCTTGGGCTTGTCGGCGCCGTACAGCGACTCGGGCACCGACGACTCCCAGATGCAGACCACATACGGATGGTCGTGGAGGTTCTCCCCGACGCCCGGCAGGTCGTGGTTGACCGGAACGCCGACCGAGCGCAGGTGGTCCGCCGGCCCGATCCCCGAGAGCAGCAGCAGCTGCGGCGAGCCGATCGCGCCGGCGCTGAGGATCACCTCGCGGTCGGCGCCGACGACCCGCTCGCGGCGGCCCGGCCGCGGATGCGCACGCCCGTCGCGCGGCCGCCCGACGAGCTCGACGCCGAGCACCGTCGCGTGGGTGACCACGTCGAGGTTCGGGCGCTTCATGTTCGGGCGCAGGTACGCGTCGGCGGCGCTGAACCGCGCGCCGTTGCGCTGCGTCACCTGGACCGGCGACGCGCCGTCCTGCTCGGGCCCGTTGTAGTCCGGCGACGCGCGGGATGCCCGCCGCCTCGGCGGCGGCGAGGAAGCGCGCGGTGAGCCGGCGCGGCGAACGCTCGTCGGCGACGTTCAGCGGGCCGCCGACGGCGTGGTGCTCGGAGGCGCCGCGCTCGTTGTTCTCGGCCTTGAGGAAGTACGGGCCGCACGTCGTCCCAGGCCCAGCCGTCGCAGCCCTCGCGCGCCCACATGTCGTAGTCCAGCGGCCGGCCGCGGACGTAGAGCATCGCGTTCATCGAGCTCGACCCGCCGAGGCCCTTGCCGCGCGGGATGTAGAGCGAGCGGCCGTCGCAATGGGGCTCGGGCTCGGTCGCGTAGTCCCAGTCGAGCTTGGTGCGGAACTGGTTGGCGAACGCCGCCGGGATCGAGATGTTCGGGTGGCGCCCCTTGCCGCCGGCCTCGATGAGCGTGACGGAGACGGACGGGTCCTCGGTCAGGCGCGCGGCCAGCGTGCATCCCGCCGACCCGGCGCCCACGATCACGTAGTCGGGCATGCGCCGATCCTCGCATGCGCCGACTACGCGTGTGGAGTGGTCAGTAGGTGGTGCCGCTGCCCTGCGGTGGGGCGGGCGGAGCGCCGGGCGCGACGGGCGGCGCCGACCGGCGGGCCCGCGGCCGCCGTGGCGATCCCATGGCCCGTGGTCGCGGAAGCGCCTGAGCTCCTGCTTCTGGAAGGCGGCGTCCTCGGCGATCACGATCGTCTGCTCGCTGGAGGCGATGACGCGAACGTCGTCGTCGGCCTTGATGTCCGACAGCGACGCCTTCGCGTGGTTGCGGATGATCGTCGCCCCGTCGGGGATCGTGACCGTGACGTCCTTGTAGTGCATCTTGCCGACCGACTCGTCGATCGTGATGTCGTTGCCGCTGACCGACTTGACCTTGCCTGCGTCGGACGTGACGGTGATGAAGCCGTCACCGGCCTTGTTGGGCACGACCGCCTCGGCGTGGACCGCGGGACCGCCATGGAAGCCCGGCCCGCCCGGCCGGGGGCCGCCGCGGAAGCGGAAGGTCGGACGCGGCGTCGCTTTCTTGCTGGAGGTCTTGCCGGCGCTCTTCTTCGAGCTCTTGCTCGGAGCCGCGGCGCTGCCGGCGATGCCCGCGAGCGCGCCGACGAGCGCGCAGACGACGATGACCACGCCCAGCTGGGGAAGCTTGATTCGTCTCATGGTGGACGAACCATCCCCGCTGCGCCTAAGAGGCGGGTTGCGGCTGTGTAAGAGCTTCGTATGAGTCGTTGAAGCGCACCCGCACGAGCGCGCCGCCGCCGGGCGCGTTCTCCGCCTGGACCTTCCCGCCGTGGGCCTCGGCGGCCTGGCGCACGATCGCCAGCCCGAGCCCGAGCCGGGCATCGCTCGGGCGCGGTCCGAGCGGAAGAAGCGCTCGAAGACCCGCGGGAGGTCGTCCTGCTCGAAGCCCGGCCCGTGGTCGCGGACCGTGAGCGTGCCGTCGCGCAGCGCCACCTCGACGATGCCTCCGGGCGGGCTCCAGCGGCGCGCGTTGTCGAGCAGGTTGGAGACCGCTCGGCTGATCCGCTCGGGCTCGCCCATGACGACGGTCGGCTCGATCTGCGCCTGGAAGGAGGCGGCGTCGCCCGCGCGGCGCTGCGCGCGCTCGATCTGCGCGCTGACGATCAGGTCGAGCCGCACGTCGTCGAGCGCGTCCCCCGGCTTCGCGCCGCGCGCGAGCTCGACGACATCGGCGACCAGCGCGGTCAGCTCGTCGAGCTCGGCGACGATGTCCGCCCGCAGGGCCTCGCGGTCGGCAGGCGCGAGGCGGTCGGCATCCTCGAGCACCTGGATGTTGGCGCGCAGGCTCGCGATCGGCGTGCGCAGCTCGTGCGAGGCGTCGGCGACGAGCTGGCGCTGCGCCTCGACCGAGCGCTCGAGCGCGTCGAGCGTGGTGTTGAACGACGCAGCCAGGCGGCCGAGCTCGTCGTCGCTCTCGACATCCATCCTCTGGGCGGGATCGCCCGGCGTGGCGGCGATCGTCTCCGTGCGGTCCGTGAACCGGCGGACCGGCGCCAGCGCGGAGCGCGCGACGGCCTCGCCGAGCAGCGCGGCGAGCGCGACGCCCCCCACTCCGATGGCGACGAGGATCCACAGCACGCGGTGCAGCACGCTGTCGGTCTCATCCAGCGGGCGTGCGACCTGCACGGCGCCGCTCGCCCGCGCCCGACGGTCAGCTGCCGCAGGTGCGCACCGCCGACATGCACGTCGCGCAGCTCCTCGCCTCCGCCGGACGCGGCAATCGCGCGTTCGGCGTCGGAGACCGGCAGCGCGCCGGCCTCATCGGGCGGCAGCTGAGCGGAGCCGTCGGGCGCGAGGAACTGGACGTAGCCCTGCGCCCCGCCGAAGCGGCCGGGATCGCCCTCTCCGGGGCCTGGCGGCGGCCCGAAGCGGCCCCCCGAGACCGGACGCCCGCCGAACCCCCGGCTCGGGCCGCGTTGCGCGAATTCGGCGACCGGCCGCGCGCGCTGACGCAGGGCATCGTCGACCTCGCCGCGCAGCTGGGACCGCACCGCGACGTAGACGCCGATCGCGATGCCGAGGACCACGATCGCGACGGCCAGCCCGGCGGTCCCGGCGATGCGGCGGCGAAGGGTCAAGGCTCTCGCAGCACGTAGCCCACCCCGCGGACCGTGTGGATCAGCTCGCGCGACCCGGCCTGCTCGAGCTTGCGCCGCAGGTACCCGACGTACACGCGGAGGGCGTTCGAGGCCGGGCCGAAGTCGTAGCCCCACACGCGGTCGTAGATCACCGCATGTGACAGGACACGGCGCGGGTTGAGCAGCAGCAGCTCGAGCAGCTGATACTCCGTGCGCGTCAGCTCGGCGAAGCCATCGTCGCCGACCGCCACGCCGTGGCGCGCCTCGTCGAGCCGCAGCTCCGCGAACGTCAGCGCCGCCGGGTCGCCCCCGTCGTTGCTGCGGCGCAGCAGCGCCCGCAGCCGCGCGCGCAGCTCGCCGACGTCGAACGGCTTGACGAGGTAGTCGTCGGCGCCCGCATCGAGGCCCTCGATCCGGTCTGCGATCGCATCACGCGCGGTCAGCATCAGGATCGGCACGCGGTCGCCCGCGCGCCGCAGCCGGCGGCAGACCTCGAGCCCGTCGACGTCGGGCATCCCGATGTCGAGCACGATCGCGTCGGGTGTCGCGTTCGCCACGCGCATCGAGTGCCTCCTGACCTCCCTCGGCGAGCGCGACCTCGTACCCGCCCAGCGCGAGCGCGCGCCGCAGCGCGTCGCGCACCGCGCGGTCGTCGTCTGCGATGAGGATCCGCACGCCCTGCATTGTGGCGACGCGCGTGACCGCCGCGCGAGCGCTCCTACACAGCCCTTATGCGACGGCCCGCAACGCCGCGGTGACGCCCGCCGCGACCACGACGCCGACGATCACCGAGGCGCCACGCCACAGGGCGATGCCTGCGATCGTGACGCCCGCGGTGTCGGCGCCGATGTGCAGGTGGCTGCCGTCGGCGGCGGCGGAGCTGACCACGAGCGCGGCCAGGAGCGCGGGCGCGAGCAGGACGACGACGCTCGAGAACCACTCCGGCAGATCCCGCCCGCCGAGGGCGAACGGGCCGATGCCCTTGATCAGCGCCGTGACGGCGGCGGCGCCGCCGACGACCGCCCAGGACGCGCCGGCGCTCATCGCCTGCGGCCCCCGAGTCCGGCGAACGCGGCGACCGACGCAGCCAGCACCGGCACGCCCGCGGGCGCGATCGGGATCAGCACGAGCGCTATGGCCGCGCCGGCGAGCGCGACGCCGCCCGCTCGCGGCCGCCTGACCTCAACGAGGAGCAGTGCGAGGAAGAACGCCGGATAGACGGCGTCCAGTCCGAGCTTGTGCGTGTCCCCGAGCACGTTGCCCGTCAGCGCGCCGACGATCGTCCCCGCCTGCCAGGTCACGTACTGCACCGCCGTCGCGCCGAACAGGAACGCACGGTCGAACGTGCCGTCGCCCTCGGCCGCCATCGCCCACGACGAGTCGACGACGGCCTGACCCTGCGCGGCGCGCCGCCAGGGGCCGCCCGGGAGCGACGGGCCGAGCGCGATCCCCATCGCCAGGAAGCGCGAGTTCATCATCGCCGCGGCGGCCACCGCGGCCCCCACCCCACCGCCGGCGCCGATGATCGAGATCGCTGCGAACTGCGCCGACCCGGCGAACACGATCAGGGACATCACGATCACGGCGGCGAGCGGCATGCCCGCGTCGCGCGCGAGCACACCGAACGACAGCGAGAGCAGGAAGCCGGCGACCGCAAACGGCGCGCCGGCGCGCAGCCCGGCCCGGAAGGCGCTGGATCGGATCATCCCGCGCAGCCTACGCACCGATAGGTTCCGCCTCATGGACTTCGAGCTCAGCGACCGTTGCCAAGACTTCCGCGAGCGGCTGCTCGCGTTCATGGACGAGCGGGTCTACCCCGCCGAACACGTCTACGAGGAGCAGCTGCGGGAGGCCGGCGACCCGCACGCGCAGCCGCAGGTGATGGAGGACCTCAAGCGCGAGGCGCGCGAGCGCGGGCTGTGGAACATGTTCCACCCCGACGAGCGCTTCGGCGCGGGCCTGACGCAACTGCGACTACGCGCCGCTGGCCGAGATCCTCGGCCGCAGCCACATCGCTTCGGAGGCGTGCAACTGCTCGGCGCCGGACACCGGCAACATGGAGGTGCTGACGCAGTTCGGAACGCCCGAGCAGCAGGACCGCTGGCTGCGGCCGCTGCTCGACGGCGAGATCCGCAGTCGCGTTCGCGATGACCGAGCCCGACGTCGCCAGCTCCGACGCGACGAACATCGAGCTGCGCATCGAGCGCGACGGCGACGACGTACGTGCTCAACGGGCGCAAGTGGTGGATCAGCGGAGCGCATGCACCCGCACTGCCGGATCCTGATCGTGATGGGCAAGACGAACCCGGACGGCCCGCGCCATCAGCAGCAGTCGATGGTCCTGTGCCCGCTCGACACGCCGGGCGTGACCGTCGTGCGCGGGCTGCCGGTGTTCGGCTACCAGGACCAGGAGGGCCACGCGGAGCTGCTCTTCGAGGACGTGCGCGTGCCGGCCGAGAACATCCTCGCCGGCGAGGGCCAGGGCTTCCTGATCAGCCAGGCGCGGCTCGGGCCCGGGCCGCATCCACCACTGCATGCGGTCGATCGGCGCGGCCGAGCGCGCGCTCGAGCTGATGTGCTGCGCGGGCGCTCGCGCGCGAGACGTTCGGCGCGCCGGTGGCCACGCGTTCGAACGTGCAGGACTGGATCGCCGAGGCGCGGATCGAGATCGAGATGCTGCGGCTGCTGGCGATGAAGACCGCGTGGCTGATGGACACCGTCGGCAACAAGCACGCGCGCACGGAGATCGCGGCGATCAAGGTCGCCGCGCCCGAACGTCGCGCTGAAGATCATCGACCGCGCGATCCAGGTGCACGGCGGCGGCGGCGTGTCCGACGACTTCCCGCTGGCCTCGATGTACGCGCACATGCGCACGCTGCGCCTCGCCGACGGCCCCGACGAGGTCCACAAGATGACGATCGCCCGCCACGAGCTGCGCAGCGTCGGTTCTCCGCCACAAGACGGCGGCTGACCCCCTGAAGAACGGCATGCCCTCACGCATCACTAGGGGGCATGACCTCTCCACGACACCTCCTTCTCGTCGCCCTCGCGGCGGCGACCGTTGCACTGGTCGCGCCGGGCGTCGCCGGTGCGGCGAGCATCTGCGTGCATGCTCCCGCGGGGACGCAGTGCGACGACTTCGAGCCCGACCTCCAGACCGCGCTGGACGTGGCCCAGACCGCGTCCGGTGCCGACACGGTCCTGCTCGGGAACCCCGGAGCCCCCGCCGTCGGGCCGTTCGTCTACCCAAGCAAAGCGGCCCTCGAACTCGACCCCGTCACCATCAAGGGTGTCGGCGTCAGCCGGCCTGTGCTCACAGCACCGGCCGGCACGGACGTGGTGGCCGCCAACAGGATCACGCTGGAGCGCATCGACATCCAGCTACCGAGCGATCCCGACGGCATCGGCGCACATGTGGTGGATGCGACGCTGCGCGACGTCCACGTGACGGGGTCGGGCGCCGACCCATCGGCGGGCAGGGCATTCGCGCCGAAGGCGATCTGACGCTCGACGACGTGCGCGTGACGGGCACCGGCGACCGCGGGGTGACGCTCGTACAGGGCGATGTGCACGTGTCCAGGCTGGCCGTCTCCGACGTCCGGATCGGCGCTGTCGTCGGGGACAACGTGCAGCTGGAGCTCACCCGGTCCAAGCTCGCCGCGTCCGATGCGGCGCTGTCCACACGCGGCTCGTCGTCGCTGTCCGCGAGCGTGCTCGAGACATCCGCTCCGAACGGGCGCGGTGTCCAGGCCGGCGATGGCTCGGTCACGCTCGACCACATCACCGTGGTCCACCGCGGAGCGGTCGACGGCACGGATGCTGCGCTGGACTTCCATCCCGTCGACATCGGCGGGCAGGCCGACGTGCGCTCCGTCGTCCTCGCGGGCTACACGCGCGGCGTCCGCCGCGACACGTCGGACGCGAGCTTCTTCTTCCCGATCACGATCCGCGACAGCGTCTGGGACAACGCCCATGACGTCTTCGTCGCGGCTCCGAACCCGGGGCCGTTCACGGAACTCGGCAACGCGCACGTCGATCCCCGGCTCGTCGACCTTGCGGCCGGAGACGTTCGCCTGCGCGGCTCCTCAGCAGCCATCGATCGTGACACGCAGACGGATGCGGGCTACGACGATGTCGACGGTGCTGGGATCGTCGACGGCGACGCCGACGGCGTCGCGCGTGCCGACGCCGGCGCGCTGGAGTACCGGCACGCCGCGCCATCGATCGACGCCGCCGACGTGCCGGGCTCGGGTGCGACCGGGCAGGCGCTGGCGTTCTCCGCGGTCGCGTCCGATCCCGACGGCGACCATCTCCAGTTCCTCTGGGACTTCGGCGACGGCGCACTTGGCGCAGGAGCCCAGTCGACGCATGCGTTCGCGTCGCCCGGGATTCGCACCGTGGTGCTCCGCCTGACCGATGAGGCCGGCAGCACGACGACGCGCAGCTTCAGCGTGGCTGTCACCGGCGACGCAGCGGGCGGCGGTGGTGGCGGCGGCGCCGGCGTGGACGTCATCGCGCCCAAGCTCTCGAACGTGAGCCTCTCGAAGAGCAGGCTCTCCAAGAGCAGGTTGCGGGCCCGCTCCGCCAAGGCGCCGGCGCTGCGCTTCACCCTCAGCGAGCACGCGACCGTGCGCGTCACGGTCGGCGGCGTGAAGATCGCCCAGACGCTCGCCGCGGGGCGCCACTCGATCGGCCTCACCAAGGCACTGCGCAAGGCAAAGCGCCTGCCGCTCGGACGCGCCGCGGTGAGGATCACCGCGACCGATCCGGCCGGCAACCGCTCCGCACCGCGCACCGTGAAGCTCAGGATCGTCGCCTAGGCGGTCCTAGGACCACAGGTCGTCCGCCCGTAGGACCCGCAATCCCCCTACGGGCGGACGACAGGTTGCACGCGCAACCGCATGCTGCCCTCATGTCTTCGTCCAAGCGCCCGACTCTCATCGTGACCTGCCTGGCCACCGCGATGCTCATGCTCGACATCGCCGTGGTGAACACCGCCATGGCCCACATCGGCGGCGACCTCCACGCGAGCCTCGACTCGCTCAAGTGGGTCGTCGACGCCTACACGCTCGCCCTGGCCACCACCGTCCTCACGGTCGGCTCGCTCGCCGACCGCTTCGGCCGCCGCAACGTCTTCGCGGCCGGTCTTGTCGTCTTCACCGTCGCCTCGCTCGTCTGTGCGCTGGCCAACTCGATCGACATGCTCAACGCCGCGCGCGTCGTGCAGGGCATCGGCGCGTCGGGGCTGTTCGCCTCGTCGCTTGCGCTGCTCGTCAACGCGTACCCCGAAGAGCGCGAGCGCGCCGGCGCCATGGCCATCTACGGCGCGACCATCGGCGCATCGTTCGCCGTCGGCCCGCTCGTCGGCGGCGCCCTCACCAGCGGCCTGAGCTGGCGCTGGATCTTCCTGATCAACCTGCCGATCGGCATCGGCGCGCTCGCCGTCACGATGCGCCGCGTCGCCGAGTCGAAGGATCCGGTCGCTCGGCGCGTCGACGTCCCCGGCCAGGTGGCGCTGACCGGTGGCCTGTTCCTGCTCGTGCTCGCGCTGCTGCGCGGCAACGACGTCGGCTGGGGCGCGACCTCGACGGTCGTCGAGCTCGCCGCCGGAGGTGCTCTGCTGCTCGCGTTCCTGGGCATCGAGCGCCGCGTGCGCGAGCCGATGCTGCCGCTGGGCCTGTTCCGCGTCCCGGCGTTCGCCGGCGCGCAGATCACGGTGTTCGCGATCTCGGCCTCGTTCTTCGCGGTCTACCTGTACGCGACGCTGTACATCCAGAACGTGCTCGGCCTGTCGGCGATCGAGGCCGGCCTGGCGTACCTCCCCGGCACGGTGATCATGTTCTTCGTCTCGGGTGCGAGTGCACAGCTCGTCGAGCGCGTCGGCGCGCGGTTCCTGATCGCGGGCGGCCTGGCCCTGATCGCGGTCGGCCTGGCGCTCATGACGCTCGCGACCGAGAACTCGAGCTGGACGATCATCCTGCCGGGCTTCCTGCTCGCGTCGGTCGGCACCGGGTTCTTCAACCCGGCGCTCAGCGGCGTCGCGATGAGCAGCGCCCCGATCGAGATGAGCGGCCTTGCAGCCGGCGTCAGCGACACGTTCCGCCAGGGCGGGATCGCGGTCGGCGTCGCGGCGCTCGGCGCGCTGATCCCGTCCGCGGGCGTGCACCTGCACGACGCCGCCTACGTCGACGGCATGCGCACCGCGTTCATCGTCGGCGCGGCGATCTGCGCGGTCGGCGCGATCGCGGGCTGGCGGCTCATCCCCGGCCTGGGCGCCGCCCGCGCCGGCGCCGCCGTTCCCGAGGCTGCCTGAGACGCAGGGGACAGTCCCCACAGTCTCACGCGAGAATGAGGGGTCTGACCCCTCATTCTCATATCGCTCCCGAGGCTCCCGATCCTGATCCGGATCGGGAGCCTCTCGCGCTTCCCGAACCCGGCGAGCGGGCGCCCGGGCTGCAGCTGGTGGACGTCGAGCTCACCGACGCGAACCTGGCGAATGTCGACGCCCGCGGCGCGGTCCTACGGCGCGTCGTGTTGCGGCGCTGCCGGCTGACCGGGCTGCTGCTGACCGAGGGCAACCTGCGCGACGTCGTCATCGCGGAGTCGCGCGTGGACCTCGCGTCGTTCGCGGCCTGCACGCTCGAGCAGGTGGTGTTCGAGGACTGCCGGATCGAAGCCGCGAGCTTCCAGGAGACGCGGCTGCGCTTCGTCCGCTTCACCAGCTGCGACCTCTCCGAAGCGGACGTCAGCGGCGCGCGGTTCGAGCTCAGCGAGCTGCACGACTGCACGATCGACGGCCTCCGCGGCGCGGCGTCGCTGCACGGCGTGGCGATGCCGTTCAGCGACATCGTGAACAGCGCCGGGACGCTCGCGGACGCTCTCGGCATCCGCATCCTGCACCCCTGAGGGACGACGCGCGAGCGAGTCAGCCGTCCCAGTCCACCCGCAGCGCGGGCGGCTTGCGGAACACCAGCCCACGCGGAGCTGTCGGCTCGGCGAGACGCAGGCCGGGCCAGCGATCCAGCACGACGCGCAGCGCGGTGTGGGCCTCGAGCCGCGCGAGGTGCATCCCGATGCAGACGTGCGGGCCGTGGGCGAACGCGAGGTGCAGCTTCGCGTTCGGGCGCCGCACGTCGAAGCGATCGGGCTCCTCGAAGACGGCCGGGTCGCGGTTCGCCGCCGCGATCGACACGGACACGAGATCGCCCGCGCGGATCGGCTCGGCGTCACGCGTCGCGTAGCGATCGATCGTCGCCGCGGCGGGTTCGAGCCGCAGCGATTCCTCGACGGCGTTGGCGAGCAGCTCCGGCTCGGCGCGGACGAGCGCGAGCTGACCGGGGTTCGTCAGCAGGTGCCAGAGCGCGTTGGCGATCATGCCCTCGGTCGTCTCGATGCCGCCGAAGAGCAACACCGCGGCGTTCGACACGGCCTCCTCGTCGCCGATCCCGCGTGCGGCGTCGGAGAACAGCGAGCCGGCGGGGGTGCCCAGCATCGCCTCGCGCAACTCCGCGAACCCCTCGGCACCCGAGCGCGGCAGCTCGCGCCCCGCCGTCAGCTCGGTCACCGCGCCGACGATCGCCTCGTACCACGCGAGCACCCGCTCGACGCCGACCGCCTGCAACCCGAGGGCGTGCGTGACGATCGCCGCGGCCAGCGGCCCGGCGAAGCCGCGGCGCAGGTCCGCGCCCGGCTCGAGCCCCCCGGCCAGCCGCGATGCCTCCGCCTCGACCAGCGGCGTGAACCGCTCCAGCACCGCCGCTCGCCGGAACGGGCGCGCGAAGGGCTCGCGGTGGCGCGCGTGCGCTGCACCGTCGAGCGTCAGCATCGACGGCCCCACGACGCGGCCGGTCGTGAAGCGCGGATCCTCGACGGTGAACGTCGCGTCGTCGCGCATCACCGCAAGCGCGCGCTCGCGCTCCAGTACGAGCCACGCCCTGAGCGCCGGCACCCATGCGACCGGCCCCGCGCGCTCGCGCAGCCGCGCGAGCGCGGCGTGCGGGTCGCGCTCGAGCTCGGCGAGCGAGGGACCGTCAGTGCTTGGCGACGTAGGCAGCGATCTGCTTGCGCGCGATCGTCGTCAGGTTGCCCATGGCGAGGTTCATGTCGCCGAGGTGCAGCCCCCAGCCGGTCGTCGGCACCGGCGTGGGCTGGGGCGAGCCGTCGACCTTCAGATAGCTCGCGCCGTCGGCGGTCGTCGCACACGACCCCGTGTAGCGCCCGGGCTCGGAGAACCAGGGGGTCGCGACGCCCGTCGGCACGAACGACTCGAACACGCTGAGCGCCAGGCCGATCGTGCCGGGGAACGGGACCGTCGGCTGGAAGGGTTCCAGGTTCGACGACCCGCCGAGGTCGTCCGGACTGGTGCACACGACGTGCTGCCCCGCCTCCGTCGTGCGGCCGAAGAGCGAGTCGCTCGGCGGCGGGTCGTGGAACATCGACCACGCGACGATGCAGCCCGTCTCGCCGGCCTTCGTGCACGCGCCGACGTGCTTGTAGGCCTTGTCGGTCACGTTGCCGCCCAGCAGCAGCGCCGAGACCATCCGCCGCCGCAGCGCCGGGCGCTTGTCGATCTCGTCGGCGATCAGCTGCCGCAGGATGAAGCTCCCCTGGGAGTGGCCGATCAGCACGAACCCGCGGCCCTTGTTGGAATGCTTGATGTAGTCGTCGAACGCCGCGCGCGCGGACCGGTAGGCCGTGGCGGAGGCACTGGCAGAGACGTTCGCCGGGTCGAGGATCCCCTGCAGCGTGACCTGCTTGTACATCGGCGCCCACATCCGGCAGCCCTGCTGGAAGCGGGACGCCTCGTACGTCGCGATCGCCTTGATCTCGGGGTTCTTGGCGAGCGTCGCGTTGATCGTCTTCTGGTCGCTCACCGTGGGATAGACATAGAAGCAGTCGACCTTCGGGTGGCTCGCGCGCTTGAAGTGCTGGACGTCGCCGCGCGACGAGTCGGGGTTGATCACCGTGGTGGTCAACCCGTAGTCGCACGGGTCCTTGGCCTGCTGCGGGCTGCAGAGCCAGACGGTCTTGGCGGAGGCGGATCCGGCGGCGGCCAGCGCGAACGCCGCGGCGAGGACGAGGGCGAGGGCGAGCGACAGGCGAGGCATGGGCCTCAGCCTAGTCGTCGCGCGGCGCCGGCCTGAAGACGATTCGCTTCAGCTCGTGGATCGCGGCGCCGCCGAGGCGCATCGCGGTCTGGAAGCCCTCGGCGCCGAGCTCGCCGGAATCGAGCGCGGTGCGCAGATCGTTGAGCGGCGTCGCGTCGTCCTCGCCGACCTGCCCCTTGGCGGTCTCCAGCAGGATCACGTGGCGCGGGCGGCGCAGGCCGTGGGCGATGCGCACCCAGCGGTCACGCTCCTCGGCGCCCAGGCCCTCGACGCCGATGACGACGCTCTCGCCCGCCTCGAGCCGCTTGGTGACCGCCGCCTGCTGGAGCTCCACGGCCCGCTCGTCGAGCTCCTCGGCGGGCACGCGGCCCTCGATCAGACCGCGGATCTTCGCGAGCGTGAAGACCGCGCCCTTCTCCTCGATCACACGATTGATGAACGCGTCGCGGTCGGCGGGCGACGCCGACACGACGACCACCAGGCTGCCGGGCGAGTAGCGCATCCGGTCGGTCGGGCGCAGGACGCGGCAGCGTGTGGAGACGTCGACGGGGCGCGCCGGAGCGCCCTCACGGCGCGGTCGATCCGACGACCAGCCGGTCCGCTCGTCGGCGCCGATCTTGACGCTTCGTGCCTGGGAAGGGGGGTCGGGCATCCACCCTATGGTGCCCTACCGGGCTGCCCGGTGCGCCACGGGTGGCGCGACCTCGGCATATACGGCAGCGGTCTGGCGCGCGATGTCGCTCCAGTCGAACCGCAGCACGTGCTCGCCTGCCTGGGTGATCAGGCGGTCCCTGAGCTCGTGGTCGGTGAGCATCCGCTCGACCATGAACGCGAGGTGCTCGGCGTCCCCGCCGTTGAACCGCAGGCCGACCTTCTCGTGGTCCACGACCTCCCGCAGCCCGCCTGTGTCGGCGACGATCGTCGGGCAGCCGCTGGCCATCGCCTCGAGCGCGACGATGCCGAACGGCTCGTACAGCGAGGGGATCACGCAGAGGTCCGCGATCCGGTAGAGCGAGTGCAGGACGTCGTCGCCGATCCAGCCCATGAACGTGCCGTGCTCCATCAGGCCGAGCTCGGCGGCCTGCTCGCGCAGCGCCTGCTCGTGCGACCCCGAGCCGGCGACGAGGAAGCGCAGCCCGCCGACCTCCTCGATCAGCCCGGGCAGCGCATCGAGCGCCAGCTGGAAGCCCTTCTCGTAGACGAGCCTGCCGATCAGGAGGACGAGCTTCTCGTCGGGCTCGGCGAAGCGGGCTCTGAGCGCGTCGAGGTCGTCGACCGGCACCAGGTCGTCCGGGTCGATCCCGTTGGGGATCACTTCGACGCGATCCTCCTGCAGGTCATAGACGTCGGCGACGTGGCCGCGCATGTAGTGCGAGCACACGATCACCTGATCGGCGCAGTGCGCCATCCAGCGCTCGGTGCGGTGGATGTCGGACATCGGCGGCTGGTGCACCCAGCCCTGGTGGCGGCCGTACTCGGTCGCGTGGATCGTGGTGACGAACGGGACGCGCGCGTGGTCGGCGAGCCGCTTGCCGGCCACGGCGACGAGCCAGTCGTGGCCGTGGACGAGGTCGATGTCGAGCTCCTCGGCGAGGACACGCCCCGCCGCCAGCATGTCCTCGTTCATCCGCCGCACCCAGGCGATGAACTGCGGCAGCTCCTTCGGGTAGGGCTTCTCCCGCACGCGGTGCACGATCACGCCGCGGCGGTCCTCGACGGCCGGCAGCCGCGACGACCCGCGCGTCAGCACGTGCACCTCCACCCCGTCCGCGACGAGGTTCTCGGCGAGCTTGCGCACGTGGCGCGCCAGGCCGCCCTCGACGACGGGCGGGTACTCCCAGGACAGGAGCAACACGGTGAGCCGACGCGGTGCCATGACCGCGCTCCAGACTACTGACCGACCGGCTCCCTACCGCGCATAGGCCGCCAGCGCCGGCTCGCCCTGCGCCTTGGGTCCCGTCGGGCCGAGCAGCCCGACGAGCGTCGAGGTGTAGGCCGCCAGGCGCGCCTCGGCGTCGGCGCGCTCGACGCCGGGCATGGTGTCCGATGCGCAG
The DNA here is from genome assembly GCA_963794105.1 of uncultured Actinomycetes bacterium. Taxonomy (GTDB): domain Bacteria; phylum Actinomycetota; class Thermoleophilia; order Solirubrobacterales; family Solirubrobacteraceae; genus AC-49. The sequence goes on along the minus strand of CAWCEB010000162.1, from coordinate 33,297 downwards.
ACCGTCGCCGCGGTCAGGCGCCTGGCGCTGGCCGGGCCGGGGTGGTTGAGGGCGTCGAGCGCGATCTGGTAGGCCGGACCATCGAAGGGGAGGTCGTTGTGCTGGGCGACATGGCCGCGGCAGAGGTCCTGCAGGACGAAGTTGCGAGTGGTGGGGCCGGTGGGCTTGAGCGCCGCCTGATCGGGCCCGACGAAGATCGTGTCGTCGCGCGTGGCGATCGACGTGAACGGGACCCGGCCGATGGCGTCGCCTCCGCGATCGAGCGCCGCGAGGAACGTCGACGAGCTCATCATCTGGTACAGCGGCAGCCGCGCAGGAGCCCGGCTGCGCGCACGCCATGTCGGGGTAGACCGCGCCGTGGTTCGGCGAGACCAGCAGGATCGCGTCGGACACAAGCGGACGCAGGGACGGCCACCAGCGCAGCGCCCAGCGCGCCTCGAGCCCGCCTTGCGAGTGGCTGATGATCGCCACGCGGTGATGGCTGCGCTTCGCGATGTCGCGGATCGCCGACACCACGTACTGCGCCGAGACCTGAATGTCCCCGGCCGCCTTGTCCGGCAGATCGACCCAGCAGACGCGGCGGCCGGTCGTCGGGAGAACCTTGGCGTAGTTCCAGCTCCAGTTGATCGCGCTGTCGGCAAACGTGCCGTGGACGAGCAGGACGGGGTCCTTACGGGCGTGCGCGAGCGAGCGGTCGCAGGTGAGCGCCCCGCGCAGCTTCGACCGGGGGACGGTCAGCTTCGGCTGCCTGGCCTGGGCGAGGCCGGCGGCGGCGAGAGCGACGAGAACGGCGAGGGCGGCGGCGCGTTTGAGCATGACTAGACATTTACTCGTTTTGTCTAGTGATGTCAACAATCATCTGGATCGTCTATGCTCCTGGACGTGACCGAGACCCGGTTGGAGCGCGCGCTGCGCGCCACGCCTCGCCCGACGCCCGTGGATGCCCTCGCCCTCGCCCGGCGGCGCTGGGTGGCCGGCGAGCGACTGGACATGGGCGCGCTGGCCAAGGAGCTCGGGGTCAGCCGCGCGACCCTCTACAGCTGGGTCGGTTCGCGCGAACGGCTGATCGGCGAGGTGCTGTGGTCGTTCGCCGAGCAGGGGATGGCCCAGGCAAGGGCGCAGGCAACCGGCACCGGGGCGGACCACATCGTCGACGTGTTCGACCGCTTCACGCACGCCAACGCGTCATTCGCTCCGCTGCGCCGGTTCATCGAGCAGGACGCCGAGCTGGCGCTCCGCGTCCTGACCTCCAAGCAGGGCCCGGTGCAGGAGCGGATGATCGCGGTGGCCCGCGAGCTGCTCGTCGCGGAGGTCGAAGCGGGGACGCTGGAGCCGGCGCTCGACGTCGACACGCTCGCCTACCTGCTCGTGCGCGTCGCTGAGTCCTTCATCTACAGCGACATCATCACCGGCACCGAGCCCGACGTGGAGAAGGCGATCGACGTCGTCCGCGTGCTGCTGCACTCGCCGCCTGTGCCCCCGCGGCCCGGCGGGCGTGGCTAGGCTCGGTCGATGGATCTGCACCTGGAAGGCAAGGTCGCCATCGTCACCGGGGCCAGCAAGGGGATCGGGCTGGCGATCACCCAGGCGCTGGCCGCAGAAGGAGCGACTGTGGTGGGGAGCGCGCGCAGCACCGAGACGCTCGAGGGCCTGGAGGGCGTGAGCGCCGTGGCACTCGATCTCACCGAGCCCTCTGCACCGGCACGGCTGATCGAAGGTGCTGTGCAGGACCACGGGCGCATCGATGTCCTCGTCAACAACGTCGGCGCCGTCCGCCTGCGGCTCGAGGGCTTCCTCGCCATCAGCGACGAGGAGTTCGAGTGGGCGCTGCAGATGAACTTCTTCACCGCGCTGCGCGCGATCCGCGCGGCCCTGGCGCCGATGCTCGACCAGGGCGGTGGCACCATCGTCAACGTCGCGCTCGGTCAATGCCTTCTACCACCCGGACGGCGGCGTGATCGATTACGGCGCTGCGAAGGCTGCGCTGGTGAACGCCAGCAAGGCCCTGTCGAAGGAGTTCGGGCCTCGGGGCATCCGCATCAGCTCCGTGTCCCCGGGCCCGGTCGAGACGGACCTCTGGCTCGGCGAGCACGGTGTGGCGGCGGCCGTCGGGGAGGCGACCGGCGTCGACGCCGCGACGGCGCGGGAGCGGATCGTCGCGGGAATGGGCGGCATTCCCAGCGGACGGTTCACGACGCCCGAGGAGGTGGCCGCGCTCGTCACCATGCTCGCGTCGAACCGGATCGCGAACGTCACCGGGGCCAACTACACGATCGACGGCGGCCTCATCTCGACGACGTAGCCACGCGGTCAGTCGACGCGCTCGAGGACCGCGCGGCCCTCGGGTCCCAGCACGCCGGCTGCGCTCGCGTGCGAGGGCAGCTCGAACTCCGCGCCCGTGATCGCGTCGCGCCACGTTCCCTCCGCGGCCGGCGGCAGCGACCAGGACGGCACGTCCCAGCGCTCGCGCAGTGCGACCGCCACCAGCACGTCATCGCCGCGCATGAACGCGCAGACGTCGTCGCCGGCAGGGATCGGCGCGTAGCCGCCGGCGAACGGGTCGGGCCGGCGGCGGCGCAGGTCGAGCACGGCCCAGATGAGGTGGAGCTTCGCCGTCTCGCGGGTAGGAGGCTCACCGCCGCGCAACGCGTCCAGAGCGACGCGTCGCGCGGCCCAATCAACCGGGCGGCGGTTGTCGGGATCGACGAGCGAGAGCGCCCACAGCTCGTCGCCCTGGTAGACGTCGGGAACGCCGGGGCAGGTGAGCTTCAGCAGCGTCTGGGCAAGCGCGATCCGCTCGCCGAGCTCCGCCGCGCGGGCGACGACGCCGTCGAAGCCGTACCGGAACGGCCCGTGGTCGAGCAGGCCGACCGCGAAGCGCTTCACGCGGGCCTCGTGCTCGAGGTCCGGCTCGATCCAGTTCGACGTGACCTTCGCCTCGCGCAGCGCCTTCTCGAGGTAGGGCTCGAGGCGGTCTGGGGTGATCGGCCAGGTGCCCAGCAACGTCTGGTAGACGAGCAGCTCCTCGCGCCACGGGATCGAGCCGAGCTCCGCGTTGACCGCGTGCCACGAGCGCACAGCGCCGGCCCAGTCGACAGCCATCGCCGTCAGGCCGAGCAGGCGCGCGCGCACGTCGCCGGAGCGCTTGGTGTCGTGCGTGGTCGAGACGAGCAGACCGCGCGGGAAGCGCTCGGCGCGCTCGAGGTTGCCGGCGTGGAAGCCGTCGACCGGCAACGACCAGCGCGACGGGTCGCCACCCACCTCGTTCAGCGCCAGGAACCGGACGTGCCGGTAGAACGCCGTGTCCTCGACGCCCTTGGCCATCACCGCCGGCGTCGTCTGCTGGAAGCGCGTCGCGAACGGCCCGCCGGCGAGCACCTCCTCGCGCACCGCCGGCTCGCACCCCGCGAGTGCGGCGCGGTCCTCGTCGGTGACCAGCCCCGCCTGCACGTAGGTCCGGTAGATCGGCAGCGAGGCCGCCGACTCGGCGAGCCCGGGAAGGTCGGCCAGCCGCCGCAGCCGCTCGAGCTCGGGGGCGAACGTCGTCGTGGCCTGCTCGAGCTTGGCCTCGTCGGCGAGCTCCGCGAACGGGCGCGGCCGCCCCCCCACAGCTCTTCGAAGACCCGCTCCGCCGCCGGGTCGCAGAACAGCGCCGTCACGTCGTTGGCGAACTCGTAGCCGACGGTTCCCTCGACCGGCCAGTCGCGCAGGTGCTCGTCGGGGTCCAGGATCTTCTCCACCCACACGTGCTCGGCGCCTCCGTCGGCCAGCCGCCGCAGGTAGCCCGCCGGATCCGCCAGGCCGTCGGGATGGTCGATCCGCAGCCCGTCGACCACGCCCTCACGGGCGAGCTCGAGCACGAGCCGATGGGTGATGTCGAACACCTCCGGGTCCTCCTGGCGCACGCCGGCCAGCTCGTCGATGTCGAAGAAGCGCCGCCACGGCCGGTCGCCTCGTCGATGTCGAAGAACTTCCGCCGCAGCCGCAGGTCGACCCAGTAGGCGTTCGCGTCGTCGGCCGCCATGTGGTTCGGGACGACATCGAGGATCAGCCCCATCCCGTTCGCGGGCCGTCGGCGCTGAGCGCGCGCAGCTCGTCGTTGCCGCCGAGCTCGCGCGAGATCGCCGCGGGATCGATGACGTCGTAGCCATGCGTCGAGCCGGCGCGCGCCTGCCGACCGGCGACAGATAGACGTGCGAGATCCCGAGGTCGTCGAGGTAGGGCAGCAGCTCGCGCGCGGCGCGCAGGTCGAGGTCGGTGCCGAGCTGGAGACGGTAGGTGGCGCGGAACGTGGTCAGGGTCCGACCCACAGCACCGCGTAGCGGTCGCGAGGTCACGCCCGGCGCAGGACCGTGATCGAGCGGGCCGTCATGTAGAGCTCCTCGCGAGCGCGCAGCTCGCGCTCCCCCGCCGGCAGGCCGGGATCCGCGCTGGTCATCTCCACGGTCCAGCGCGAGCCGAGGCGGGCGGCGGGCAGGCGGAAGATGACGTCCTCGGGGCTGACGTTGACCACGACGAGGAAGGAGTCCCCGTTCACGGGCTGTCCATGCGCGTCGACCATGTCGGTGTGGTCGCCGCTCAGGAACACGCCGAGCCAACCGAGCTCGTGGTTCTCCCAGTCGCGCCGCGTCATCCGGCGGCCGTCGCGCCTGAACCACCACACGTCGGGCAGCCCGTCGGCGCGGTCGCCCTCGAGGAAGTGCTCGCGGCGGAAGACGGGCTCGGCGTTGCGCAGCGCGATCAGCCGCCGCGTCCAATCCAGCAGCTCGCGCCCCTCGCCGCCGAGGTTCCAGTCGTACCAGGACAGCTCGTTGTCCTGGCACCAGCCGTTGTTGTTGCCGTGCTGCGTGCGGCACAGCTCGTCGCCGCCGAGCAGCATCGGCACGCCCTGGCTCAGCAGCAGCGTCGCGATGAAGTTGCGCCGCTGGCGCGCGCGCAGCGCGTTCACGTCCGGGTCGTCGGTCGGGCCCTCGACGCCGCAGTTCCATGAGCGGTTGTCGTCGGTGCCGTCCTTGTTGTCCTCCTGGTTGGCCTCGTTGTGCTTCTCGTTGTAGGAGACGAGATCGCGAGAGCGTGAAGCCGTCGTGCGCTGTGACGAAGTTGATCGACGCGAACGGCTTGCGGCCGTCGGATTCGTAGAGATCGCTCGAGCCGGCGAAGCGCTCGGCGAAGTCCGCGAGGGATGCCTCGCCGCGCCAGAAGTCGCGCATCGACGTCGCGGTAGATCCCGTTCCACTCGCTCCACAGCACCGGGAAGTTGCCGACCTGGTAGCCGCCGGGCCCGACATCCCACGGCTCCGCGATCAGCTTGACCTGGGAGAGCACCGGGTCCTGGTGGATCGTGTCGAAGAACGCGCTCAGCCGATCGACGTCGTAGAGCCCGCGCGCCAGCGTCGAGGCCAGGTCGAAGCGGAAGCCGTCGACGTGGCACTCGGTGACCCAGTAGCGCAGCGAGTCCATGATCAGGCGCAGCACGGCGGGGTTGCGCGCGTCCAGCGTGTTCCCCGTCCCCGTGTAGTCCATGTAGTGGCGCAGATCGTCGGGGACCAGCCGGTAGTAGGCGAGGTTGTCGACACCCCGGAACGACAGCATCGGCCCCAGGTGGTTGCCCTCGGCGGTGTGGTTGTAGACGACGTCGAGGATCACCTCGATGCCCGCGCGGTGCAGCGCCTTGACCATGCCCTTGAACTCGCGCACCTGCTCGCCGTGGCGGCCGGTCGCCGCGTAGAGCGCGTGCGGCGCGAGGTAGCCGATCGACGAGTACCCCCAGTAGTTCGTCAGGCCCTTGTCGTGGAGGAACGACTCGTCGGCGATGTGGTGCACCGGCAGCAGCTCGACCGCCGTGACGCCGAGCTCCTTGAGGTAGCCGAGCGCCTCGTCGCTGGCCAGCCCCGCGTAGGTGCCGCGCAGTCCTCGGGCGGCAGGTCGTCGCGGCGCTGGGTGAAGCCCTTCACGTGCGTCTCGTAGATGACCGTCTCCGACCACGGGCGCTGCGGCGGGCGGTCGCCCTCCCAGTCGAAGCGCTCGTCGACGACGAGGCACTTCGGGATCGCAGCGGCGTCGTCCTCGTCGTCGAGCTCGAGGTCGACGTCATCCCGGACACCCTCCGGGTCGGGCACGTACGGCAGCACGTTCGCCTCGCCGAAGTCGATCGGCCCCTCGATCGCCTTCGCGTACGGGTCGATGAGCAGCTTCACCGGGTTGAACCTGAAGCCGTGCTCGGGCGCGTAGGGCCCGTGGACGCGGTAGCCGTAGCGCTGGCCGGGCCCGACCCCCGGCAGGTAGACATGCCAGTTGTGCGCCGTGTGGTTGCGCAGCTCGACCTGCTCCTCGGCGTCGCCGTCGAAGAGGCACAGCGTCACGCGCTCGGCGTGCTCGCTGAACAGGGAGAAGTTCGTCCCCTGTCCGTCCCAGGTCGGGCCGAGCGGGAACGGCCGGCCCGGCCACAGCTCGCGGCTCAACGGACGAGCGCCCCTGTCATCGCTCCCAGTCGCACGCCACCATCCTGAACCTTCGCCGCGCCGCGTCGTCACGACGACCTCGCGGCCCTTGGCCGGGATCGTCTGGGCGCGGCCGAAGTTCATCAGCAGCTCGAACGGGCCGCGGCGCACGCGCAGCCACCTGGCCCGCTCGTCGAACGCCTCGACGCCTGCATTTCCGGGCGGTAGCTCGCGCCGCGCCGCGAGCAGCTCGCGGACGAGCTGCGCGTGGCCGCGCGCCCCTTTGTGGGTGAGCTTCGACGCCTCGAACGTGGCCGGGTCCTGCGGGTCCGGGATCTCCTCGCCGGCGAACGCCGCGAACACGGCGAACTCGCGCCGGCGCCCCTCGCGCGTCGCCTTCGCGATCCGCTTGTCGATGTGGTCGCTGAAGAACTGGAACGGCGCGCGCTCGCCGTACTCCTCGCCCATGAACAGCATCGGCGTGAACGGCGAGAGCAGCACGCAGAACTGGGCGAGGCGCAGCGCCTTCGGATCGAGCCGGTCGCCGAAGGCGCGGTTGCCGACCTGGTCGTGGTTCTGGTCGAACACGACGAACTGCTCGGGCCTGCGGTCCGGAGCGGGCGCCCCGAAGCGCTGGCGGCGGAACGCCGAGTAGCCGCCGTCGTGGACGAAAGGGCGGTCGAACGCCTTGGCGAGCTGCGCCACCTCGCCGAACTCCGCGTAGTAGCCCTCGCGCTCGTCGCTCACGAGCGTGCGCACGGCGTGGTGGAAGTCATCGGCCCACTGCGCGTCGCAGCCCCAGCCGCCCTGACCCGGCCCGCCCGCGCGGCGGATGACCTTGGGGTCGTTCAGCCCCGACTCCGCGATCACGAGCGCGCGCGGATCGACGGCGTGCACGCGGCGCGTGAGCTCAGCGATCACGTGCTCGGCGCCCTGGTCGAACACCGCGTGGATCGCATCGAGCCGCAGTCCGTCGACGTGCACGTCGCGGATCCACATCTCGCACGCCTGCAGCAGCCACTCGCGCACCGCGCCCGAGTCGCCGTCGTCGTAATTGAGCGCCTCGCCCCACGGCGTCGAGTAGCGCCCGGTGAAGTACGGGCCGAACGCGCGCAGCGCGCGCTCCCCCGACGCCCCGACGTGGTTGGGGACGACGTCGAGGATCACGGCGATACCGGCCGCGTGCGCGGCGTCGACGAGCCGCTGCAGCCCGTCGGGGCCACCGTACGCCGCCTGGGCCGACCAGGGTAGACGCCGTCGTAGCCCCACCCCCGCTCGCCCGGGAACGCCGCGATCGGCAGCAGCTCGATCCCGGTGATGCCGATATCGCGCAGGCGCTCGAGCTGCCCGATCGCCGCGTCGAACGTGCCCTCGGCCGTGAACGTGCCGACGTGACCTCCAGCAGCACGAGGTCGCGCAGACGCACGCGCTTCCAGCGCGCGTCGGTCCACGTCCAGGCACCGGGATCCACCACCGCGACGGCCCGCGCAGCCCCTTGGGCTGAAGGCGCGTGCACGGGTCCGGCAGGCGCTTGCCGTCGAGCACGAGCCAGTAGTCGTCACCGCCTTGGAGCGGCGGCGAGCCGCTCCACACGCCGAGGCCCTCAGGCGCGAGCGGGTGGTCGTCCTTCCCCAGGCGGACCGCCACCCGCTGCGGCCTTCGGCGCCCAGACCCGGATGCCACCGGGCATCGCGCCCAGCGGGCGCTCGAATGGCAGAGGCTCGGGCACGCGGCCCGGCATACCCTACGGCGGGCCGGGCGACGCACGTCCGCTGCAGCAGCACCAGCGCGCCTGCGTAGATCAGCAGGTCGCCGACGCTCAGCACGTTGCTGAGGCCGAGCGGCAGCGGCACGGGCAGGACGTCGCCCAGCCACAGCAGGTGCGGGTGCGCCAGCGGCGCCGAGTTGGCGAACACGCCGGTGGGCTCCAGCCCGGCGACGCGCTCGGCCCAGGCGCTGGTCGGCATCACGCCGTCGTTGGCGGCGATCGCCGTCAGGTTCATCGCGCCGCCGAGCGCGAGCAGGGCGATGCCGGGGATCCGCCGGTTGGCCCAGACGAACCACGCGGCGAGCCCATAGGTGGCGACGTGGGCGACGGCATGCCACCAGGCGGCGCCGCCCGCGAACACACCCAGCACGAGGACCTGGCCGGCGAGCGCGCCGAGCGCCGCCCACTCCGCGCGCAGCCGCAGCGTGCTCAGCCGGCGCAGCGATCCGCCGCGCAGCGGCACGCTGACGATGCACGCCACGGCGAGCAGCACGAGCAGCATCAGGCGACCAGCTTCGGGGACCCGGCGGGGCCGCCGTCGCGGTGCAGGACCCAGTCGACGAACGCCGGCTCAGGCAGCGGCCGGCTGATGGCGAAGCCCTGCGCGACCGGGCAGCCCAGCTCGCGCAGCTGGGCAAGGATGTCGTCGTTCTCGACGCCCTCCGCGACGACGCGCAGGCCGAGGTTGCGACCCAGATCGATCGTCGAGCGCACGATCACCGCACTCGTCTCCTCGGCCATCGCGGCCACGAACGAGCGGTCGATCTTCAGCTCCTCGACGGGCAACTGCTGCAGGTAGGACAGCGACGAGTAGCCCGTGCCGAAGTCGTCGATCGACAGCACGACGCCCATCCGGTGCAGCTCCTCGAGGATCGACGCGGTCAGCGTCGGGTCGGCCATGATCGCGCTCTCGGTCAGCTCCAGTGAGAGCCGTGCGGGCCTCACGCCGGCGCCGGCGAGCAGCTCGCGAACCGTCGCGGGGAACGTCGGGTCCAGCAGGCAGCGCGCCGACACGTTCACCGCGACGCCGAGGTCGAGCCCGTTCTCCTGCCAGGCGCTCACGTCCGCAAGCGCCTCCGCGAGCACGCAGCTCGTCAGCGGCCGGATCATGCTCGTGCTCTCCGCGAGCGGCAGGAACGCCGCGGGGAGCAAGAGGCCGAGCTCGGGATGCTCCCAGCGCACGAGCGCCTCGCTTCCGCAGACCTGGCCGCTGCGCAGGTCGATCTTCGGCTGGTAGTGCAGGACGAGCTGGCCGCCCTCGATCGCTCCGCGCAGCTCCGCCATGAGCCCGAGCCGAGCCGGGCTGTGGTGGTCGTCCGCGCGGCTGTAGCGCGCGTAGCCCACCTGGCGATCCTTGGCGCGATACATCGCCACGTCGCCGCGCTGCAGCAGCGTGTCGCTGTCGCCGCCGTCCTCCGGGTACATGACGACGCCGATGCTGGCCTCGCCGTCCAGCGCCACGCCCTCGACCTCGAACGGGCCGCGCAGCGCCGTGGCGACGCGGCGCGCGGCGGCGAGCGCGTCGCGCTCGCTCACCGCCGGCGCGAGCAGCACCGCGAACTCGTCGCCGCCCAGGCGCGCGATCAGCGACGGATGCGGCACCTCGGCGGCGAGCCTCATGGCGACCTGCTGCAGCATCCGGTCGCCGTAGGTGTGGCCGAGCGCGTCGTTGACATCCTTGAAGCGGTCGAGGTCGAGCAGCAGGATCGCCAGCCGCGGCTCGCGCGCCGCGATCCGCTCGTCGACGATCTCGCAGAAGCGCTGCCGGTTGATCAGCCCGGTGAGGCGATCGTGCATCGCCTCGTGGTGGCGGCGCGCGGCCTGACGACCGGCCGAGTAGACCGCCAGCAGCAGCACGATGAACAGCGGGTACAGCTCGGGCATCGCGCGCAGGGAGACCACCACGATCGGCGCCAGGCACAGGAGCACCGCCGCGGTGACGGCACTGAACCCGAGGTCGCCGCGGACGTAGCGCCCGACGGGCTGCTCCACGTAGAGCGCGACGGCCACGCCGACGAGGCTCGCGTTGACGACGTAGAACACCGCGGCGGCAACCGCGATCTCCGGCAGGTCGGCGGCCACGAACGGCGCCGCGCCGTCGGGCCCGCCCACGCCGGTCGTCGAGAGGACGAGGCTCGCGGCCCCGAGCGAGAACGCGTACTGGCCGAGGTTGAACGCGATCCGCCACAGCGGCTTGCGCGACACGACATCCTGGATGACCGACGCCACCGACTGGGCCGCGACCGCAGGCCCGAGACCGGCCACCAGCAGCAGGGCGAACGCGAAGGTCGTGCTGACCGTCAGCTCCTCGTGCTCGCCGCGGCGCGGGATCTTGAGCGGCAGGAGCTCGCCCAGCAGGACGCCGAGCGCGAGCAGCACGGAGAGGGTCTCCTCCGCGCGGACGCGGTCGCCGTCCGTCGTCAGCGCGATCGCGACCAACAGCGCGCCGCCGGCCAGCGCGACCGCACCACAGAACAGTCGAACGGGAGCGACACGGCGCACGCGGGTCTCGATCTGGCCGGATCTGGCCGGCCGCCTCCTTGCGTTGTTCAGCCTAAGCAAACACCTAAAACTGAAGCTTGAGCAACAGGCCAATAAACAACACACACAGCACCAACCACCACCTTTTCCCTTATTGCTGTCCACCGCGTTCACCTTCTGTTTGGAAATCTTGCAACACAGGGACATAAAAATAGTTTATTGAAGGCACGTATATCATACCAGCAAGCACAAGATACCCTTCGGTGTTCTGCTAAAATTGCTCTTGGATTTGCATTAATCTTTTGTGATCAGCGCAGCGTTCTCCAACTTCCACGATGGCTGACGAAGCTTTTCCTAAGAAGCAGAAAAATGCCATCATACCGTATCTCGATCGAGCAGAAGAGATCCAAATTTGCGACCCAAGGTTGCCTTTTACTGTCGCATGTACGCCATGGACTAGTGAAGCTCGGCTACAACAACCTAGACCCTCGCATCCAAGGTCTGGTTATCGCTATAGCCGATAAGCTCGAGCAGACACGTCCCAACCTGGGTATAAACAAAGAAACAGACCCAGCAGAGTGCTAAAGTGGGCCAAAATGATTTTTGCCAGGGTCGAGAACAAGCGGGATAGAATGGGGCACAGAGGTGCCCCCACTCGCACAATCTTCTACAACGTGATGTCAAGCTTCTTCAACGTGGCAACACAGTTTGGCCCTTTACTTGCCCAGGCGCATCAACTTCACAGGTATGCGATGTGGAGAGCTACAAATATACAAAAGGCTTTAAAGGCGGGCGGGAACCCGATGCCCCGCCAGCTGTGCAGTTTACCGAGGAATATGATGATGACGCGCTCCCTGGATGGATGCTCTGGATAATCTGGAAGCGACTGGTAAGATAAGAGAGATAGGAAGACTCTAAAAACCTTAATGAATGTGTTTGATTTGTTATTTATTGCAGCTGCTTAATTGCGTTTGCACCCTGACAAAAATTATGACGATTGTTTATACTCTTTATTGTTTTTCTTGCAGCGGTAGCACCAGCTGCCAGCAGCACCAGCTGACACCGGTCCTTCTGGCAATACAATCCCTGCCCAGGGCCCTCTCCCTCCTCTCCCTCCCCCTAATGCTGCACCTGCACCGGCTTTCTTTTCGTGCCTTCTTCCTGTTCCTGCCCTTCATCCTCTAGAGACTTTACTATTGGACAACCCTTATGTTTTGCCGCGACGGCGCCGCCCACAGAGTCGAAAACGGCACTATCACAGATATACGGCCTGGGATGGAGAGCACCCCTGCAAAAGCTGACGCTCGCAGACAGTTACAGGAGCGCCAGGTTGTAGTCCCCGGTGAAACCCCTCCACATGTGTCGAGGCAGGGACTTCTGCTGTTTATTACCCAGAGGAAGGCCCGCCAGAGGTAGAAGTAGAGGAAATCTACGCGTTGGCTTGCCTCCTCCTACTCATTCGTGACTGACTGGGATATGGACTGTCCACAGCTGAGGACTACAGGCTGGCCGCTCCGGAGACGGAACCTGCACTCCCAGAAGCCTGTGCTAACTGCCTTCCACTTCCCCTGTTGCACCTGCTGCACCAGAAGAGGAAGATTGGACGCCTTCTGTACCGGCACAGGCGCCGGTGGATGTCATATCAGCCTCCTGCAGCGTGCAGGACTGCCTCCACCGGTGCCTTCACCGCTGCTGGATATGCCGGCTCCTCCCCGCCACCCGCTCAGCCGGCATTTGTATTACCTCCGCACCTACCCCAGCACCTGCGTCTGCCCCTGCACCGCCTACAATGCCTCCTGCAGTCGCGCCTCCTCCTCCTCCTCCTTGTGGCAGTGGTGCCCAAGCCAGCGCCGAGGCCAGCTCCGAGGCCTGTCCAAGCAGCACAAGCTGCAGTTACATCACACCCGGTTTCTCCACCAAATGATTACGTCGTCATGTGGTCACAATGGTGGATGCTCAAGAGCTTAGTAAGGAGGCTGTGAGTGCATTGTCTTTTGAAGATGTGCCTACAGCGATTACAAGGCTAACAGAGGCGCTCAAACATTTAACAGGGCGGCAGCCATGATTGACGGATTCGAGGGCTCCTTTCTTCTCCCTTTACTTTGTTTGTCGAGAACACTTTTACTTTGTCATGTGACTGACTGAAAAAGAATAAACGACCAGAAGATTAAAAATCTATAGTTATTGTAATAAACGTGAGTAGTAATACAAAAGGGTTTATAGGGATGTTGAATTTTTCTTTTTGATGCTATATGATACTTGAGTATGAGCTATTTTTATTTATTTCAAGTTTGCCGCCTGTCGAGCGTCCCACTCATCCCAGCCGCTATCGTACGCACCTTGCGCGCTGTCTCGGCGGAAGCAACCTCTGAGCCCCATGCAGCACCCACAAAAGCACTTTAGGAGATCTAGAGGGTCAGCTCATACAGTCTACCAGGGTAATGCCATGGAGAGTTGAGACCACGGCTTTTAACACCCACCCGGCTCTCGATGCACTTAGTGTGCTTGCACCTGAAGCATACACTACTACATCGACTCATCTGCTCCATCTTCATCCTTCAAGCGTTCTTTCACAGCTCGCTCTACATGTGTTATAACCGCATTGGCAAATTGAACAGCAGATGGGCCGCGGGACTCCAGCTGGATGCCCTTCGGGGAGCAGGGTCAGCGCCAGCTCTCGAGCTCTCTCTTTTAGCTTGCCATAAAACGGTCGGCGACGGCGCCATCGAGCACGCGGTGGTCGAAGGTGAGCGTCAGATAGACCATCGGGCCGGATGGCGATGGAATCGCCGCCGTTCGGCGCTGAACGACGACGCGCTTCTGCATGACGCCGACGCCCAGGATGGCGGTCTGGGGCTGGTTGATGATGGGCGTGGCGAACAGCGAGCCGCTGACGCCGTGGTTGGTGATGGTGAAGGTGCCGCCCTGGACCTCGTCGGCCTTGAGGGCCTTGGCGCCGGCCGCGGCGGGCCAGGTCGTTGATCTCGCGCGCCAGGCCCTGGCAGCGACTTCTCGCCGGCATGCTTGATGACGGGCACGATCAGCCCTTCGTCCAGCGCCACGGCCATCCCGATATTGATCTCGCGCTTGAGCACAATCCTGTCTTCGGCCCACTGGCTGTTGACCAGGGCACTGCCTGGAGGGCCGGCCACGGCGGCGCCGACGAAATAGGCGGTGAGGGTCAGGGTGACGCCGTCGCGGGCGAAGGCGTCCTTGTTGGCGGCCATGTGGGCCAGCACGGCCGACAGGTCGGCCTCGAAGACGGTGGTGACGTGCGGCGCGGTGCGCTCGCTGCGGACCATGTGCTCGGCGATGAGCTTGCGCATGCCTTCGACCGGGATGGTGGTGTCGCTCCCCGGTTTGGGCGGGCGCGGCGGCCGGGGCCGGCGCGGCGGCCGCTTGCTTTCGACTACGGCTTGGGCAGCCGGCTCGCCGTATCGGGCTCACCATCGGCGAATTGAAGCTCGGTGGGGCGGAAGAGGTCGCCCTCGCCCGGCCTCTCCCACCGCGGCAGTTCCGTCTCGGTTTGCGGCTGCGGCGCGCCGGCTTGCGATACCACCCCCGGCGCCTGCCCGCTGGCGAGATAGTCCAGAGCAAGACCTGAACCTGAACGAGTAGGTTACACAGAACCCTACGTATTGCTGGCGTCGCTGGAACGTCGAGGCATCGATGGGAATGTCCCGGTTGACGTTCGTAATCCGGCCGGTAATGAGCCGCCGGTAGCTGGCGATAGTGACCCGCTCGCCCTGCACTGCGGCATGCGTGCCCTGGAGCAAGTTCCCCACCGACGCACCACCCACGCGCGCCGTCCCGCTGAGGCCAGCAACGCGGTTGATGCCCGTCACGCCCGGTCGCAGGCGCGCGATGGCGCAGTCGACGTACGTCTGCCCGGCGCTAGTACTGATGTTGCCTTGGCGGCCCGCCATCGTCGCGTCGGGCGATGATGTTCTTCGCACAGCAGGAGCGGCAACTGCCGGCGGTCGGGGTGATCGCGATCATGCCTGGACGCGCCCGCATCGAACACGACGTGGTTACAACTGAGGAGGACTTGGCCGCCGCCCGTCGCCACGGCGAAGCAGCCGAGCGTCCCGGCGTTGCTGCTCGACTTCTCATTTCCGATCGAGATCGCGGCGGTCAGCTGCATGTTGTTACGCTCGCGCTTCTCCCCGCTCCGGCGCGTGGAGCTTAATGCGCAGGGAGTGCAGCACCGGGCGGATGGGGACTGGCGACGCCTTCTCCCCGTGCATTGGTGCCCCACAGCAGGCCGACGATGCGCCGCGTCTCGTTAATCACCGCGACGCCGAATCGCCTTCGGCCGAGAACGGCCGATCCGGTGCCGCCGATTGCAGCAGCAACTGGCCGGGCGCTGGATACGATCGCTGCTCGACCATCGCCACGTCCGGATAGCACACGTCCACGACGATGCCGTCCGTCGTGTGCGTGGCGGCGCCCTTGGTCACGCCGGCCGACAAGGACCGCGGAGTCGTGACCGGCTGTCGGACCTTCGATCAGCCCGGTGCCGAAGCGCCATCGCATGCGGTACCGGTCGAACCAGCGGCGGCAGGCCCGAATGAGAACGCCATCGAGCGGATCGCACTGCGCTGGCGCGTACGACGCGATAGCGCAGTCGACATAACAGTCGCCCTCGTCGAGGTGGAGGGTGCCGATACGTCCGTCGAGCGTCCTGCCGATCTCGTGAAACCGCGTGGCACCGCGTCGGCCGTCGACGAGCCACACCACTTGCTGCCCTTCGCCGCCGCGTCCAAACAGGACGTGCCACGTGCTGAGCATCACCGGCCGTCCATCGTCCCGACGCCAGGCGAAGCACCCGGCGTTCGAGGGACACCTTCGCGTTCGCGCAGCGGCTGCCTCGAGCGCCAACGGCACCGCAGATCCGGCGCAGGCGTGTACGCGCGCACACTCGATGACGTCGGTAGGCAGACCCTCGATGAGCGACGGAATGCGCTCGGCGAGCCGCAGCAAATGCCCTGAGGACGCTTCTCCCGCACGTAGACACGCCACGCAGGGAGAGGCGTGAGCGCGCCGTCCCGCTCCTTCAGCCCGTAGCCCACGCCGACGACGCCGGGCAGACTCAGCAGCTGTGCTCGCGCGAGCGGCAATGGGATCATCAGGACACCGGCGCGCTGATCGGACGATGGTCGTCCAGCATGGCCATCACCTGATCGAATCGATCGCAGCGGCGGACGATCTCGGTGAGGAACTCGCCCTCGTCATCGATTGCGTGTTTTAGTCGCGGGCTGCCTTCCTGTCGCAGGACATCGGCCAGCATGCGGGCCAGCAAGTTCGTCGAGGGAATGGCCCGCGACCGTTCTGGGCATCGGCGTCCGCAGCGCCGACGCGGATCGCGTCCAGTGCGGCGGCGACGAATGCCGGCCCCTTCATACGCTGCCAGGCAACCGTCACGGGCCGGCGATGGTCTACAAGATCGATCAGCTCCCGATGATGCGAGTCGAAGATCGCGATCAGGCGACGGCCAGCGCGCGATGCCCGTAGGCCCGCACCCATTCGCGCGAGCGCCGCATCGAGTTCGCCTTGCGTCGGAGGTCGCTGGGTCAGTGCATCGCCGGGTCGGATCTGGATCGCGGCGCCGGATGTCGTGGAAGGCCCGCCGACGACAATCGCGGTGTTCGGATCGAGACCGAGCGCTGTCATGGCGGGTCGAACGTGGCTGGCGATCCCGCGGCCGGCAGGCACGAAGACCGGACGGTCCTCGCCCTCGACGCTCAAAATCAGCCCTTCCACCGAATGCAGCAGCCCGGTCGCGGCTGTGCATCATCGATGCAGACGGAACCGGAGTCGCCTTTGAGGCGACGTTCTTGCCGGCAAACCGGATTCGCCGATCGCTCGGATCGCCGGGATTGACACGCGTGGCGGTGACCGGCGCACCGGTGTACTGCTGGAGGATCAGCGGCAGCGGCCGGATCTCGTCGGGTCTGATGCGATACGTTTCATCATAGTCGTGCGCGGCGGCTGTGGCAAGATCACCAACTCCCACGCGAGTGTCATCGATCCCGCGATCGACGTCTCGTGACACAGCTCCACCACCGTGCCAGTGGTGAGCGCCGTCTTCATGCCACGCTTGCGCAGCGTCGTTAGGACCGCCGGCCGTTGCGTGCCGGGCGTCGTCGGTGGGGGCCCAGGGCCTGCGGGCACATTCTCCGAGGCCTCCGCGGACAGATCGCGCACGGCTGCCTGCAGCGCGTTGCCCGCCACTTTGTTCTCGTACGCGACGCCATTGTTCATCGAGGAAGCCCGGTATCGAGTCGATGACGGTGGCCACGTCGAAGCTCGGCGCAGCGCCACGGGTGACCTTGCGCACCATGGTCACGGGGGCATTGCACGTCAAACCGGCGCACGTGGACTTCTTCGGCTGGTAGACGTCGGTCGAGGCGCCTCGCGCTTTCGTCCGGCACGATGACGTGCTCGTTGGTCAGGACGTAGGCCTTCGAACCCTTCCGCACGATGCAGCCGAGCGTGCCGGAGCCTTCGATGTAGTTTGGAATCTCGCGCGTGATCTGCATTCCTGGCTCGAGGTTCGTTTTACAGAGCCGGCCGACGTCCTGGAGGACAACCACGTCGGTCTTGATGCCATCGATTTCTGCCGGAATGATTTCTTCAGGACGAAGCTCGGAGAGTGGCTTCTTCTGCTGGACATACACACGGAACACGTACTCGGCACGCGCCTCGCCTGCCGTCTCTTTTAATCCGAGCCCGATACGCTCGACTCCGGGGATCGTGCGCAGCCGCGTCCGTGCGTCAGTCGCCTCGAGGAGCTGCCGGAAGTCGCTCATGAGTGTCCTTCGACGTCCACTATACACGGTCATGAACCGGCTTGGAATCGTCGGACGGATCGACCCGAGCCCACGGTGATGTACTACGGGCAGATCGGCGGTTTCCCGCCGGCAACGCTGCAGTGCGGCTTCTCGCCCGTTTTGATCAACGGCATTGACGTTTACACAGTTCTGCGGCTTGCGGATCACCGTCGAAGGCCGGCGTTCACGCCTGCGGGTAGCTCCGTTGCATTGATCGCTGCCAAAAGGCCGCACATTGTCTTCGACCAAGTCCGGCAAGGGTCGCCGATTGACTTGGTGAGCATCGTCGACGCGGCACGAGACGCTGCCCGCGATCGCGGATGCAATCACTTGGCGCTTCTTCTGGACGAACTTCAACCAGGGCCGGTACGATCCTGCGTCCACGTCTGCCGCGTTGCTGGTTTGCCCTCGCGAGGACGCCACCGCACGCCTGCACATAAGCATGCGGCGCTGTTTCGCATGCGGCGCTGTTTCGCAGCATGCGGCGCTGTTTCGGCATCATAGCTCCTGCGATTGCTTCAGCCCTTCTTCTTTCTCCGCTCCATCAGCTCTTGCTTTGCTCGAAGATCTTCTGCGTCTACGATGTTATAGCCGCGTTCCATGCTGTCGGTCTCGTAACCGCTGATCTTCATCCGAACGACTTGCCGCACACCAACACGGCGCTTCCATGGCGGAGTTGGCGTGCCTCACTGGTCCTTGTGAAGCCGGAAACGGCGGTTGGCTGGCACCGGAAGGCGTTTCGCCTTCTCTGGACCTGGAAAATTCGCAGAGGCAAGCCCGGCCGGCCGTCGAGTTCACGCGAGGTCCGCGACCTTATCCGCCGGATGAGCCGTGAGAATTGGCTCGGGTGGGCCTCGCATCCACGGCGAACTGATGAAACTCGGGATCGAGATCGTGAGACGAGCGTGAGCAAATACCTTATGCGCCGTCGGAAACCACAATCCCAGACGTGGCGGACATTCCTCGAAAATCACATCAGTAGTCTGGTGTCGGTCGATTTTTTCCGTGGCTCACGATTTCGGTTTCAGGATCTGTATGTCATTCTCGTGCTGGCTCACGAGCGTCGTCGGATTGTGCATTTCGCAGTCACGGCACATCTGACTGCTGAATGGACAGCGCAACAGGTCAGGGAAGCGTTTCCGTGGACAGCGCCCGCGCTATCTGCTGCGAGATCGTGACCGCATTTTGGGGCATGACTTCGTCGAGCAAGTGAAGGGGCGATGGGATCAAACAAGTGCTGTCCGCCCCGAGATCGCCATGGCAGCGCGCGTATATTGAACGCCTGATCGGCACCATTTACCGCGAGTGTCTGGATCATGTGATCGTGGTAATGAGCGCAGCTTGTGCCATCAGCTGCGTGCCTTCCGCGATTACTACCACCGCTCCCGCACGCATTTGGCGCTCGAGAAGGACAGTCCGGAGCCGCGCGTCACCCAACCGCCCGAAGCTGGCTGGATTATCTCGATCCCGCAGGTTGGCGGTGTACATCATCGCTACGAACGCCGCGCTGCCTGGCCGAGAACGGTGCCGCGCGCGATTGCGCCAGAGACGCTATCGATCTCCGCGACGGCTATGGCCGGGGGATGCGCCGCTGCGCATTTGGAAAACGGCGGTACACGTTTTGCGTATAAGCTAAAGGACTTCTGATGAACGCTGAAAAAATGCGGTTTAGGGTCTCACGACGCGCCGATTCAGTTTCCGAGAGCGACAGTCGCTGCGG
Source organism: uncultured Actinomycetes bacterium (assembly GCA_963794105.1). Classification (GTDB taxonomy): domain Bacteria; phylum Actinomycetota; class Thermoleophilia; order Solirubrobacterales; family Solirubrobacteraceae; genus AC-49. Next base: position 14,055 of record CAWCEB010000162.1, on the reverse strand, counting down.
TGGGTCCATCTCAGTTGTCCATCACCCTCCCCCACCCGGGGCTGAGGAACCGTGATCGCATTTTGTCCTTCTCGTAAGCACTGAAACGGCTGAGATCATGGGAGTTGCACCGCGGCGGTTCAACACTTCGTGGCACGCTATCACAGCGAACGGCACCACCAGGGGCTGGAGACCTCTTATTCAGCCGGGAAGCCGACCACCTCTCAAATACAGGCGAGGTTCAGTGTCGCGAACGTCTGGGCGGCATGCTGAACTACTACTACTACTACTACTATCGGGCGGCTGCGGCCTGAAGGCTGGCCACACTAATCTGGTTGGTTTGTCCTTGCACTCAGAAGGTTGTTGATGCCCGCCTCGAGTTGGGTACCGAATCGGCTCGCAACTCAGCACGGTCGAGCATCCGAATTCAATCCGCACCGAATTGTGTGCTCCCGTGCTTCATTGCGTCGAGAGTTCTCGAGTCTGCATTCCCGCTGCACCGTGATGTAACGGCCCTTTTGTGTCGACGCGTACATTCAATGACTCGCACATGCGCCTTGTCCTGTCGTGCAGTCGTCGACTTCAACCGGCATTCTTCACGATTCCAGGTGGCAATTGCCTTTTCCTAGTGCGCCGTTCAAACCGTTAGCACGGCCTTAAAGCAGATCGAATGTGAAGGCAGCTCAACGTTCTTCGAGTTTCCATCTTCAGTCCTGCTGTCCAGGGCAACGGCTGGGCTTGACCGCCGCGCCCGGGTCTCGCCTGCGTTCTGCTTTGTCGGTTCCTCCAGCAGGTTTCTCAGTAGCCTTGAAACCTGTCCGCTGGCACCTCCAACAAAGCTCTCCGGCCTCGTTTGGGAGCGGGGCCGCTTGCTTTTCGGTTGCCCCCGGAACAGAGGGCATCAGAGAAGGAGAACTCGAATGTATACGTTGAATCAGCTCACCATCATCGGTTTCACTGGCAATGACGCCGAAGCTCACTACACTCGGAACGGCAGGCTGGTCGTAACCTTTCGATCGCCACCAAAGAATCCTGGAAGCATGCAGATGGAAACTGGCAGAGCCGTACGGATTGGCATCGGGTCGTGACCTTCGGCAAGCTCGCCGAATACACGCGGACTTTGACGAAAGGCTCTTACGTCATGGTGCAAGGAGCGGTGCGGACCCGGGAATACGAGCGCGACGGCCTTCGGCAGCGATAACGGAGGTCCGTGCTGATTCGGTCGGAAAGCTCGACCGTGCGGAACGTAGAGCCGAGAGTGACGGCGACCCTGAACCGAACTAAGCATGAGTCTTGTGGTTCCGGGCTCGGCATCCGCCAGCCGAGTCCGGAACCTTTGTATTTTCCAACTCACGGGTTTCGAACATGAGTTCCGCATAAACGGTTCGGCATGTTCGCGAGAACGGCCGAGCTCCCTTTCTCCGGCTTACAACGCGAACCATTCCCACTATTACGCCGACTTAACAACTCTTGACTGAACCGCGATATTTCGGGCCATACGCGATCGCTGAAATCCTCAGAAAATCCGAAATGCAATCCCCCCAGGAATGCACTCCGGAGGCGTTTGGGAAGCAAGGCCGCTCGTTCTCCGGGTGCCCCGGAACTCCCGAGGGCAAACGAACTCAAGGAGAACACAATGTACCTCAACCAGCTCACGATCATCGGCTTCACGGGCAGCGAAGCGGACGTCCATCACACGGCCAGCGGCAAAATGGTCGTCACACTCTCGGTAGCGACGAAGGAATCATGGAAGAACGCCGACGGGGAATGGCAGAGCCACACGGAATGGCATCGCGTCGTCCTGTTCGGCTCGCGACTGGCCGAGTACGGCCGGACTCTGGCGAAGGGCTCGCATGTGATGGTGCAGGGTTCGGTTCGCACCCGTGAATACGAGAAAGACGGAGTGCGCCATCGCGTTTTCGAGCTGCGGGCCGACAGCATCGGCAAACTCGATCGTGCCGAAAGGCGCGATCCGACCGAGAGCGGCAGTGACGCGGATGAAGCCTGACATCACGGCGGGAGCCCGTTCAGGGCTCCCGTCACAAGCTTTTTCCTGTCTGGAAGTCTCCTAAGATTTGGTGAGCGCCATTCGCTCCCGGCAGGATCGATGAACATGGACGATGTAGAGCAATAACTGCTCGAGAGAAGGATGGATTCTTTGTCAGTGTTTTCCAGGTCAGCCGCCCGCTTGCAGGGGCTTGTCCCACGGCAGTCGGCCTCGAGTACCACGTCAGGACTCGGCATACTGCCAGTTCATGACTCGTCAGCGTACGGGCCCCCAATGCCGCCGGTCCTGACACTTTCGTACGGCCCGACGCGCCGACAAGATCTGCACCGTCGACCCGGCGGGGGCCTTTGCTACGGCCTGCGCAACTTTGGTGTTTGCCAGTGGGGAACCGGATCACGTTCAGCAAGCCGTAGGAGTAGAACTCCGCCCTCTGCTTCATTAAACAGTCTATGGATCAAGTCATAAGTGCGATCTACGACGTCGATGATAAGTCTCTTCATCTCTTGATCATCGAATCGCGAGACCTGCGACCACGGGATCGGACCATAAGGACTGTTCACGACAACATCAGAGAAGTCCCCTGCCATCGAGGAAGGCGAAATACCTGCGTGCAGGTCCTCCAGAAGCGAGTTCCGGAAGCATTCGAGGACAATCAGTTTCGCGAGGCGCTGCTGCAGCAGCGGTTCCGCCATAAACAGCCGCGTTGCGTCTGACGAGTTCATGTTGCCTCGAATTCAATCGTACGGTGCCGTGGCAGCACCATTCAAGCGTCCCCATCTCTGGACACCGACGTCGGCCCCGATCGAGTCAGATGCGAGGCGGGAGCGCGGACGGCACGGTAAGCCCGGTCCCGTCCGCTTACTCTCCCGTGGCTGCGAGCCCCCATATGCTTGTGGAGCATGTCCATCAGTGTCCTGTCGAGCGACATGGGTCGATTTCGAGTTGGCAAAGTAATGCGATGACCATGCCTATAAAAAAAATGTTCTTCTTGAAAGCCGATTTAGCAATGATCCGTTTCACGAAGCACGTCGGCTACCAAGCGCATCCGAAGGTACGCGAAGAACGGCAACTTCGGCACTGGCCAGTAACAAAAAAAGTTACCTCGGCAGTCGTGATGGTTACAGTGGCCAGAGCGCTGACGGCCGTGGTGCACGCGATAGCGCGTAAGTCATTGATTATATGGTGCGGAGACGGGACTCGAACCCCCACAAACTTGCGTTTGCTAGCACCTCAAGCCACTGGAGTGGGTCGCTGGGTATCACCGACTTCTAAACCGCTTTCATTTCAACATCTGCTGTATCACCGGTTTTCGTCGGTTTCCCGTCGTGGTTACATTTTCGGTTACAACAAGCGCGGTTGGATTTCCGACCTCATCTTCTCAAGGCCATGCACCGAAGTGGTTCGATCACTACGCCGTATTTTCGTCATCGTAGCTCTACAACTGCGTCAGCGCTTTTTCTTTCTTTGCTCCATCAGCTCCTTCGCTATGCTGAGATCTTCTGCGTCCACGATGTTATACCGGCGTTCCATGCTGTCGGTCTTGTGCCCGCTGATCTTCATTCGAACGACTTGCGGCACACCGGCCCGGCGCATGTTACGAACCGCTGTCCGGCGAAGATCGTGGAATTTCAGTTCCGGCACGCCGGCCCGCTTTGCTGCCTCCTCCCACGACTGGCGGAAATCCTTTATCTGCTCGCCGTACCTACTTAAATACCCAGGGCGACTGTGGCCAACCGGCGTCGCACTCCGCCTTGCCGCCAGCAGAAGATGCACATGTCGCCGGCGAGAATTGGTGCTGACCGTGCGTCGTCATTTTTGGTCTCGTCTTTGTCCAGCGTGACGAGCCCGGACTCGAAATCTACCTGCGGCCATCGAATCCGAGCAACTCGCTTTTTCGCATGCCGGTGACGTACCCGCACACGAACAGTGCCTTGAGGTCGTGCGGGAGCTCGGCCAGCAGCGCATCGTACTGTTCATCAGACAGGAAAGCCTTTACGAATGGTCATTTCCTGGACGATCGGGAAATACGGAACTGCGTTGACTTTCGGCGGCGTCCGTTTTCGGGCATTATGGAAGGCGTGCGCAGGATCGACAGTTCGCGATTTACTGTCGCATCTGACCTGCCCTCCGCTTTGCGCTTCTCCCGATATTTGTCCATCTGATCGGTTGAGAGCCTGGCGGCTCGCACTGCCGAAGAATGGACGGATGTTCTTTTCGACGACCTTTCGCCAGATGTAACGGGTAGATTCCTTGATATCGCTTTTCAGTACGTCATCGAGCAGTTCGGCGACTAGCATCTTGTCGGGCGTACCGCCTGTCAGTTCGCCCCGATGGCGCTTGGCGAGCATCTTGTCTCGCAGCTTGATCGCGTCGGACTTTTGGTTGATTTGCTGGACTCGTAGACCGGCCTGCCGTCGACGCGGATCTTCACCCACCATATGTCGCCGCGAAGGTAGTTGTGTCCTGAACCATCGGTTTTTTTGGCATGGCCTCATTGTAACCGAAAAGGCTAGTGCGTGGCGGCGGCTCTTTCTGCTGGGACCAACAGTACGGCCTTCGTAATCAGCTGGATCCTATTTAAGAAACTTATTTTCTCTCGATCCAAGCATCCAGATCGCGCCTGTGGAGATGTACGCGACGGCCAACGCGTACAACCGGCAATTCACGCTGAAAGATAAGATGCTGCACCGATTGCTCGGACCTGCCGAGATAAACCGCCGCTTGCTTGGCCGTGAGCAGCACCGGCTGAATTGACAGCGTCAACGCCTGCGCAAGCTCCGCCTTTAGCTTTGCCGCGACTTCCTCCGCAACAGCGTGAACGAGCACGGATAGAGTAGGGTCCGACATAGAGGCGATGCCGCTAGAGCTCCGATGCAACGTGTTCGTTCCCGCGCTTCCACGCTTCAAGTGCGGACCGACGGACGAGCCGACGGCGGCCCATGCAAATAGCGGGCAGAGGAGTAACTCCTTCGACGCGGCCCAGGATGACGTTGTAGATGTGTGCTTTGGAACACCGGAGTTCCTGTGCCACCTCGACGGCCGATAAAATCTGTTCGCCACCCTGTCCGTTCTCCAGTTGTGACTGTGGCACGCAAACGCTCCTTGTTTGCAAAAGTTTCTTGAGACGGGTTAGCGTCTCCACACTCTAAGGGGCCTCTGTGGACGCACTTCTGACAATCAAGCTCAAATTTTTTCAGTTGTCAGATTGTCCAGTTCAGCAGCCCTTACATGTTGAGGCCACAAGAACAAACGCCATCGGCAACATGTGGGACCGCACCGTTTGCAGTGGAACACGTCGGCAAAATCATTCACAAGCTACCCGACGTAGACACGCCGGTGCGCCTGTCGCGCCAAAAGACAAGGCGTCTTGAGTCGATAGAGCTAGTCCGCGAGCAGCGGAGCGAGCGCAAACAACAGCTTCTGTTCAACTCTCGACCGTTTCTCCTGTGCGGTCTCCCGATCCGGCGACCACCATCTGGCACTCTTGTTCATGAACGCCGTAACGGACGATTCTTTCTTCAGGTCTGTGGTCATCCTCATTTCGGGTTGCCGTTTGGCCAGGACCGTCTTGTACCGATTTGGGTTGCGACTCGAGGCCGTACGGTCGCGCTCACGCGAGGTACGCTTTGCCGCTGCTGCTGAGATACTCGACGAACTCGGGCTGCCACCGATGGCATCCACTACCGCCGGCTGGTGGAGAGTTTTCAACGCGTCTTCGCGACACGATCTACTTCGGTCAGAACAACATGAGCAGGTATGGGCATGCGCTCGCTTCAACTACTTCGAACGCGTGAAGCTTTGGCGCAGCGAATCTCCGCAGAGTCCAGATGCCGACGCCGAAAACATCGTTGTGCTGAGCGAGGCCTTCTACGCCGAACTTCGGCAGCATCCCGGTACCAGTTGAACGAGAAGTTGTTCGTGCGCTTGCCCACTCAGCAGGTGCTCTGGACTTCTACATGTGGCTTGTTTGGCGGTCCTACGGCCGTACTGGGGTCCAGCGTGTGCCGCTGTTCGGCGCAGCTGGCCTGATGTGCCAGGTAGGAACCTCAGACTACGGTAGGTCCCGTGACTTTGTGCGCACGGTCAGGCGATGGCTCAGCACTGTTCGCCAACTCTGGCCTGCATGTCCCGCAGAGGTCAGTCCTGACGGAACGGCGCTGATCGTTCGCCCGGCGCAGCTTATCCACAGCAGCTTGTGAATTACAAAATTATCCACGTTACCTTTGTCGCGCTCTTCTGGAATTCCAATTCAACGCATTCCGGCTACCTCGAACGTTATGTTTGTCGCGCTCCTTCGTTATGTTTGTCGCGACACTCCGACCTATGTCGTTGATTCTGAAAGCAACAACCGACTTCTCCTATAGCTTCTCTCCTGAATGAAAACACAACCAGTAGTAGGCACTCGGAAAAGTGGAAATCGCAAAATACACAGCCGCGCTGCTTCGCAGGCGGAAAGAAGAGAAACCGAAATGGAATGCACGATACAATGCAAAGATCGACCGGAGGTTTCATGGTCCGTTCGTCGCACCTATTGCTGCTTCTCGCGTCTTTGGTGTTCCTTTCCCCGATTCCCAGCGCTCCCACAGGATAGCGTTCTCCGGCCAGGAGGCGCTTGCGAAGGCACTCGCCCTCGCTGACCTGTACAACTGGGCTGACGCCGCTCCCCTGTTTCAGCGAGCACAAGCCGCGTTCGAGCAGGCTGGGGACTCGCGGAACGCGTTGCATGCGCGGCTGGGCCTGTTGCGTGCCAATATCGAGCGGCAGCAGCAAACGCTTCCAACGATTTCGCACGAGCTCGGGATCGAGCTTGAGGAAAATCCGCATCTTCAAGCGGACAAGCGCCTGCGCCTGCTCGCACTGATCGTCAAGGGTGACATCGACGCGGAAACTGATACTGCTGCAATGAAACAGGACTGGCAGGAGGTGCAGGCGCTGGCCGAGGAACTCGGGGACAAAAAGTGGAGCTATCGGGCTCTAGGGCAGCTCGGAGTCGCGGCTTTTTATGAGGGCGATATTGAGACCGCACGTAAGTCCGCCGGAGCAGCAATCGCCGCTGCAGCCGCCGCCGGTGATGTTGGCGCTCAAATCAGAATGCTCACGATTCTTGGCCGCGGCCTGGTTGAGACGAAAGCATTCAATCAAGCGCTGCCGTACCTCGAGCAGGCGTTGACGATGGCTCTGCCGTGCCCGCTTCCGGGTTCCGTTTACCACGAAGGAGGTTCAGATTGCCGCGCTCATCGGCCTCAAGCGATTCGATGAAGCCGAGCGGCTTACGGACGAAGTCGGGAACGCGGCGCTCCGAAGTGCCCGGCAGGCACACGAGGCCACTGCGATCGGCCTCGCGGGCGAGCTCGCGCTTGCGAAGGGAGACAATGACAGAGCACTTAATCAGCTGCAGCTTGCCATCGACAAAGCGGAGGCGATCGGATTGGTGCGGATGGCGAGCAAATGTCACGCCATGGCTGCCGAACTCCATCGCCGTCTAGGCGACGTACAGCGGGCGGACCACCACTTGGTTGCAGCGGCCAAGGCCGCCCAGCTCAGCGGAGACATGTGGGCAGTACCCCAGCGTTTACACCTTCTCGCTGAACTTCGCCGCGATCGCGGGCAATACGAGGCAGCTAATGACGCATTCGAACGCGCCGAAGCGATCATCGATTCGCTGGTCGGCAAATCCTCAACGGCCATAGAGAAGATGGCGCTGATTCGCTCTGCCAGCGATATCTACACGAGCCACGTAAGCTTGCTCGCGGATCACTTCAAGGATGCCGCCCGAGCATACGCCGTTGTTGAGCAGGTGCGTGGGCGAATAGCAGTGGACCAGTTGCTGGCAGGCACCGTGCGATCCGGGGATGCGAGGAGGATTGAACGGGCAATCGCCGCTCTCCGATTGAAGCTGATGCAAGCCGATTCGACCCGCGACGTAAAACGGCTCAGGGACGAGATGTTCATGCTGGAGCAGACTCGCTGGGCCGCACCGGGCATCAGCATCCTGAAACGCCGCTCATCGATGACGGTCGACGTAGCGGAGGTTCAAAAGCATCTACCTGCGGGCACAGCTCTTCTGGAATATGTAGTCGCCGCACCCTCGTCTTACTGCCTTGTGCTTACAGGAAGCAGCCTCAAGATTGTCCCTATCGCGAGCCGAGATGAACTGGAGAAGCTGGCTGCGGCATTTTTGGCGAAAGTAAAAGCGCGACAACCTTCCGTGCACGAGGGGCGTCGCCTCTACAATGTGCTCCTCGCGCCGACAGGGACACAACGCGTTTCTCGGCTGGTTGTCGTCCGTGATGGGCCTCTACACCTCCTGCCCTTTGAAGCTCTCTCGAGATCGAACGGAAGGTACTTGGCAGAGACGTCCACCGTTTCCTACGCGACTTCTGCTACGAGCTTCCACCTGCTCAGCAGAGAAGCACACCGTCAGCCTTCTCGGTCCATGCTAGGTGTCGGAGGAGTCGGTTACACGCACAGCCGGATGAATACCGCCGGGATAGCGCGCAGCAATCAACGGTTTCGGTTTACTGAGCTCCCCTCGTCCGGCGAAGAGATCCGCGCCGCCGCAAGCGCGCTCGGCAGTTCGAAGACGACGATTCTGTCCGGCAGTCGAGCGACGGAATCCGCCTTCAAACGTGCGGAGCTCGGGTCGTTTCAGTTCATTCATATGGCAGTGCACGGGTCTCACGGACGAAAAAATCCAGACAGGGCCGCGCTCGTCATGCTGAGTGATCCCCAAAACGGGGAAGACGGATTCCTCTATGCTCCGGAAATCGTCCAGCTGGGCCTCTCTGCGGAGCTTGTGGTTCTTTCAGCCTGTGAAACAGCGGTAGGACCGTTGCAAGGCCAAGAGGCATCGCTAACCTATCCCGAGCGTTCTTGTTTGCAGGCAGCCGCTCCGTCGTATCGACGCTATGGCGAGCGGATGACGCCTCTGCGGCGCTTCTGATGAAATTGTTCTATGCGTATATCGCCAAGGGGCAAACGGCTGACGCTGCACTTGCGGCAGCGAAACGGGACATCTTAAAAAAGTACGGTACGCGAGCGGTCCCGTATCTGTGGGCTGGATTCATCATCGAGGGAGGCACCCGGTTTCCTCGGACGCAAAGTCGAAGGATCACAAACGATGTCGCTGACGCCCGAACTCCGCAAACGAATCGTTTCTAACGTCAAGAAGCGAGTTGCTGCGACCACTTCAATGCAAAACGCGTGGACTACGAGAGTTGGTTCCGACGGTCGATGACCGGCTTCCGGAGCTTCTCTCTGCACCAGCTGGGAGAGTTCGAAGAAGTACTCCGCACACTCCTGCAGGAGCTTGGGACGAGCCACATTGCCTTCTATCACGAGGTCCCTACAGTCTTCCCAGCCCAGCACACTATAAATGCAACGCTTACGCCTGTTGTCGACAGCGGCTCCGAAGCGTGGATGTTTCTGGACGTATTCCCGGAAGGACCAGCCGCTACGGCCGGTGTTAAGCCGGGAGATTTGCTGTTTCAGGTGGATCATGTCGATCAATCACCGCCAACAATGCCCTCCTTCGCAGTCGGACGTACACAGACCCTAACGATCCGACCAGTGGGCGCAAGTGGCAGTCGCGAGCTTACGGTTCAGATTCCGGCTGTGAAGGCTTCAAAGCAGCGGCCCCCGATAGTCGAACCGAAGAGCATCACCCATTCAGTTCTCCGACCCGGTGTTGGCCTGCTAAAAGTTGTCTATTTTCCCGGAGCGTTCGGGGTGCGGTTCTCGGCGATGCTGGACAACGCGATTGCAGAGCTGAAATCGAGCGGGTGTGATCGGCTCATTATCGATCTCCGCGGCAATATCGGCGGAAGCCTCGGTTTTGCGCACCTGGCCAGCTATTTATGCCCCGATCAGCGACCGATCGGACACAGCTTGACTCCGAGCCGCCTCCGCACGGGATATCGGCTGGAGGAACTTCCGCGCGTCCCAATGCCGGCAACCCGGATGGGAGTGGCGCTTGCGCTCGCCCAGTTTGCCGTGAAGGACAAATCTCTCGTGTTGCTTACGCAAGGCTTGGGCGACCAGCGATTTCACGGCCGAACAGTACTTCTTGTGAATGAGTGGACGAACAGTGCGGCCGAAATTGTTGCTGCGTTTGCGAAGGAGCAAGGTCTGGCTCGCATCGTAGGGGAGAAGACGCGTGGAAACGTGCTTGGGGCTTCTAATTTCGCCGTCGGTGATGGCTACTGGATTCGCTTACCCGTATTCGGTTGGTTCACGTCCGCGGGCAGGAGTGTCGAAGGCGCTGGAGTTGAGCCCGACCTGGTTGAGCCACTCTCGGTTGAGGCGCTCAGGAACGGCGAGGACACGCAGCTCGCCAGAGCAGTTCTGGCTACGGAAGGGATCAGCGCGTCTCGCGACACGGCTGGATCTTCATCACCAACCCTCGACGCTCGACGCTGATTATGCCAGAAGGCAACGGCGTTTGAACGAAGCCGCTAAAGCGGCAGACGCGTTGCGTGCGGTCTTATAGAGCTCACGCGCTTCGCAGTAGTGTCGTCACAGAGAAGGAGGTTCTCTGTGACCCAGCTACGTCAGATGGTGCTGGACGAACTCCAGCGCCGTAATTACGCCGAAATTACGATCAAGAATTACCTGCGAATCATCGATGACTTCGCCCGGTATTGTGGTCAGCCGATCGAGAAGCTCGGACCCAACCACATTCGCACTTACCAGGCACATCTGTTCCGTGACCGCAAACTCGCTTCCAAGACAGTTCGTCAGCATGTTGCGGCGCTCCGATTCGTGTATGTGAAGACGCTGAAGCGCGCGTACATGTTGGAGTACATCCCATTTCCAAGAGAAGAGCGACGGTTGCCGCTCGTTCTGAGCCAGGAGGACGTCACGCGGCTCATCGAAGCGTCCAGTTCGCTGATGCATCGCGCCATGCTGATGACGTTGTATGCAGCCGGCCTGAGGCGAACGGAGGCGGCGAATCTAAAGGTCGCTGACATCGATAGCAAGCGGATGGTGATTCATGTTCGCCAGGGTAAAGGCAGGCGTGATCGTGACATTCCTTTGAGTTCGAAGCTGCTCGACGTTCTGCGAGATTACTGGCGATGGATGAGACCGAAAACGTACCTGTTTCCCGGCATTAGGAACGGATGGCGGGCCGATGTCCCTATTTCACCCAAGATGATGTGGGCGGCCTGTCGTGAGGCAGCGATCCGCGCCGGACTGGATCCCAAGATCTCTCCCCATTGCCTGAGGCACAGTTATGCGACGCACTTGCTCGAGGCGGGTACGGATCTCTACACGATCCAGAAGTTGCTGGGCCATGCTGACCTGAGGCACACGCTCGTGTACCTCCATCTTTCGCGGATTCATTTGCATTCGGCAGCGAGTCCGCTGGATGCGCTGGAGATCACCGACGCCAGTTTGGTTCGAAGATCACGAAGGCTGATGCCGAAATGAATCGACCAGCTGTTGAGCTGGCGGATATCGTTCGCGCAATAGGCGACGACTTCATTGACCGTCACCGCTCATCGCTGACATGGCCGCAGCTAAAAGTGCTGCTCGCGATTCGGCGCTGCCGCACCGCAGCTCTAGGCGGTCATCTCGACGGTTGCTCGCAATGCGGTCATCAGGCCATCTCTTATAACTCGTGCCGCAACCGGCATTGTCCACGGTGTCAGACCAGCGCCCGCGATAGGTGGCTCGCAGAACGGACGAAGGAGCTTCTGCCCGTTCCGTATTCGCATGTTGTCTTCACAATCCCGCACCAGCTTGCTGCCGCTCGCTCAGCAGAACAAACAAGCGTCTTTACGATCTGCTGCTCCGTACCAGCGCGGCGACGCTACTGGAGATTGCGGCAGACCCGCGCCATCTCGGGGCCGAGATCGGCTTCCTCAGCGTTCTCCATACATGGGGGCAAACTTGAAGCAGAACCCTCACTCATGATGCCTGCCATTATCAACTCCTTCGTTTTCAGTGAACAAACCGGCTTGGTTCTCCGCACAGCCCCCTTGCAGAATCAGTTTCCCGGTTCGCTGGAGGTGTTCGATGACACTGCGAACCGGTTCTGCCTCCAGGTCGGCGCGTCGAATTTCCCAGGGCGCACGCGGTGCCGGCTGTTCACGCTTCAGTAAGCCTGCCTCGACCAAGCGTTCAATGGTGTTATGACTGACCTGGCATATCCGGGCAGCCTCGCTTAGGCTGACTCTCTCAGGATCCGGTAGTGCTCGCCGTTGACCTGCAATTGAATAGTTGCGCCGAACCGTAGCTACCCGGTTCTGATTCCAACGTTTCCCCTTCCCAGTGGAATAGCCGAGGCGATTCAGTACTGAAGCAATCTGATCGTCGCCACTTCGAATGGCCATTCGCCGGATAATCTCCAGAGCCTCCATCGGCGTTGCTGTGTCAGTCGCAGAGCCAGGCCGCTGCATTTCGACACGAGTGTGTGCGCCGCCCTTCCAGTGAATCGTGAATTGTAGCGTTCTGTTTTCGGCGTCCGCACAGACGATGATCTCCTCGACGATCGTGCGGAAGATCATCTTCTTCAGCGCCGGAGGACACGCATCACTTTCCCAGATTCCCGCGAAGTTGTCACCCATGAAGCGGATCCGCGCCTCCTGTTCGGAACTCAATGAGTATCTGTTCTTATCGAGCGTTGAAAGGCGTTGCTTGACCGTCTGGATATCTTCCAGCTTTGCATTCCACCGGCGTTCCAGTTCGCCCGCGACCAGGCGATTCCTTGCGTCGACTGCATCGTATTGCTCGAAAGCCTTCCTCGCTTCATAGTCCAACTGCTCGAGTTTGCTTGAGAGTGCTACCCGTTCGACCAGATCACCAGCGCTCAGTTCCTCGAGTGCTCTCAGGCTGGCTTGCACCCCGAGCGGAGAGATGACGTTCAGAACCTCCAGGCCTAACCGCCGATCTACGCCACCGCCACCAAAAGCGATGCAGTACTGTCCGCCGTCATCGTAGTCTCCCTTGCAGAGGTAACGCGCGTTGGTGCCACGGCCACCCCAGTAGCGCACATGAAGCTTGCGGCCACAATGTCCGCAGCGCAGGAGCCCCACTAGCAGACCCTGCCCGGCGCGGATCGCCGTCACTGCTTCGTCTCCCTGCCAGTTCACCGAATTCCGCCGGATCATTCGCTGGTTCTCTTCATACGCAGCCCAGTCAATATACCCGATGTGATGATCACGGATAAAGACCCGACATGCCTCCGCTCTCCGCATTGCGGTCTGGCGCTTCTCCAGCCTGCCGTCGACCAGCATGGCCGCTACAGGCCGGCGTCCCCATACATACGCGCCAGCGTAGAACGGATTGCACAAGACATCGCGAATCAGGCTATGTGACGGGATCTTCCACACCAGCCGTGTTCCATATATTGGGTTGGCTGGTAACTCCACATCGTGATCCCGAAACCATTGGAACGTTTGACGCACGCTCCACAGCTCCCGGAATTTGATGAAGACAAGTTGCAGCGCTTCGTGAACCCGTCGATCGGGATGGAACGCAACCTTTCCGAGTTCGTCCAGTACGTAGCCGATTGGAAGTCTCTTGAACAACTCACCGCGCCGTGCCTTGGATTCCTTGGCCTGCTTGCATTCGTTGCCGCAGAACCTTCAACTCGACTACGCTTAGCGTTCCTTTGATGCCGAGCACCAGCTGATCGTCGAGAGAATTTAGGTCATATATGTGTTGTTCATCGGCGATCAGAGTTCCGAAAATCTGGCACACCTCAAGTAGACGGCACCAGTCCTTATCTGTACGGGACAGCCTCGAGACTTCCCAGCTACCGACGATTCCGACCTCGCCTAACGCCACAGCACTCAATACACGTTCGAAACCTTCTCGGCGGGCGGAAGCGATGCCGGCGCTGCATCCGAGATCACTATCTATGACCTCCACCTCTTTCCAACCCAGCTTCCGCATTCGCTCGGCCACGTCATACTGAAGGCGCTGACTCTCCTTGTTCTGCCGCACCTGCTTGTCGCTGGACTGCCGTAAGTAGACCAGCGCTTTGCGCGCCAGATGCTCCGGCTTGATCTTGGGACTGCACAAGGACTGATTCATCGGCTCTCCTTTCCTGAGCTTCAAATACT
>CAWCEB010000161.1:0-9792 GCA_963794105.1 uncultured Actinomycetes bacterium | reverse complement strand
GACTCAGCCTGGTCGGCTGAGTCCCTCGAGGCGCCTGACGGGGTCAGCTCCCGGGCGACATGCTGCGGTGGCGGAGCGTCGCGACGCCACCAAGCGCCAGCAGCGCCACGGCGATCGCGCTGCTCGCGCCCATCCCGGCGTCGCCCCAGTCGAAGCCGTTGTCGGCGGCGGGCGCCTGAACGACCATAGGAGAGGGCTGTGGACGGACCCGATCGGGTCCGAGGCCGGCATCGGCCGATGCCGCCGGCGCGGCAATCGCGCCTGCGGCGACCAGCGCGGCGGTGAGGGTCTTGATGGAGGACATCGTCAGGCTCCTTCGCTGTCTGCCGCCTGGCGGGGCGGCGGTGGATCGATGCAGCGAAGCTACGAGCCGGCCGGCGGCGGCGAAACGGGAGCGTTCCCCATATTGGGCGCGCCCGGTTCCCCATCTTCCGCGCCGACGCCGAGCCGCCCCGCCGCGGCCGCGGCCTCGACCCGTGAGCGGACGCCGAGCTTGCGCAGGACCGCGGAGACGTGGTGGTCGACGGTCTTCTCCGAGAGGAAGAGGCGCTGCGCGATCTCGGCGTTGCGACGCCCTTCGGCGACGAGACCCAGGACGTCAAGTTCCCGCGGCGTCAGGCCCGCGGGATTCGCGCGCGTGGCCGCGCGAGGCCCCCGCGGCAGCCCGCGCTCACCGAGCGCCCGCAGGCGGCGGGCCACGTTCGCCGCGGCCGGACCGGCGCCCATCGCCTGCAGCTCCTCGAGGCTCTGCCGCAGTGCGGCCGGATCGCCGTCGTCCGCGAGTGCGAGCGCCGCCTCGTACGGGAGCCCTCGCTCGCGCCACCAGGTGGCGTCGCGGTTCGCGTCGACGGGGCCCTCCTGGATCCCCGCCCGGCGTCGCCAGCAGGCCAGCTCGGCCACGGCCCATGCTGCGTCGCAGGTGCGGGCAATGGTCAGCGCCGCTTCCGTCACGGCCGCCACCCGCGGGGCATCGCCGCTCAGCCAGGCGATCTCGGCACGAGCGGCCGCGGCGGGAACGATCCAGTGCGGCTCGCGCGTGGGCTCCGCCAGCGCCCAGACGTCGTCGAGCGGCTCGGCGCCGCCGGGGTCGCCGCGCCGCACCTGAACGAGGCTCTTCACGATCTCGGCGCCCATCCTCGGGATCCACCACGCTCGTGGGTCGTCGATCACGCGTTGAGCGGTGACCGCGGCTGCGTCCCACTGGCCACGGTCGAGCTCCAGCCTCGCACGCACCGCGAGCAGGTGCAGGCGCCACAGGTCCAGTCCACGCTCAGCACAGAACTCGGAGGCTTCGGTCACGGAGCGCTGGACGATCTCCAGATCGTGGTTGCGCGTCGCGTTGAGCGCCAGGTTGAAGTAGATGCGTCCCGCCTGCTCGTCGAGTCCGTCCCGCTGCGCGATGGCGAGCGCCTCCTCGAGCGTGGTATAGCCGTCGTGGTCGCCGCGTTGAGCGAGGGCGACACCGATGTTTGTGAGCGCGTAGACCTTCGCCTCGATGTCCCCGAGCGACTCCGCGAGGTCGAGGGCCTTGGTGCCGAAAGCGAGGGCCGGCCCCGTCTGCTCCCAGTTCACATGGCGCTGCGAAAGCGTCGCGTAGGCCATCGCCAGCTCCCGTCCTGGGGGCAGCTGCTCGAGCACTGCGACCGCCTCGGTGACAGCAGCTGCTCCGGCATCCGGCCTGCCCGCAAATCCGAGGAGCCGCCCGAGCGATCGCAGGCCATCGCCCTCCGCACGCCGGTCGTCGAGCTGGCGCCGCTGCGCGACCGCATCCTCCTGGGCCGTGATGGCAGTGTCGAGCTGCCCCGTTGCGTAGGACTCGTAAGCCAGCCGCTCGAGGAGCTCCGCCCGCAGATCGGCTGCTGCGCCACCGGCGTGGCCCAGGGCGCGCGCGTACTGCGCGGCCGCCTCGCGGTGTGCGCCGACCGACGAGGCGCGCGCGCCCGCTGCGGGCGCGAAGCGGAGCACTGCCTCATCGTCGCCGGCCGCCTCCGCGTGGTGGGCGAGCCGCGCAAGCTCCGGGTCGCCCCGGTCCGTCAGCGCGCGAAGCGCCGCGCGGTGGAGCTCCAGCGCACGGGCGGGCGCCAGCGACTCCTCGATCGCCAGCCGCGCGAGTTCGTGCCGGAACGCGACGCCCTCTGGACCGCCGACGATCATCCCTGAAGCGACACACTCGTCGATCCCGGCGAATGACGAGCCGGCGAGCGCTTCGAGCAGTCGTAGGTCGATCCGTGGCGGCACGACCGAGATCGCCTCGAGCAGCGCCCGCGCGCGATCGGCCATCCGGGCGGCTCTGGCCAGGACCGCGTCGCGCACGGTGTCGGGAATCCTGTCGGCCGCCGCGGCGAGCACCTCGGTGACAAAGAACGGGTTGCCTCCTGTTCGCCGGTGCAGCTGCGCTGCGTCGACGGCTTCTGTGGCCGCCAGCTCGGCCACCGCGGACGGGGACAACGGTTCCACCCGTAGCCGCTCGACGTTGCCCGACGTCGCGAGCTCCCCGAGCACGACGCGTAGCGGATGATGGCGCGTCAGCTCGTCGTCACGGTACGTGCAGATGATGAGCACACCCGATCCCACGCGCCGCGTGACGAGCCGCAACACGTCGAGTGACGCCTCGTCGGCCCAGTGAACGTCCTCCAGCACGACCACGACTGGCGCGGCAGCGTCAAGCGCACTCACCAACGCCGTGGCGACACGGTGCGGCGGCGCCTCGCCTGCGACGAGCGCCTCAAGCTCACCACCGAGCGGGCCGGCGATCTCGATGATCGGCCCCAGCGGTCGCGGCGTGAACAGCGCATCACAGCGTCCCCACAGCGCCTCCGATTGCACGGCGTGTTCGCCGCAGAACGCACGGACGAGGGCTGTCTTGCCGATGCCGGCCTCGCCGCCGACCATGACGATCCGACCCTCGGGTCCGACGCGTGCGCGGTCCAGCGCGTCGCGGAGTTCGGCGAGGGCGTCCGCTCGTTCCAAGAGGCTCACGGCGAGATCCTGATCGGCGCCTCACCGCGCTGCAACTACGCCAGCACCGTACGTTCGGCGGCCACCACCAGCAGGTCGGCGGCCGCGTCGGCGTCGAGTCCCTGACCGTCGAACAGCTGGTCGAAGGTCTCGAAGCTCGTGAGCACCCAGAGCAGGTGTGCCGCCTGCGCCTGGGTCACGTCATCGCGCAGGGCGCCGTGCGCGTGGAGGCGTCGCGCCAGACGGCGCATGTGGCGCCGGCGATCGTCGACCATCCGCTCGACGGCGCCCGCGAACGCGTCGGCGTCCAGCTGCGCCATCGAGAACAGCGCGCGCAGCACGTCACGGTTCGCAGCGTAGACGTGTGCGCCGCCGCGGATGCCGTCACGCACAGTGGCGCGCGGATCCGGGTTCGCGATCGCCTCACGGACGCGCGCGATCCCCGCGCGCTCGATGACGTCGAGCCCGAACGCGTCGAACAGGCCGGCGCGCGAGCCGAACAGCAGGTAGATCGTCGACCGCGACACGCCGGCGCGCCGCGCGATCTCGTCGACTGCGATGCGCTCCGCGGGCGCATGGCGCAGCCGATCCTCGACCGCGTCGAGTATCCGCCGGCGTGTCTGCATCGCCGCGTCGGCTCGTAGGCGCTGCTCGTACCTGCGAGGGGGCACTTGACGGAAATCGTACAGTATGTCCGATGAAAGACAGGCTGTCCGATGAAATAGAGGTACCGGTGCTCGTCGCCGGCATGGGGCCCGCCGGCCTGGTCGCAGCGATCACGCTCGCGCGCCACGGCGTGCGCACGCTCGTGGTCGAACGGCGCCTCGCGCCGTCCACCTATCCGCGTGCCACCGTCGTGAGCACGTGGTCGACCGAGCTCATGCGACGCTGGGGCCTGAGCGGTCAGCTCCAGGCGGGCGCGCTCGATGTCGAGTGGCTCGGCCTGCTGTGCGAGACCCTGGCGGACTCAGGCCAGCCGTTCCCCGTCGGCTACCCGACGCGCGAGCAGAGCCCCGTCCTCAGCCCCGAGGCGCCGACCTGCGCGCCCCAGGATCTCCTCGAGCCGCTGCTCGCCGAGCACCTGCGCTCGCTGCCTGCCGCCACGATCCGAACGGGGACCGAGGTCGTGTCAGTCGACGGTGAATCGGTCGCGCTGCGCGACGTGCGGACCGAACGACATGGCGCGCCCACGCGCGGTTCGTCATCGGCGCGGACGGGGCGCGCAGCGTCGTGCGCACCAGCCTCGGGATCGCCATGCGCGGGCCGGATCGCCTGAAGGACGGCATCACCGCGGTGTTCCGCGCGCCGCTGTGGCGGCTGCTCGGTGAGCGCAGGCACGTCATCTACAGCGTGACCAAGCCGGACTGCGAGGGAACGTTCGTCCCCTCGGGCCGTCCTGACCGGTGGGTGTTCGGCTTCCCCTGGGACCCGGACAACGAGCGCCTGGCGGACTGGACGACGGAACGGGTCGTCGCCCGAGTCCGGGCCGCCGCCGCCGCGCCGGACATTGACGTGCGCCTCGAGCACCTGCGGCCGTTCTCCTACGCCGCGCAGCTCGCCGAGCGCTTCCGCGAAGGGAACGTGTTCCTGGCCGGCGATGCCGCGCACCGCGTCTCTCCCCGTGGCGGAACCGGCATGAACACCGCGATCCGTGACGGGTTCGATCTCGGCTGGCGGCTGGTGTGGGTGCTGAACGGCTGGGCGGGTGAGGATCTGCTCGACGGCTACGAGGCCGAGCGCCGGCCGGTGGCCTCGCACAACGTCGCGCGCTCGGCGGATCCCAACGGCTCGATTCGCGATCCTCTCGACGAGCTGCAGGTCGACCTCGGCGGCCGGCTGGGGCACGTGTGGGTGAGCGAGGGTCGCTCGACGGTCGACCTGCTCGGGCCAGGCCTGACGCTGTTCCGCGCGCCCGGCGCGCCGATGCCGGCCTCGCCGGTCGGGGACGCGCCGGTCGCCGATCAAGAGCTGGAGAGCGCGGCCGCGCACGCGCTCGGCATCGGCGCGGGTGGCTGGCTGCTGGCGCGCCCGGACGGCGTCCCGGTCGCTTCGACTGCGCCGCTGGCCGGGCGCGCCAGGCTCGCGGCGTGACGATCAGCGCTTCTTGACGCGGAACCGTGAACGTCGTCGTGGCCGGCCCGGCGGCTTCAGTCAACCTACGCGGCGTCGCGCGCGTGCCAGCCGCGGCCCTGCTTGCGCACCATGCCGTCCTTCTGCAGGCCGGGCAGGACGCGGTAGAGGTAGTTCTGCTTGATGCCCATCTTGTCGGCGAGCTCCGGGATGGTGATCCCGGGGTTCGCGCGCACCAGCTCCAGCGCCTGCTTGCCGCGCGTGCCCGAGCCGCGCGGGCGGCCGCGCCGGCCGGTGCCACGGGTCGTCGTCGAGCGGGCGCGCCGCGTGGTGGGAGCGGTGGGGGAGGACTTCACGCCCTCCAGCGCCTGCACGGCGGCCTCCAACCGGTGATACTCGTCCACGAGCGGCTTCAGTTCCTCCAGCCGCGCGCGGATTTCCTTGCGTTTTTCGTCGAGAAAGTCAGCCATGATTAACCGTCAGACTTCCAGAAACGGATATTTCCGTCAATGAGGCGCAAGGTCACTGTCATCGGCGATTCGACCATGATCGATGAAGGTCGGCGACACGCCAAAATTGTGACCTGGCCCTCACCGGACGCAGGCGGTGCCGACGTGGTCGTGGTCGCTGACGGAAATCGCCTCGAGGAGGCGGCTGACTTCATCGCGCGCCGCTGTCCCGCGGCGGTGATCGTCGCCACGGATCCCACCTGGTGCGCGGAGCTGCTCGAGCGCACGCGCTTCCCGCGCGGGCGCGTCTTCGCCGCCGCCGACGTGGCAGCCGCGGTCGACGCCGTCCTCGGCGAGTCGGGCGTCGAGCTGGAGGTCACGCTGCGCCACGACGGCGAGCACGGGCAGGACGGCTTTCACCGGGTGCGCGCACTGTCGGCTCCGGCGGCGTGTTCGCCGTTTGACATACCGGACGGTATTCAAATACCATCCGGTACGTGACGACCGCAGAACACCCACCACCGCGCCGCCGGCAGTACCCGCCACGTACCGCCCGGCCCCTCCCAGACCGTCCTGCGCCAGTCGCTGGCATGGGGGTTCCGGCCGCGCCCGTTCCTGGACGCCGCCCACCGGCAATACGGCGACATGTTCACCATCCGCCTCTGCGAGGTCGGCCCCGTCGTGATGCTGGCGCACCCCGACATGATCAAGGACGTCTTCACCGGCGATCCGGCCGTCTTCCACGCCGGCGAGGCGAACGTGATCCTGCGCCCGTCGCTGGGTCGCCATTCGGTGCTGCTGCTCGACGACGCCCAGCACATGCGCCAGCGCAAGCTGCTGCTGCCGCCGTTCCATGGCGAGCGCATGACCCGCTACGGCGAGCTGATGCGCGAGATCGCCGAGCGCGACATCGCGACCTGGCCGCGCGGGGTCCCGTTCCGGCTGCACCCCCGCATGCAGGACGTGACGCTCGGATGATCGTCGAGTCGTCTTCGGCGTCGACGGAGCCGGCGCGCGCGCAGCGCGACGCGCTCGGCGCTCAAGGAGTTCCTGGACTGGGGGACCAACCCGCGCCAGATCGCCTACCTGGCGCTGATGAGCGTCGCCCAGCAGGAACGCAACGTCTTCCTTCAGGCGCGCCCGCGCGAAGGTCGACGAGGTCGTGTACGAGGAGATCCGCTCACGCGCGTGAGCGCCAGGACCTCTCCGAGCGCGAGGACATCCTGTCGCTGCTGTTGCAGGCGCGCCACGAGGACGGCTCGCCGATGAGCGACGAGGAGCTGCGCGACGAGCTGATGACCCTGCTGGTCGCCGGGCACGAGACGACCGCGACGTCGCTCGCGTGGGCGATCGAGCGGCTCGTGCGCCATCCCCAGCGCTGGAGCGCCTCGTCACGGAGGCGCAGGAGGGCGGCGACGACTACGCTGAGGCCGTGTGTCAAGGAGACGCTGCGCCTGCGCCCCGTGCTGCCGATCGTCGCGCGGCTGCTCGAGCGCGACGCGAGATCGGCGGGTCGCGCTGCCGGAGGGCGCGATCGTCGCGCCGAACATCTACCTCGTGCACCACCGCGAGGACGTCTATCCCGACGCGCGGCGCGTTCCGTCCCGAGCGCTTCCTCGAGGGGCTGGCGCGGCACGTACAGCTGGATCCCCTTCGGAGGCGGCTCCGGCGCTGCATCGGCGCCAGCTTCGCCCTCTACGAGATGCGCATCGTGCTGCGGGCGATCGCCAGGTCCGCGCAGCTGCGCCGCGCAGCCGCCTCCGAGCGGTCGGCCGGCGGTCGATCACGCTCACGCCGCGCCCGGCGCGCAGGTCATCGCCGCCTGAGGCGCGGCTGACGCGCAAGGAGTCGCAGGCGCGCACCCGGTCCCAGCTGCTCGAAGCGGCCGGCAAGGTGTTCGCCTGCCGCGGGCTGGAGCGCGCGACCGTCGACGAGGTCGCCGGCGAGGCCGGCTACACCAAGGGCGCCTTCTACGCGAACTTCAAAAGCAAGGAGGACCTGTTCCTCGCGATGCTCGACGAGCGCTTCGCCCCGCGCCTGGAGGAGATCGACCGGGTGCTCGAGAGCGGCGCGTCGGTGGAGGAGCAGGCGCGCCGGCGGGCCGGACTTCAGCGAGTACCTCGCGACGACCCCGAGTGGTCGCGCCTGTTCTTCGAGTTCGCCGTGCAGGCGATGCGCAACGAGGACTTCCGCCAGGAGCTCGTCACGCGCCACCGCACGATCCGCTTCCGCGGTCCACGCCCCGCGGCTTCGAGGCCCACAAGGACACGATCGGCGGCGAGCCCCCGATCCCCGCCGAGGACATGGCGATGATGACCTACGCCATGGCCGACGGCTTCGCGCTGGCGCAGATCCTCGAACCCGAGGACGTACCCGACGACCTGTTCGCGACGATGCTCGCGGTGTTCTTCACCGGCCTCGCGGTGATGACGCGCGAAGCCGGTGGGCACGCGCCTGAGCACTCGGAGTACGCTCGGCACATCCGCAAACTTGCAGCGCCACCCCTCGCCGTGCTCCTCGCCGCGCTGGGGCTCGCGGCGCCGGCCAATGCCGCCCCCGTTGCGGTCAGCGCCGCCAACTGGGACCTGTTCCATCAACTCCGTCGGCTTCCTCCAGAAGCTCTCCGGCGACTGCCTGGACGTCAGCCGCGCAGAGCTCCACTCGCAGGGCTTCCAACACCAGAGTCCCCTTTCAAGTACACGAAGGTCTTCGAGGGGGTCGGCATTCCCGTCGCAGGGTCGTTCGATCCCGCGACGAAGTCCGGCTCGATCGCCGGAAGCGGCACCGCCGTGCGGATCGACAACTTCAACGCGCATGCCCGCGCGATCCGGATCGGTGCGTTCGGGCTGAAGGCCAACGGCGGGGCCCTCACCGTCACTGGCCGGATCGAACGGGCGCGCACGATCTTCGCGCGATTCGGGCCGGCCAAGCCGCTGCTGCGCCTCAAGGGCGTCCACCCCGTCGAGTCCAGCCCGTACCAGCGCAAGGGCGAGGACGGTCCGGACACGTTCGTGATCGCGGTGCAGGGCCGCGCCACGGTGCTGCCGGCCTTCGCCCGGGAGCTGACGCGCATCCGCTGCCGCGGTCGGCACATCGTCACCAGCCGTCCGATCCACGCCGGGACGCCCTTCGGCGCGGTGCGCGTGCAGCTGCAGCCCGCGACCCAGGGCCGTTGGGTCGGCGGCGCGTTGGACATCGAAGAGGTGCGGGCCAGCGGCTACGACCCGGTGGCCGACCAGGACGTGACCGTCACCGTCACGCCGACGGCGCCCCACGCAGCAGGCCGGCCAGGCGATTCGCTGGGAGCTGCCCGCCGACCTGCGCACGCCGCTGCGATGCGAGGCGTCCTACAACTGCGTGCCCGCCATCGGGGCGCAGTTGGCGTGGGCGGCGGCTTGGTGCTCTCGGTCGGCGACCAGCAGCACCACCGTCGCGAACCTGGCCGTCGCGTCCGCGAGCTCCAACGGTTCACCGGCCCCCGTCGTCACCGGCACGCTCGATGGCGCCCCCATCGCCGTCATCCGCGGCGGCGACACCACGTCCGAGTTCGACGAGCGCGTCTCCGCGGCGCTGCAGATCAGCGGGTTGCGCAGCAGTGCCGCCGGGGTCTTCGCGCACTTCGCGAAGACCGCCCCGCCCTAGTCGCCCTCGACCAGGGCCTTGAGGTTCCTCAGGCTCTCGCGCGCCTCGCGCTCGGGCAGGCCGCCCACGAGTGCGCGGCTCGGCCACTGTGCCGAGCGGGCCGAGCGGCGCCTTGAACTCGTTGCGGTAGTCAAAGCGGGTGCCCCGTCGACCGCCGTCAGGCGGTACCCGGTCTCGGCATGCGAGTGCGCCGGCCCGCGGCCCTTCCACCCGCGTGGTTGGGTCGGTCACACGCCGTCAGCTCCCAACGGACGTGGAAGTTCACGCCGCGCAGGTGCAGCGTCTGCACCATCTCGTCGCCGCGCCGCGGCGGCCCGGTGGGGCCGTTGGCCCGACCACGATGGATCGTGACCCACCGCCGAAGCGATGCGGATCCATGACGACCTCCCAGACCTGCTCAGGCGGGGCGTCGATCGTGATCGACGTGATGACCTCGCTCATGCGCGCCGCGACCCTATCGCGCAGCCAGTTCCTCGACGGCCTCCCACTCGCGCAGCGACGCTCGATCGCCGCGTCGAGCCGGTGCAGCCGGGCGCCGCCGCAGGGAGGCGGCGGTGTCGTCGCGCGGCAGCAGGTCCCCGTCCAGGCCCTCCATGAGCGGCCCGACCAGCTCGACGGACTCACCGGAGATCGCGGCGGCCACCCGGCTGGCAACCGGCGTGAGGTTGAACCC
>CAWCEB010000160.1:0-5374 GCA_963794105.1 uncultured Actinomycetes bacterium | reverse complement strand
ATATGCCTACGCTCCTTTCGTAGCGCCCCGAGATGGTCCCGCCCCGGGCGAATACCGGCGTCACCCGATCCAGGTGATTCCGGAGGGGCCGCTATCGTCGCGGTGCTCGCGGTGCTCGCGGTGCTCGCGGTGCTCGCGGTCGACGCGCTCGACCTGCAAGACCACGGCGTGGCGATCGTCGGGGACGTGCCGACCGGGTTTCAGTTTCGTCTCGCTCTCGAGCGTCTGGCGCACGATCTCGTAGGACTTCGCGACGGTGGTCGGGCCGGTCGCAGCACCGTGCGATGCGAACGGGTTACCGCGCGCCTGGTGGCGGGGCGGCGGCGCGCGGGGTGGCAGCAGCATCGACGCGAGCTGGTCCTTGAGCACCATGTCGGGAACGCGGATCAATCCGCGCGTCGGGCGATCGAGACTCTGTCGTCACGATGAGGAGGAGCGCCACCAGCACCGAGGCGAGCAGATGGCGGGCATCGTTCCGCGGGCGTCGGCCGAGGGTGCCCACAATCGGTCAGCGGCAGATGCCGCCCCGCGCCCTACATCGGTGTGATCGATGACAGGCGGCGCGACGAGATCTCGCTTGAGGGGTGGCGGACGGAGCTCGAGCGGTCGTATTTGAGCGGGCAGACCGGTATGAGTACGACCGATCGCATGGACGTGCTGCGGCTCGCCGCCACCACGCCCGACGGCCCGCTGGCCCTGGAGCTCCCGGCTGAGGACCAGCCTGGGATCAAGCAGTTCGAGCAGGCCCTCGGCCAAGCCCTTCGGTCGGGCGACCCGGACGAATAGGCGCAATGTCGAACCCGGCGCGTTCCCAGTCGGGCTCAGCCTCGCGCTGTTGTTCGACGACCGCCTGCAACAGCGGCGGCCGAGCTCAAAGCCCCGCCGAGCGGGGTAGCGGCAATCCACCCCGGGCGGGGCTACTCACTTGTTGGCGCTCGGCTAGCGTTAGCCGGGTGCAGGCGGATTGACCCTGGAAGGGTGGCTTGGTCGTGAACCTAGTGAAGATCCTCCCGATGGCGTTCGTGATGATCGCTGGTCCGCAGATCCTCAGCGCCATCTTCCTCGCGACGACCGAGAACTGGCGCCGCAACTCGGCCGCGTACATCGCGGGTGCTGCCCTGTCGATAACCCTGTTCGTCACGATCGCATTCCTCGTGGGCTCGGGCGTCTCCGACGCCGGGGCGTCCCACGACACGCTTGACATCGTGGTCCTGGTCCTTCTTGTCGCCGCGGCGCTCTACACGTTCCTCAAGCGCAAGGAATCGGAGCCGCCGAAATGGATGGGGAAGCTGGAGACGGCGAAGCCAAGGTTCTCGTTCAGGCTTGGCGTCCTGCTCCTGGGCGTGTTCCCGACGGACATCCTCACCTCGTGGGCTGTTGGCACCTTTCTGTCAAACCACGGCGATCCGTGGTGGCACTTGCTCCCGTTCGTGCTGCTCACCCTGCTGTTGCTGGCGCTACCGGTGCTGCTGCTGCTGCTATTCGGTCAGCGCGCCGAGGAATTCCTGCCGAAGGCTCGCGACTGGATGAACACGCACTCGTGGGTCGTCAGCGAGATCGTCATCGTCTTCTTCATCGCCATCGCCGCCGACAGCCTCGCGGGGTAGCAGCGACGCCTGGCGCCGACGAGGTCGACGTTCATCGGCAACAGCCCGCGAGAGCTGCGGAGCTGTTCCCCGCGCTTGCGGTGACGGTGGGGGCGACCCCGTTGCGCATCGTCTGCGGAGGGCCCTCGCTCGCGCCGTAGACGACCGGCGGCAGATCGGGGCTAGACCACGGCTGAAGCTCGGCGAGCAGCACGTCATTGCCTGACGGGTCAACCGAACAGAGGATGCGGACGGCGCGATCAGCTCCGGCGAGCGCGCCGCGCAGGAAGTGATCGCCGCCGGCGTCGAAGTGCTCGAACGGCTGTACGGTCCGCTGATGGGCATCGTCTGGGCCGCGGTCATCGTCATCGGCGTCACGGGCGTTTCGGTCGTGGCGATGCTGTTCGCCCGTCGCCGCGCACCCGCACGCCAGACGGGGTCCAAACGGGGACCAAACTGCCCGAAACGGACCCCAACTCACGTAACATGAAACAAGCGCGTTTGCAGGCAATTCACCCCATAAGGACCTGCATTTCTGTGCTGGGGGCCGGGCGGTCGCAGGTTCAAATCCTGTCTCCCCGACTCAGAAAATGCCTGCAAATGCAGACCTTTTCTCGTGGAGGAGTGCCATGTGGGATTGACCCGCGCCGTCGGCAGCTGGGACAGTCCTCCGATCGACGCCGAGATCGAGTCGCTCATCCACGAGTACGCGCGCCGCTTCATCGCACTCGACGCAGAGGGCGTGACGCAGCTTTGTCTCGCGCCGTTTCTCGCGATCCGCAGCGGGACGCCGATTCACATTGCTGACCGCGACGCCGTGCGGGACCACTTCGCGAGCATGATGGAGGCCTATCGCAGCGGCGGCGCGGCGACGTGGTCGCTGATCGAACTCGACGTTCACCGGCTCGGCGAGCAATCGGCGTTCGCGACGGTGCGCTGGAACGCACTCGACGCGGACGATCAGGTCGTGCGCGACGCGAAGACGACATACCACGTGCTCGCGGATCCCGAGGGCTGGCGCTTCCTCTCGTATACCAATCACGTCTGAATGGACCGCCGTCGGCGAAACGGCTGAAGGCCTTCGACGGTCGCAGGCCCTTCGTTCCGGTCACTTCCCTGTCGCGTGCCACGAGCCGTGCCACGAACTCATGATGTGCAGGGGAAAGGCCCTGTCTCCCCGATTTCTGGGCCCGTTGGGTCACACCGAACCCAGCGGGCTCAGATTGTCTGACGCTCGTCGTGGCTATCGAGGATTCCGCGCGTCGAGGGGGTCGGATCGTCGATGAAGGCGGGCGTCGCTGAATCAGCGTCTTCGGCGCTCCGTAGTCACGCCGCCAGTCACGCCGCCGTTCGTGACTAGACGCTCGGTGGAGCGCGTAACGTGGGATTGGTGACAGGGGCTGTCTCCCGAGCCGGCTGACCGTGTCCAGCGCCCGCATGCGCTCGATCCCGACGGGGGAGCTGCGCGCCGACGGCGCAGGACTAGCGATCCCGCGGCCCCCGCACGTACTCCTCGAAACGTCCGAGATCGTGGAAGCCCACCCTGGTGTAAACGCCCTCCGCCATCTCGGTCGCTTGCAGGCTCGCGGTCGTGCAACCCCGATCCCTCGCCTCGGCGACGGCGTGTGCGCAAAGCTCCGTGGCCAGGCCCTTGCGGCGCGCGGCCTCCACCGTCTCGACCATGCCGATCGAGCAGTCGCCGGCATGATCGAATGCCATCAGCGTGGACGCCCCCAGGCCGTTGCGGCGGGCGATGTAGAAATGCGCCCGCTCGGGAGCGAGCTCTGGGAGCAGGTCATCGAGGCCGTCGACGCCCCAGAACTCCTCGAGACTCGGCTCGACCACGTCCAGGTTGGAGGTGTCGACGTCGGCAAGCTCGCCTATCGGCATCGCCATCGCTCGCGTCGAGGTGTCATAGCGGTAGCCGCGGTTCTTGACTTCGTCCGCGATCGCGCCATCTGACTCGTGCACCCAGACCGCGTAGCCTTCGATGCCGCGGTCCGCGTAGACACGCTCGACCCGGTCGAGGCATGGCCCGACTTCGCTGAGACCCCGTGTGAGCAGGGTGTTGTTCAAGAACTCCCGGTCGGGTGAGTGAACAAAAGCAGCGATCACGGCGCCGTCCGTTTCGATCACCTCGGCCCCCGGCGAGCCAGCGGCCATATACGCCCACGAACACATCAGCGTCGCGACCGAACGGTCGAACAGCTCCACGGCGGAGGGTCGGGCGGTGTGAGATGACATCTGGGTAATCGCCGCGTTTTCGTCGTTCTGGGGCAGCTTGGTCATCGGGGTCGGTGCTCTCGTCTGGATCGATGTGGTGCGCCAACTTGCGCGGTCGATCGTTTGCGACGCGAACGCCGCCGCCTACCTTCCCGAGATTCAGCGTCGTCTCGCGGAAGCAGCTCCAGGGTGCCTACTTCCTCTTGGCCGCCGTGCCCAGTGCGAGGGTCAGGCGCCGTGAGCTCTGCGCGATCTTGCCCGAGGTGCCCGTCGAGGCGATTGCAAGCGCCCTGAGCCGGCCCTTTCTGTCGGCCAGGCGCCGGCTGCCCGTGGCCAGCTTCACCTTCAGCGTCCTCGAGGTGCCCGGGGCGAGGTCGTAGCGCGCGCTGCCGAGCTGGATCACGGCGCGGAGCCCCGCCAGCCTGGCGGGCCTGGCCGTGCGCAGTGCCAGCGAACCGGTGCAGTTGCCGGGCGAGTTCGCCGGGCAGCTCACCCTGATCCGCGCGCTTCCATTGCTCACCTTCACCGTGCCGCCCGCGATGGTCAGCGGGCGCGTGGAGGTGTCGACAGCTGGAGGGCGGGCGACCGTCGTGCGATCGACGGTCTCAAATCCGTCGAGGATGTCGAGGTCGGCTGTGTCGGCGACGACCGAGTCGTTTCCGTCGCCGCCGCGTGCCACGTCGGCCGTGTTGTCGCGGACGTTGACTTGGTCGTCGCCGTCGTCACCCGAGACCACGTCGAGACCGCCACCGGGCGTCATCGTGTCGTTGCCCGACCCGCCGAGGAACGTCTCCGAGGAGTCGCCCCCGGTCAGCGTGTCGTTGCCTGCGCCGCCCGAGGCGGTCACCTCGAAGGCGCCGACGTCGCCGACGCTGATCGAGTCGTCACCGCCGAGGCCGTTGGCGTGCAGCGTCTCGCTCGAGCCGATGTCGAGCGAGAATGGAACGAGGTTCGGGCGGTCGAACTTGATGCGTGCGCCGTTCGGCTGCACGGTGAACACGTCGCCCGCCGCCGGAGCGCCGTTGACCTCGACGTCGTCGCGGCCCGCGTCGCCATTCACGACGTCGGTGTTGTCGCCGTTGTTCCAGACCAGCGTGTCGTCACCCGTGCCACCGCTCATCGTGTCGTTGCCGCGGTCGCCGACTATGCGATCGTCGCCACCGCCGCCATTGAGGAGGTCGTTGCCCTCGCCGCCGAGGATCAGGTCGGCCCCGTCGGAGCCGTTCACCGTGTCCACGCCGGCGCCACCGTCGACGGACAGCAGCGTGAGCGCGCCCACGCCATCCTTGGCCGTGAGGGAGTCGTCGCCGCCGAGACCGTTGACCTGGAAGCGCTCGGTCGACGCATCGAGCGTGAACGCCTTGAGGTTCGTGCGCTGGAACTTGATGCGACCGGCGTTCGGTTCGAGGCTGAACACGTCGCCAGTCGTCGGCGCGCCGTTGACCTCGGTGCCGTCGTTGCCGGCGTCGCCGTTCAGGGTGTCCGAGCCGTCGCCGTTGTTCCACACGAGCGTGTCGTTGCCGGCGCCGCCGTTGAGCACGTCGGCGCCCGCGGCTCCGACGATG
>CAWCEB010000159.1:0-3139 GCA_963794105.1 uncultured Actinomycetes bacterium | reverse complement strand
GGCTGATCACCGCGACCCACAACCTCCGGGGATGAAACTGCCGCGGTGAGGGTTCCGGTGGTGGTGTCCGGGCGCAGGGTTAGCGTCGGGTGCACCGGGCCAGGGGCTCTTTGGGAGAACGTAGGCTGGGCAGGCCGTGCTTGAGATGGGCTGCGAGCCCGACATCACCTCTGTGGCCGCCCCTGCGACTCGCCCGGTTGTGCCGCGAGCACGAATCCGTTCTTGTCGTTAGCCCACCTGGTCTCCCGTCGTGACGTTGCGAGCGAAGGGAGAGGTTGTGCGGTTCATTGGGTTAGACGTGCATCTCGATTTCTGCGAGATCGCGATCTGCGAAGGCGGGCGGGTGCGGTCGGGCGGTCGCGTGCCCAGCAGCCCGGAGGGGCTGCAGGTCCTGGCCAACAGCCTCGGCCCGGAGGATCGCGTGGCGCTGGAGGCGACCGGCAACGCGCTGGCGATCGCGCGGGCGCTGGAGGCGCATGTCGCGCAGGTCGTGGTGGCGACGCGAACGGAGCTGCGGGCGATCACCGAGGCGAAGGTCAAGACCGACCGTCGCGACGCCCGGACGCTCGCGCGGCTTCTGGCCGCGGGGCTGCTGGGCGGGTGTTGGCTACCGGATGAGACCACGCGGGCGCTGCGTCGGCGCCTGGCCCGCCGCGCGCAGCTCGTGCGTCAGCGCACGCGCTGCAAGAACGAGGTCCACGCAGTGCTCATGCGCAACCTCAAGGGCCGGCCGCCGATGACCGACGCGTTCGGCAAGCGCGGCCGTGCGTGGCTCGCTGAGCTTGAGCTGCCCGATGATGAGCGTCAGACCGTCGACGGGTGCCTGCGCCAAGTCGACTTCCTCGACGCCGAGATCGCGATCCTCGAACGGGCGATCGCTGACCACGCGCTCGCATCCCAGGACATCCGGCGGCTGATGACGGTGCCCGGAGTGAGCTTGGTGACCGCGGCGACGTTCATCGCCGCCGTTGGCGACATTCAGCGCTTCGGCAACCCGCGCAGGCTCGTCAGCTACCTCGGCCTGGATCCCAAAGTCCGCCAGTCAGGCCTCGCGCCCGCACGCCACGGGCGGATCTCCAAGCAGGGCGCCGCACAGGTGCGTCAGATGCTGACCGAGGCGGCGTTCGTCGCGGTCAGCACGGCCGGGCCGATGCGCGCGTTCTACGAGCGCGTCCGCGCACGACGCGGCAGCCAGATCGCGATCGTTGCCGTCGCGCGCAAGCTTGCGGTGCTGTTCTGGCACCTGCTCACCCGCGAGCAGGACTACGCGTTCCAGCGCCCGTCGCTGACTCGCAAGAAGCTCCGTGCGCTCGAACTTCGTGCCGGCGCCGAGCGCCACCCTGGCCGAC
Organism: uncultured Actinomycetes bacterium; assembly: GCA_963794105.1. Lineage (GTDB taxonomy): Bacteria > Actinomycetota > Thermoleophilia > Solirubrobacterales > Solirubrobacteraceae > AC-49. The sequence continues at coordinate 1,790 of CAWCEB010000159.1, read as the reverse complement.
GCGACCTTCCGACGAAGAACGCCTACAGCCAGCAGGCGCACCGTGCTCGCGAGCGCGAGCTCTCCGAACAGGCCGAAGTCGCCTACCGCCGGCTCGTCGCCGACTGGAAGGCAACCGCCCCAACGAAGACCACCATCGACACTTGACTTCCATCCGTCCTCAAGCTCCACCGCACACCACCTCGCGGCCGCCTGACCGGCCCGCCCCCGCGCGCTCCCCGCGCAGCGGACGCGCCAGGACGGCAGGCGAACTGACGCGCTTCCGCGCAAGCGCCGAGACCCAGCAACTCTGCGCAACAGCCACTTGGGATCGCAGTAGTGGGCTCGGACCGGGGCGGCGCTTCCCGGATCGTTCCAAAGGAGGTCGGTCGCGCCGGGCTTTGATGTGGTGTGCGAACTTGCGCCGTCAATCTTTTGCGATGCGAACGCCGCCGCCTGATTTCTCGAGGTTCAGCGTCGTCTCGCGGAAGCGTCCCGCCCCCGGGGGACGGGGACGCTCCAGCTTCGGGGTGTCTTCTTTCTCCTGGCCGCCGTGCCCAGCGCGAGGGTTAGGCGCTGTGAGCTCTGCGCGATCTTTCCCGAGGGGCCCGTCGAGGCGATTGCAAGAGCCTTTACGCCGCCCTTTCTGTCGGCCAGGCGCCGGCTGCGCGTGGAAAGCTCGACCTTCAGCGTCCGCGAGGTGCCCGGGGCGAGGTCGTAGCGCGCGCTGCCGAGCTGGATCACGGCGCGTAGCCCTGCCAGCCTGGCGGGCCTGGCTGTGCGCAGTGCCAGCGAACCGGTGCAGTTGCCGGGCGAGATCGCCGGGCAGCTCACCTTGATCGGCGCCTTTCCCTTGCTCACCTTCACCTTGCCGCCCCTGATGGTGAGCGGGCGCGTCGAGGTGTCGACGGCCGGAGGGGTGGCGATCGCTGGGCGGTCGACCCTCTCGAATCCTTCGAGGATGTCGAGGTCGGCTGTGTCGGCGACGACCGAGTCGTTTCCGTCGCCGCCGCGGGCCACGTCGGCCGTGCTGTCGCGGACGTTGACCTGGTCGTCGCCCTCGTCACCGGAGACCAGGTCAAGACCGGCGCCCGGGGTGATCGTGTCGTTGCCTGAGCCGCCCAGGAGCGTCTCCGAAGAGCCGCCCCCGGTCAGCGTGTCGCTTCCGGCGCCGCCCGCGCGGTCACCTAGAAGCCGCCGACCTCGCCGACGCTGACCGTGTCGTCACCGCCGAGACCGTTGGCGTGCAGCGTCTCGCTCGAGCCGATGTCGAGCGAGAACGGCACGAGGTTCGTGCGGTCGAACTTGATGCGTGCGCCGTTCGGCTGGACGGTGAACACGTCGCCCGCGGCCGGAGCGCCGTTGACCTCGACGTCGTCGCGGCCGTCGTCACCGTTCGCGATGTCGGTGCTGTCGCCGTTGTTCCAGACCAGCGTGTCGTCACCCGCGCCGCCGTTCATCGTGTCGTTGCCGCGGTCGCCGACGATGCGATCGTCGCCACCGCCGCCGCTGAGGACGTCGTTGCCCTCGCCGCCGAGATCAGGTCGGGTCCGTCGGAGCCAGTGACCGTGTCCACTCCGGCGCCACCTCGACGGACAGCAGCGTCAGCGCGCCCACGCCATCCTTCGCCGTGAGGGAGTCGTTGGCGCCCAGACCGTTGACCTGGAAGCGCTCGGTCGACGCATCGAGCGTGAACGCCTTGAGGTTGGTCCGCTGGAACTTGATGCGCCCGGCGTTCGGCTCGAGGCTGAACACGTCCCCATCCGTCGGCGCGCCGTTGACCTCGGTCCCGTCGTTGCAGGCGTCGCCGTT
>CAWCEB010000158.1:0-27713 GCA_963794105.1 uncultured Actinomycetes bacterium | reverse complement strand
AGTGTCAACCCCGCGCAGGACCGCCAGGTACAGGGAGACGAGGTCGCCGAGCAGGACGAGCGAGAACACGCGCTCGGCGGTGGTGCGCCCACGCGACTCGACGCGGATGATGTCCTGGGCGGCGTCCCCGATCAGCTGCGAGCTGATGTCGATGCGCGCCTTGGTTCGAGGATGGGTGTCGGAGTCGTCCAGGAAGACCTGCAGGGCCTCAGCCCGTCGGAGCCGGTCAGCGACCATCGTCGTGGTCGAGCTCCGGCAGCTTGTGGCAACGCGTGCAGCTTGGCGTTCTCGTTGATCTGGGTCTTCCAGCCAATGGCTATCGCGGTCGTCAGGCCGGCGCCGGCGAGCAACGGGATCGAGCCGTAGCTGTCGCGCGATCGACTTGGCCAGCGAGTCCTCGGGCGCGTCCGGTCTCCATTCCTCCACGAGCGCCTCGAAGGTGCTCGGCGGCGAGTACTCCAGCCATCGGCGGCGCCACACGCGCCACAGGGCGCGCGCAAGCGCGCAGGGCGGCGTTCTTCGCCGCCGCCACGGAGCACAGGACGCGGTGTTGGGCGTCGTCCATGCTGGAGGCGGCCATATGAGCGCGCGGCGACACGCCACCACCATCGGCGGCAGCGGCGGCCATCTCGCTGCGACCTGATCCCCGGCGACGACGAGGCGGCGATCTGCAGCGGCCGAGGTTGGCCGACTCGACCTTCCACTGCGCGTTGGAGGTGCTCCGGCAGCGCCAGGATGTCGGTCAGCTGGTCGGACATGTCGACCTCGCCGATCGTTGAGTGGTTGAATGTTCGGTGTCAGCGATGAAGAAGCTCCGTCAGAGGAAAAAAAAAAAAAAAAAAAAAAAAAAAAAAAAAAAAAAAAAAAAAAAAAAAAAAAAAAAAAAAAAAAAAAAAAAAAAAAAAAAAAAAAAAAAAAAAAAACCCCCCCCCCCCCCCCCCCCATGGCGGAGGTCATCGGCGATCCAGCCTGGCCACGCGGTCAAGGCCAGCGACAGATGCGCCAAGGAGCGGTTGGCAGGCCTCCATGTCCAGCGATACGCGATGAAGCTCAACACCCCCTCGCTGACCAGGCGGCCAGATTCCACGCTGATCGAGACGTTGCGGTCGGGGGCGACATGTCCACGAGGGGCCCGCAGCAGCAGCTGGCCAGCAGCCAGTTCGGCTTCATTGGTCAGCGGTTCACCAACTCCTCAGCGTGCGGCAGCATAGCCGAGGCCTGCCGTCGGGTCGGGCACCGGGACCAGGGCGAGCGTGCCGACCGCGTTGGCGCGCGCTCGCGCTGGGCGACCGCGCTGACAGGTCGATGTCCGTCAGCACGTCGCCGTTGAGCATGAGGAAGCGCTCGTCCAGGAACGACTCGGCGAAGTTGAGCGCGCGCTGGCCGCGCCGCGCAGCGGCAGCGCCGCGCGCCGCCGAGCAGTTGCAGGCCGACGAGATCACGTCCACCGGCGACCAGGACCAGACGGCGAGGATGAGCGCATGACTGGTTGTAAACCGTCGAGGAGGGGCCGTACTCCGGCCCTCGCCGCCGACGAGGATGACCGCCTGCACCTAGTAAGCTCCGGTGGCGGCGTGCTGGCCGATCCCTTCAGACCAGCCGGGCACCGCCTCCAGGGCCGCCATCACAAGGCGTCGACGGCCAGTCAGCTCAAGGCGCTGCGCGACCGCGTCGGCACCGGCGAGCTCGCGGCGGACTGCGCGAACTCCACGCCCGACGGCACGCGGCGCCACCACCCTCGCCACAGGACCGGCGCAGCAGCAGAAGCCAAGGCGCTCGCAGCCGATCACGCCGCTTCGGGCTCGTCCACCTCATCATGGGTCACGAGAAGTGCAGATGGAACTGGCGCTTGCCCAGGCTACGTCCTTGGGAAGCCATCCCCCGAAGCCGAGGCCGGCCTGGAGGTCTTGTCGCCATCGGGTTGTCGAAGGCCCATGCCCTTCGCCACCTCGATGACGTCGGCGCCGGTCTCCTTGAGCACGTTGGCGATCTCGTTGATGAACGACTTCGTCGGCATGGCCAGGTCGGCTTGAGGTAGTCGACGATGGGCTCGACTTGGACAGTAGACTAGCGGAAGCCGTCCTTGTCCTGCTCGGCGAACACGTCGATCGCGCGGCGGCGTCACCGTCGATGGATGACCAGCGGCAGCGGCATGGCGTAGTCGGCTACGACGAGCGCGCCACGACCAGAGTGCGTGCTCGATGATCGGCGATTCCGCGAGAAACGCATCCGCTCGCGGTTCTTCGCGACCAGGTGGAGCAGCGGCGACATCGGACGGCTGGCTGAGACGGGCGAAACCGCTCGCATCGATGTCGATGCACCAGCAGATCGATGACCCCGATGGGCTTGCGCTCGCGGCAGATCAGGTGTCGATATGAAGAGAGTCGCTTTTTCGCCAGGACGACGGAGCCGAGGCGTGCACGTCAGCTCATCAGCAGCGACGACGGCGAGGTGATGATCGGAAGCGCGGGACCTGCGTGGCCGCGGTCGTAGACGTTGTACGCGCGGTTGTCGGGGTGTGCGGAACTGCTGTGCGAGGCCAGGAGCTTCGGGTAGAGATGCAAATGCTCTCACGTAGTGGGATCGCCTGGTCCTCGCCGAGCTGTTTGGTCGAGCACGAGGCCGCGCGGGACATCGGGTCGTCCGTGAGCGGTTAGCGTAGACCACATAGCGGAGCGGGTGCGACGTAGAGGTTGCGGCATCGCCGGAGCCACTGCACGGTGGTGGATGGGCGACGACTTGAGCAGAGGCGACGAGAACAGGAGGGAGGCTGCGCAGAGGCGCTGGAGCGGAACAGAGCTCGACGTGGCCGAGGCGGGCTGGCGAGATGCCGCCGACGACAGCAGCAGCGCCGCCGAGTTGACGTTCACGACGGTGTGGTCGACGGGATGGACAGCGACGGTTTCGACGGAGAGGCGCGGCGAGGAGGCGGCGTCGACGACCGGCTTCGCCGTGGCCAACGCCACGCACCGGCGGCGACGTGCTCGACCACGGCTCGTCGCGCCCTTCGAATGGTCGAAGCGACGAGCATGTCGTCAGCGAACGGCTCGCTGATGTCGCGAAGCGGCGGTCGGAGCGATATGAGATCGTTGGGAGGTGATGTGGCGAAGAAACGTAGGTTGAGATCCACCGGCCGGCCAAGATGTCGGGTCCTTCTTACTCTATATATGTCAACAACAAGAGAGATCAGCATGGCCATGTGGTGATGTAGCGGCCACATAAGGGTTCTTCTTCGCGCTCTTGATGTGGTCGTCGTGGTGATCATCATTGGCTCGCTTCGTAAGTGTGAGGCGATGGCGCTGAGGCCACTGTTGAGGTGCATCATGGAGCAGGAGGCTGCTCAGTGAGCCAGCACCATCACACACAGATGCATGCTGGATTGCATGGAGTTGACCGACTTTGCAGCCAGGTGAGGAGACGAACCAGCTCGGCCATGGTCAGAATTGACCTGGTCAGCAGGGACCTCGGCGCGGCCACGCTGGCCAGCCAGCAGCGCCAGGTGGAGGTCAGTTGTTGATCAGGTCGATCGAGGCGCAGGAGGTCCAGGGCACAGCCGCCATTTGCTTGCCCACACCCACCACACACACCCACCCCCCCCCCCCCCCCCCCCCCCCCCACCATCGTCAGTTTGTTGATTCTTCATCGGCAGATCCCTGATCCAATCAGGATGCCAGGAATCACATGGTGTTTGCTTGGCTGTCGTGGCCCATGCCTGCATGCCTGCTCTTGCTGGCGCTCCACCGCCCTTGATGTAGGATAGTGGTTGCGACACCATCGCCGGTGTGTGAGCCACCCCCATCCGAATTGCATTGCCGCATTGGACATACGGGTCCCGGCTGTCGGTCGCACGATCGCTGTTGTTGGGTTGCATTTTGCCAGATGGCCAGATGGTGTTGGTCTGCGCCATCGCTGTTGGCCATTGCGGTGGTGGGCTCCTCGCCGGAGCATGGTGCAGGCGGGGTGCATGCCGGTCCGCGCACATCGCCGTGGTCGAGAACGGTTGTTGCATCGTCCAGCTGGGGTTGCCGTGTTGGCTGTGGTCGGTATGGGGCGCGGAGGGCTCGCGGCGGCAGGCCCGGCGGCGGGACCATCGTGATCCAGGCGCATGCTGCTGGTGGGGCATCGCCGACGATGCATGGTTGCTGAGGCCGATCACCCACCAATATCTTCATTGGTTTCCAGTGGTGGAGCTTGTTAGGGTGCGGAACGTGATTGCTGTGATCGATCGCCAAATCGATGGACGTCATGGCCAGGCCGAGGATGGCCCATCGTGCGCACAGCGACCGTGTCCGGTTTTTACACCTCCGCGAGTCCAGGATGTGGTTGGTGGTTACACGAGGGGTGGTCCACGGCGGTGACTTTGAGGAAGGTGAAGTTTGTTGTGTGCCTGATGAAGTGAGGAGGTGGATGTGGTTCACTGATGCTTATTTGTGAGGATAATCGATGGTGACTTCGTGCTCATGTGAGCCGATCATCTCCATCGGTGTCCAGGTGAAAGGGCATGTTGTTCAAGATCAGGAGGGCCGGCAGGCCGATGCTGGTCGGTGATGATCTCAAGGCCCATGATGTTGTCATCGAGACGCTGCCCTTTATGAGTCGAGTACCTCGCATCGCCAGCATCAACATCGGCCATTCATGTGTGTGTGTTCAGAAGGCGCACGCTGCCGGATGATGTTCATATCGGACCTTACTATTGCCAATTTGTTGGATTGGGTGATTGCGGATATCAATTGATGCTTCATGTGTGTGCCGGGCGTTGTGTTGACGCAAATCCCGCATGCTTGTGCTTGTGAGGTGGGCGCACGTGGCCAGTGTCAGCATTGTGATGGCGCGCTATGCCGTGTTGTTTGACCTCGGCATCCGGGTGGTCATCGTTGTTGGCCTGCACCACGGCCCGGAGGAGTGGGTGTCGGTCGCTTCGCTCGCGCGCTACCGCCAGGCCCTGGGGGACTTCATCACGGGGCTGCCCGCCTACCTCGAGCGCGGCACCGAACTGCGCGCGGTCGAGGGCGGACTGGCGTGACAGACGGGGAGCCGCGCGAGCGCAGTCTCCTGTGGAAGTTCGCAGCGGGTGGCCTGCTCATGGTGCTCCTCACCGCAGCGGCGACGGCGACCGCGGGCCTGCTCGCGATCAAGGAGGTCGCGCAGAAGATCCCCAAGCTCGCCCAGGATGTGCCGGTCGAGCCGACCAAGCCGGGCAAGCCGCAGACGATCCTGCTGCTGGGCTCTGATCGCCGCTACAAGGACCGCCACGAGAAGGGCGCCGCACGCTCGGACACGATCATGCTGATCCGGCTGGACCCGGGCCAGGAGGCGACGACGCTGCTGTCGATCCCGCGCGACCTCAAGACGCTGATCCCCGGCTACGGCTACGAGAAGATCAACGCCGCCTACTCACTGGGCGGCCCGAAGCTGACGCTTCGCACCTTGCGCGAGCTGCTGGACATCAAGATCAACCACGTCATCAACGTCAACTTCTCGCGGCTTCCGCAAGGCCGTGGACCTCGTCGGCTGCGTCTACACCGACGTCGACCGGCGCTACTTCCACTCCAACGCCGGCCTGCCCGCCGCAGCCCAGTACGCCGAGATCGACATCCGTCCCGGCTACCAGAAGCTCTGCGGCAAGAAGGCGTTGGACTACGTGCGCTTCCGCCACGCGGACTCCGACCTGGTGCGCGCGGCGCGTCAGCAGGACTTCCTGCGCCAGGCGAAGGATCAGATCTCCTCCTCGAGCCTGATCGACCGGCGCGGCAAGCTGATCGACATCTTCAGCAAGTCGACCGAGGCCGACAAGCAGCTCGCGACGGTGGTCGGGCTCGAGCGGCTGCTGAAGCTCGCGCTGTTCTCCGCCGGGCACCCGGTCCGGCAGGTGCCGTTCCCGGCGCAGTTCGCCAAGGACACACTGCCCGACGGGACGCCGGTCGACTACGTGACCGCCGACCCCGCCGCCGTCAGCGCGACGGTTCAGCAGTTCCTCCACGGCGCGAAGCGCGGCGCGCACAAGAAGCGCAAGCGCAGCCACCGGCCGCGCACCAAGGTCCCCACCCTGCTCGTCAACGTCGAACGGGCGAACAGGAACCTCGTCGCGCCGTCGGCCGCGAAGCACAAGCTCGGCTTCCCGATCTACTTCCCTGCGCGCGCCACGTCGGCTGCGAAGCCCTCGAACGTCGACTCCCCGCGGCTGTACACGATCCGCGACAGGGCGGACCGCCGCCATCGCGCGTACCGTCTGGTGTTCGTGCAGAACGAGATCGAGGGCCAGTACTACGGGATCGAGGGCACGGACTGGCGCACCCCACCGCTACTCTCTCACCCGACGGGCCACCGGACCGTCGACGGCCGGCGCCTCCTGCTCTTCCGTGAGGGTGCGCGCCTGCGGACGGTCGCCTGGCGAACGAGCCGGGCCACGTATTGGGTCTCCAACACGCTGGGCAGCTCGCTCACGAACGACCAGATGATCGGCATCGCCGCGACAGCCACGCGCATCAAGAGCGCGAAGAAGAAGAAGAAGCCTCACCGCTGATGAGCTCGGTACCTGACGAACGGCCGCCCCGGCTGGGGCTGAGCCTGCTCATGCGCGGCGGCCTGGCGATGCTGATCATCACGCTGCTGAGTGCCGCGTCCGTCGCGACCGCCGTCCTGCTCGAGGTCAAGAAGGACGCCGACATCTTCCAGCGCGAGCAGATCCCGATCCCGAACATCGCGGGCGCGCTCGACGGCGTGAGCGCCGGCGGCCCGCAGACGATCCTCGTGCTCGGCTCCGACCGCCGCTTCGCGGACATCAAGGCGAAGAACCCCGTTCGCTCGGACACGATCATGCTCGTGCGGCTCGACCCGTCGAAGGGCGCGACGGCCGTCATGAACATCCCGCGCGATCTCAAGGTGACGATCCCCGGGCACGGCGAGGACAAGATCAACGCCGCCTACGCCTACGGCGGGCCGAGCCTCTCCGTCAAAACCGTCCGGTCGCTGCTGAAGATCCCGATCAACCACGTCGTGAACGTGAACTTCGGCGGCTTCCGCCACGCTGTCGACCGTCTGAAGTGCGTGTACGTCGACGTCGACCGCAAGTACTTCAACGACAACAACCCGCCGTTCGGCGGCGGCCCGGACTACGCGACGATCCGCGTCCCGGCCGGCTACCAGCGCCTCTGCGGGCAGGACGCCCTCGACTACGTGCGCTACCGCCACTTCGACTCCGACCTGGTGCGCGCGGCGCGCCAGCAGGACTTCCTGCGCCAGGCCAAGGACCAGGTCGGCGTGAGCCGGATCTTCGGCGACCGCGAGGCGCTGCTGAAGATCTTCGGCAAGTACACCCAGACCGACATCCGCGGGACGACGGCCATCCTGCGCCTGCTCAAGCTCGTCGCCCAGTCCGCGAGCCACCCGGTCCAGGAGATCCATTTCCCGGGCGATGCCGGGCCGACCTACGTGACCACCACGCGCGCGCGGCTGGCGAAGGCTGTGCACGACTTCCTCAACGCCAAGGGCTCGACCGGCGCCCGCGGCAAGGCGACGCCCGCGAAGAACACGCCGCACCGCAAGCGGACGAAGACCGATGTCCCGCGCGGCCTCGTGCTCAACAAGACGCTCGGCGAGGACCAGGCGATCCCGCTGGCGACGAAGGTCGGCTTCCCCGTCTACTACCCGAAGCTCCTGGCCTCGCGCGGCAACTACCGCACGCCCGACAACCGCGCGTACAACGTCTACGACCGCGGCCACCACAAGTACCGCGCCTTCCGGATCGTCGCCTTCGCCGGCGACATCGGCCAGTACTACGGAGTCGAGGGCACCACCTGGGGCTCGCCGCCGTTGCTGGACAACCCGTCCGAGACGCGCACGCTCAATGGGCGCAAGTTCGAGCTGTTCTTCGACGGCGGCCGCCTGCGGCTCGTGGCCTATCGCACGAAGAAGGCCGTCTACTGGGTGTCGAACACCCTGCTGCAGACGCTCAACAACCAGCAGATGCTGGCGCTCGCGCAGTCGCTGACGCGCGTCGGCCACTGACGTCATCTAACCTCCGCCGCCGCATGAGCAGCGAACGCGAGCCCATCGGGGTCATCGGTACTGGCTATGTGGGCCTCGTGACGGCGGCGGGGTTCGCGCAGCTGGGATCCGACGTCTGGTGCATCGACATCGATGCGGACAAGATCGCCCGCCTCGAGCGCGGCGAGATCCCGATCTACGAGCCTGGCCTCGAGGACCTGGTCGCGAAGAACCGCGAGCGGATGCATTTCTCGACGGAGATCGCCGATGCGCTGGAGCACGCGCGGCTGCTGTTCGTGGCGGTCGGCACGCCGCCCACGTATTCCGGTGACGCCGACCTCAGCGCGGTCCACGCCGTCGTCAACGCCATGCCCGCGTCGGACCGTCACGCGCTCGTCATGAAGTCGACGGTGCCCGTCGGCACCGGCCGCGCGATCAAGCGCGTGTTCGCCGAGCAGGACAAGGACGGCTTCCGCTACGTCTCCTGCCCGGAGTTCCTCAAGGAGGGCACCGCGGTCGCTGACTTCCTCGAGCCCGACCGCGTCGTCATCGGCGACGACGGCGACTGGGCGGGTGATGCGGTGGCTGCGCTCTACGCGCCGCTCGACACGCCGGTCGTGCGCACCGACATCGCCTCGGCGGAGATGGTCAAGCTGGCCTCCAACGCCTTCCTCGCGACGAAGATCTCGTTCATCAACGAGATCGCCAACGTCTGCGAGGAGACCGGCGCCGACGTCATCGAGGTGGCGAAGGGCATGGGCCTCGACAACCGGATCGGCGACAAGTTCCTGCAGGCGGGCCTCGGCTTCGGGGGATCCTGCTTTCCCAAGGACGTGACGGCCCTCAAGCAGCTCGCCGGCAACTCCGGCTACCACTTCCAGCTGCTCAACGCCGTGATCGAGGTCAACGAGCTGCAGAAGCGGCGCGTGATGGGCAAGCTGCACAAGCACCTCGGCTCGCTGGTCGGCAAGCGCATCGCGCTGCTCGGGCTGGCGTTCAAGCCCAACACGGATGACATGCGCGAGGCGACGTCGCTGGTGCTCAGCGCGCGGCTGCAGGCCGACGGCGCGACGGTCGTGGTCTACGACCCGGTCGCCGAGGCCGAGGCGCGCAAGCTGATCCAGGGCGTGGAGTTCGCGCAGTCCGCCGCGGACTGCGTCACCGATGCCGACGCCGTCGTGCTCGTGACCGAGTGGGCGGAGTTCAAGGAGCTCGACTGGGGCAGGGCGGCCGCCGACATGAACGGCACGCTGGTCATCGACGGGCGCAACGCACTGGACGCGGAGGCGATCAACGGCGCAGGGCTGATCTACGAAGGGATCGGCCGCACGCACACCGGAGCTTCCTAGGTGCAGGCGGTCATCCTCGTCGGCGGCGAGGGCACCCGGCTGCGGCCGCTCACGTCGACGGTTCCCAAGCCGGTGGTCCCGCTCGTCGACCGGCCGTTCATCGTCTACATGCTCGAGTGGCTCAGGCGCCACGGGATCGACGACGTGATCCTCAGCTGCGGCTTCCTGGCCACGAGCGTGCGCAACGTGCTCGGCGACGGCTCGCAGCTCGGCATCCGGCTGCGGTTCGTGGAGGAGCCCGAGCCGCGCGGCACGGCCGGCGCGCTCAAGTTCGCCGAGTCGTTCCTGGACGAGCGCTTCCTCATGCTCAACGGCGACGTGCTGACGGACATCGACCTGTCAGCGCAGATCGCCCAGCACGAGCGCACCAACGCGGTCGGCACGCTCGCCCTGGTCCCGGTGCCCGACCCGACGGCCTACGGGCTCGTGCGCCTCACCGACGACAACGCCGTCAAGGAGTTCGTCGAGAAGCCGAGCGCCGACCAGATCGACACGAACCTGATCTCGGCCGGCGCCTACGTGCTCGAGCGCTCGGTCGTGGACATGATCGCCCCCGACCGCAACGTCTCGATCGAGCGTGAGATCTGGCCGCGCCTGGTCAGCGAGGGGCTGTTCGGCTTCCCGTCCGACGCGTACTGGCTGGACATCGGGACGCCCGACCGCTACCTCCAGGGCACGTTCGACATCCTCGAGGGCAACGTCCAGACCGGGGTCCTCGACCGCATGGGCGACGGCTACATGTCCGTCGCGCCGGATGCCGTCCTGACCGGCCGCGTGATCCCACCGGCCGTCGTCGAGCGCGGCTGCGAGATCCGGGCGGGCGCGCACGTCGGCTCGCTCGTGGTGCTCGGCGCCGGCGTGTCGGTCGGCGAAGGTGCGCGCATCGAGCGCTCCGTCGTCCTGCAGGGCGCGGAGATCGGCGCGGGCTGCGTGCTGACCGACTGCATCGTCGCGGCGGGCGTCCGTGTCGGCCGGCGGACCGTCGTCAGCGGCGGCGCCGTGATCGGCGAGGGCGTGACGATCGGGGCGGACAACGTCCTGACACGGGGCGTGCGAGTCTTTCCCAACACGGAGCTTGCTGATGGCGCCATCACCTTCTGACACCAAGACGCTCGACCGCTCGACGATCGGCGAGGTCGACATGTCCGACCAGCTGACCGACATCCTGGCGCTGCCGGAGCACCTGCGCGACGCGCAGTGGAAGGTCGAGTCGGCCAACCTCGGCCGCTGGGATTCGCCCGCCGGCCTGGTCGTCGCGGGGATGGGTGGGTCAGCGGTGGGCGGCGCGCTCGCCCGCGCGATCCTGGGCGATCACGCGGTGCGGCCGATCCTCGCCGCGCGCTCGTATGGCCTGCCGGCGTGGACGACGCCCGACACCACGGTCCTGTGCTCGTCGTACTCCGGCAACACCGAGGAGACCCTCGCCTGCTACGAGGCGGCCGGAGCGCTCGGCGCGACACGCGTCGTCGTGACGACGGGTGGCCAGCTGGCCGAGGCAGCGCGCCGCGACGGGGTGCCCGTGATCCCGTCGGCCGGCGGCTTTCAGCCGCGCGCGGCCGTTGGATACGCGACGGTCGCGGCGCTCGAGGTCGCGGCGGCGTGTGGCGCCGGCCCGCGGATGGGCTCCGAGATCGACGTCGCCGCCGAGCACCTCGAGGCGCTCGTGGAGGAATGGGGACCGGACGCGCCCGAGGACTCGCTGGCCAAGTCGATCGCGCGACGGCTGCACGGCTCGATCCCGTTGCTCGCCGGCGCCGGCCTGACGACCGCGATCGCGTATCGCTGGAAGACCCAGATCAACGAGAACGCCAAGCTGCACGCGTTCACCCACGAGCTCCCGGAGCTCGACCACAACGAGATCGTGGGCTGGACCGGCTCCGACGGGCTGGGGCCGTTCACGCAGGTCTTCCTGGACGACTCCGACACCCATCCTCGAACCAAGGCGCGCATCGACATCAGCTCGCAGCTGATCGGGGACGCCGCCCAGGACATCATCCGCGTCGAGTCGCGTGGGCGCACCACCGCCGAGCGCGTGTTCTCGCTCGTCCTGCTCGGCGACCTCGTCTCCCTGTACCTGGCGGTCCTGCGCGGGGTTGACCCCGGTCCGGTGGACGTCCTCGTGCGGCTCAAGGACGAGTTGAGCGCTTCATAGGCCAGCGGTCGGGGAACGCAGGACGTATGACCTCGCTGATCACCCTTCCGATCCGCCTGCCGCTCGAGATCACCTACCGCGCCGCAAAGCTCGGCGTCGGAGTGCTCCGGACCGTCACCGGCCTGATCGAGGCCGACGAGGCCGATGTGCGCGTGGCCCCGCGGTGGCGACCGAGCCCGTGGTCGTCCCCGAGCCACCGGAGCACGTCGAGGCGGCATCGACTTCGACGCCCCGAGCGTGGACGAGCTCGCGCCGCGCCACATCGATTCCGAGCCGACGCTGGCCTACGAGGCCGGCCCTGCGGCGGAGGTCGGGGCCGAGGTGCACGTCGACGCGCCCTGGGACGGCTATGACCGGATGCGCGCCGCCGACATCGTCGATCGCCTGCGCGCTGCCGACGACGTCACGCGGGCGGTGGTCCGGCTCTACGAGCAGCAGGGCAAGGCGCGCTCGAGCGTCCTCGCAGCCACGGCCTAGGACCTAGAACCTTCACACAACCGTGGTAAGGTTGGCGCGCGATGGACGCACTGACCATTCACGAGGCTGCGCAGACGACCGGTTGGTCGCCGCGCATGCTCCGCTACATCGAGAGCTCCGGGCTCCTGGAGGCCCGGCGCTCGCCCTCGGGCTACCGCCTGTACGGCCCCGAGGAGCTCCAGCGGCTGCGCACCCTGCGCGAGCTGCTCCATGAGCGCGGCGTGAGCCTGCAGGAGGTCGGCTTCGCACTACGCCTGCACCGCGACGAGGAGCTCGCGGGCGCGGTGGAGGCGTGGTTCGAGGCGCAGCCCGCGCGTCCCGCTGACGTCGCGGCGGACGACTGGCTCAGCTTCGAGCAGTCCAAGCATGAGCGCCTCCTCGCCGCCGCGGCCCAGGGGCGGGCGGGGATTCAATTTCAACTGACGGAGACACGATGACCACTGCCGAGCAGACGACGACCCAGGACTACAAGGTCGCCGACATCGGGCTGGCCGAGTTCGGCCGCAAGGAGATCACCCTCGCCGAGCACGAGATGCCCGGCCTGATGTCGACCCGCCGCGAGTACGCCGAGGCCCAGCCGCTCAAGGGCGCGCGCATCTCGGGCTCGCTGCACATGACGATCCAGACGGCCGTGCTGATCGAGACGCTCGTCGCCCTCGGCGCCGAGGTCCGCTGGGCCAGCTGCAACATCTTCTCGACGCAGGACCACGCCGCGCTGCGGCGATCGCCGCCGCCGCGCGTCCCGGTCTACGCCTGGAAGGGCGAGACGCTGGACGAGTACTGGTGGTGCACCGAGCAGATGCTCACGTGGCCGGACGGCGAGGGCCCCAACATGATCCTGGACGACGGCGGCGACGCCACGATGCTCGTCCTCAAGGGCAGCGAGTTCGAGAAGGCCGGCGCCGTGCCGGATCCGTCGAGCGCCGAGTCCGAGGAGTTCCAGGTCTTCCTGGGGCTGCTGCAGAAGTCGCTGCAGACGTCCCCCGGCAAGTGGACCAAGATCGGCGAGGGCATCAAGGGCGTCACCGAGGAGACGACGACCGGCGTCAACCGGCTCTACCAGCTCGCCCAGTCCGGCCAGCTGATCTTCCCGGCGATCAACGTCAACGACTCCGTCACCAAGTCGAAGTTCGACAACCTCTACGGCTGCCGCCACTCGCTGGTCGACGGCATCAACCGCGCGGTCGACGTCATGCTCGCCGGCAAGACTGCGGTCGTCTGCGGCTACGGCGACGTCGGCAAGGGCTCGGCCGCCTCGCTGCGCGCCCAGGGCGCCAAGGTCGTCATCACCGAGATCGACCCGATCTGCGCGCTGCAGGCCTGCATGGAGGGCTACGACGTCAAGACGCTCGAGGACGTCATCGAGGTCGGCGACGTCTTCGTCACCACCACGGGCAACCGCGACATCATCACCGCCGAGCAGATGGGGCGGATGAAGCACCAGGCGATCGTCGGCAACATCGGCCACTTCGACAACGAGATCGACGTCGCGGGCCTGGCGAACGTCGCCGAGCGCGACACCATCAAGCCGCAGGTCGACAAGTGGACGTTCCCCGACGGCCACTCGATCATCCTGCTGCAGCGAGGGCCGCCTCCTGAACCTCGGCAACGCGACCGGCCACCCGTCGTTCGTGATGTCCAACTCGTTCACGAACCAGACGATCGCCCAGATCGAGCTGTTCACGAAGAACGACTCCTACGAGAACAAGGTCTACGTGCTGCCCAAGCACCTCGACGAGAAGGTCGCGCGCCTGCACCTCGACGCGCTCGGCGCGAAGCTCACCGAGCTGCGCCCCGAGCAGGCCGCGTACATCGGCGTGCCGGTCGAGGGCCCCTACAAGCCGGACCACTACCGGTACTAGGCGCATCGCCACGAGCCGACCGCATCGACTGGGCCCGGGGCCGGATGCCGGTCCTGGGCTCCATCCGCGAGCGGTTCGTCGAAGAACGACCGCTCGCGGACCTGCGTGTCGGCGCGTGTCTGCACGTCACGGCCGAGACCGCCGTGCCTGGTCGAGACGCTCGAGGCCGGCGGCGCATCCGTCGCGCTGTGCTCCGCCAATCCGCTGACGGTGCAGTCCGACGTGGTTGGGGCGATCGGGGCGCACGCCGAGCGCGGCGAGTCCGACGCCGCAGCTCGAGCCGGTGCTGGCGACCAAGCCGCAGGTGACCCTCGACGACGGCGCCGACCTGGCGGCCGCGCTGATCGACGCGGACGGCATCATCGGCGGAACCGAGGAGACCACCTCGGGCCTGGTCGGGCTGCGCGCGCTCGAGCGCGCAGGACGGCTGAAGTTCCCGATCCTCGCCGTCAACGAGGCCGCCTCCGAGCGTGCCTTCAACGATCGCTTCGGCACCGGGCAGTCGGCGCTCGACGGCATCCTGCGCGCCACCAACCTGCTGCTCGCCGGGCAGACGCTCGTCGTCGTCGGCTACGGCGCGACGGGGCGCGGGATCGCGCTGCGCGCCCGCGGCGCCGGGGCCACGGTGATCGTCTGCGAGGTCGACCCGATGCGCGCGCTGGAGGCGCGCATGGAGGGCTTCGACGTGATGCCCGCGCTGGACGCCGCCGAGCGCGGCGACGTGTTCGTGACCGTCACGGGCAATCGCGACGTGCTGCGGCGTGAGCACTTCGAGCGCATGAAGGACGGCGCGATCCTGGCCAACGCGGGCCATTTCGACGTGGAGATCTCGCTGCCCGATCTGGGCGACGAGCGGCGGCGGGTGCTGCCGCTCGTCGACGAGTATGTGATCGCCGGCCGTCGCCTGAACCTGCTGGCGCGCGGGCGCGTCGTCAACCTCGCCGCCGGCGAGGGCCATCCGGCCGCGGTCATGGACGTCTCGTTCGCGATCCACGCGCTGGCGGTCGAGGAGCTCGTCGCGCGCGCCGGTTCGCTCGCGCCCGGGGTCCATCCGGTTCCCGAGGCGATCGATCGCGAGGTCGCGCGGCTGAAGCTCGCTTCGCTCGGCGTCGAGATCGACGACCTGACAGCCGTCCAGCGCGACTACCTCACGAGCTGGCAGCGCAGCTAGCGACCGGCTACCCGACACTCGTCCAGCGCGCCGTTGACAACTGATCGCGCGCGTACGATCGCGCGATGCGAACCACGGTGCTGGCGGCGGTTGCCGCAGCCATGACGCTGATCTGCGCCAGCGCGAGCGCCGCGACGATCTGCGTCCCGAGCAGCTTCGCCGGCTGCGTCGCGTCGCAGCCGACGCTCGCCGCGGCCGTGCAGGCTGCGAATGACAACGGAGCGGTGTCGACGACATCGTGATCGCGGCGGGCACGTACCCGCAGACGAATGTCGTCGCGAGCGTGTCGAACCCTGTGCACATCATCGGAGCCGGGATCGACGCGACGACCCTCGAGGGCGCAACCAGCGGTTCCGGGCTGACCCTGTACGGCCCCGGCCAGAGCATCGCGGGCCTCCACGATCCACGAGCCGGATCACGGGCACACCACCGCGCTGTACCTCGATGGCGGCGTCGCCAGGAACGTGCGTGCCGACCAGCGCGACAACAGCGACGGATCCGCTTCGGCAGTCTCCCTGTTCGGCGGCGCGAGCTTCCTGGACGGCGAGGCGCTCGCGCGCACCGGCACGCTTCCGGTGACCTACGGCATCTACGTCAACAACGATGCTGCCGAGCCCAGCCTGATCAGCGGGGCCCTCGTGACAGGCGGCTACGCGATCTCGACCGCCGGCGCAGGATCGGCGACCGTTCGCTTCGCGCGGGTCACCGGCAAGATCCGTGGCATCGACATCGGGACGGCGGACACGCTTGTCGAGGACTCGGTCGTCTCGGGCGCCCCGGTGCTCGCGTACCTCGCGAGCGGAGGCGACATCCTGGCGACGGTTCGCCACGTCACGCTGAACGGCACCTACGCGGGCGTCGAGAGCGACGTGAGCGGCAAGACCGCGCACATGGTGGTGTCGAATACCGCCGTCGTCGGCGGCAACCCCGACCCGGAGACCGCCGACGTCTACCTGCGCGCCCTGTCCGGCGCAACCGGCATCGTCGAGGTCGACTACAGCTTCTTCCGATCCGACCACGTCACGATCGCCGGAGCGGGCAGCACGACCTACACCGAGGGCACGCACACGATCAACGGCGCCGACGCCAAGGTGGTCGACATCGTGCACGGCGACCTGCGGCCCCGCTTCGACTCGCCGCTGGTCGACGCCGGCGATCCCGTGCCCGCTGGGGGCGAGCCGATGGCGGACATCGCCGGCGAGTTCAGGGCCGTGAACGGGCGGACCGACATCGGCGCCCACGAATACGGCAGGCACACCCCGACCGTGTCGGCCACCGCGAGCAAAGCGTCGGCCATCATCGGCGACCCCATCACCTTCAACGCGGCGGCCGGCGACGCCGACCCCGCCGAGTTCCCGGACGTGACCTGGGCGTTCGATGACGGGACGACCGTGAGCGGGATCCTGGCCTTCCACGCGTTCGCGACCGCCGGGACGCACATCGCGACCGTGACCGCCACCGACCCGGCGGGGCTGTCCGCGACCGCGGTGGTTGCGGTCACGATCGTCCCCGGGATCGTGCCGGCCAAGGCGATGGCGCCCGCGTTCGGCTTCAAGAAGCTGAAGGCGCGCGGCGGCGTCGTCGGGGTCCCGTTGAGCTGCCCCGTCGTCGCTGCCGACTGCGCCGGCACGATCGAGCTCCGGCTGGCGCCCAAGCCGAAGGCGAAGGGCGTCGCGACGAAGACCGTGGTGCTCGGCCGCAAGCGCTACGCGATCGCACGCGGCACGCACAAGACGATCAGGGTCAAGCTCACCAAGAGCGCGCGCAGGCGGCTCGGTCGGGCGCGTCACGGTTTGCTCGTGAGGGTCGTGGCCAAGCCCAAGGGCGCCGCGGCGAAGAGCAAGACGGTGAGGCTGACGGGTAGATAGCCTCCGGCGCCGCATGAGCGCCGACGGGCTCGAGGCCTGCACCCAGAAGATGCGCGACGCCGGGGTTGCGGACGTCGCGATCGACACGTTCGCCGAGCTGTACGAGCGGCTCGCGGCCGGCGAGACCGGCCTGATCGCCGAGCGCGAGATCGAGCCAGTGCACTCGGTGCCCGACGCCGAGGCGCTGCCGGACGTCGACGCCACGGGCCTGCTCGACCAGGCCGTCGTCATCAAGCTCAACGGTGGCCTGGGGACGAGCATGGGCATGACGCGCGCGAAGTCGCTGCTCGAAGCGCGCGAGGGGCAGACGTTCCTGGACCTCATCGCCCGCCAGGTGCTCGCGCTGCGTGAGCGCTCGGGCGCCCGCGTCCCGCTCGTGCTGATGAACTCGTTTGCGACGCGCGAGGACTCGCTCGCCGCGCTCGAGCGCCATCCCGGCCTGTCGGCGGATCTGCCGGCGGACTTCCTGCAGTCCAAGGAGCCCAAGGTCCTCACCGCGGACCTGATGCCCGCTTCATGGCCGGCGAATCCCGAGCTCGAGTGGTGCCCGCCCGGCCACGGCGACCTGTTCGTCGCGCTCCAGACGTCGGGCGTCCTCGACGCGATGCTGGAGCGCGGCTACCGCTGGGCGTTCGTGTCGAGCTCGGACAACCTCGCCGCCGTGCTCGACCCGCGCATCCTCGCGTGGATCGCAAGTGAGGAGGCGCCGTTCGTCATGGAGGTCGCCGACCGCACGCCGGCCGATCGCAAGGGCGGCCACATCGCGCGCCGCGGTTCCGACGGGGGCCTGCTGCTGCGCGAGATCGCGCAGACGCCGGACGCGGACCTCGACGCGTTCCAGGACACCGCGCGCCATCGCTACTTCAACACCAACACGATCTGGTTCGACCTGCGTGCGATCGCCGCCGAGCTCGAGCGTCGTGGCGGCGTGCTCGGCCTGCCGCTGATCCGCAACAGCAAGACGCTCGACCCGTCGGACAAGAACAGCCCCGCGGTCTTCCAGATCGAGACGGCGATGGGCGCGGCGCTCGGTGTCATGGAGGGCGCCCGCGCGCTGCGCGTCCCGCGCGACCGGTTCACGCCCGTCAAGACGACCAACGACCTCCTCGCGCTGCGCTCCGACGCCTACGAGGTCGCGCAGGACGGTCGCGTCGTCCTCGTGGCGCAGCGCGCCGGCTCCCCGCCCGGACGTCGACCTCGACCCCGACCACTTCAAGCTCGTCGCCGACTTCGAGCCCCGCGTCGCCGCGGGCGCGCCGTCGCTGCGCGAGGCCGAGCGCCTGGTCGTCCGCGGCGACGTCACGTTCGGCGCCGGCATCGTGGTGCGCGGCGACGTCGAGATCGAGGCCCACGGCGGCCCGGTCCACCTCGCAGACGGCACCGTGCTGGAGGGCTAGTGAGAAGGAGGGGTCAGTCCCCTCATTCTCACTACACCTGGCCGTAGCGCTCCGCGCGCTCGTCGCTGCGCTGGCTCTCCTCGAGCATCCGCACGAACAGCCACGCCAGGGCGATGCCCATGACGATCGACTGCTCGATCGCCATGACCGCGCCGGCGAGCTGCTCGTCCTCGTCCGCGGTGAGGCCCCAGGTGCCGCCGCTGTAGTGGTTGTAGAGCGCGTGGGGCGTGAAGGTCAGCCCGATGCCGAGCAGGCCTACCAGGAGCTTCGTGCTGACCATGTAGACGACCGGGCCCATGCCGCCGAGCCGGTGGCGGCTGCGGATCGGGGAGAGCAGGTGCCACCAGTACAGCCCGCCCGCGCAGGCGAACGTGAGGTGCTCGAGCACGTGGAGCGCCGGATGGGCGAGCGCCGCGTCGTACAGCGCCGGGACGTGCCAGACCCACATCGCGGCGACGTAGAAGACGATGGCGAAGATCGGGTGGCCGATCGGGCCGGCGGCGCGCTCGAGCTGCTGGACGCGGCGCGTCACGGGGCGCAGCAGCACCTTCGTCAGGCCGAGGATGCACAGCACCGCCGCGACGTCGAGCAGCAGCACGTGCTGGACCATGTGCATGACGAACAGCTTCTCCGCCAGGGAGTCGATCGGCGAGATCAGCGCAGCCGCGGCGCAGGCGATCCCCGACAGGAAGACCACCAGGCGCCAGCCCGATACGGCGCGCGTGCCGCCCTCGCGCCGGGCCGCCCGCCAGCGCATGACGTAGGCCGCGGTGATCGTGCCGAGCAGCAGGATCGGGCCGGGGTCGAAGGTCCACGTCGCGGGCACGTCGCGCCATCGTCGCGCATCCGCCACCGCGGGGTGCTGACCCGTCACCGCTCACGGGTGACCATCGGCCGGTGCTCGCAGCGCCTGCTCGACCTCCTCGTCGCGCCCGCGTGCCTGACGTGCCGCGCGCCGGTCCCGGCCGGCAACCCGTTGTGCCGCGGCGTGCCGGCGCCGGGCTCGCGTGGCTTCCGGCCGATCGCTGCCGGCGCTGCGGCCTGCCGAGCCCGTGCGGCACGCGCTGCCCCGCCCGGGCGGCCGCGTTCTCGCACGCCTGGGCGCCGGTCGCCTACGACGGGACCGCGCGGGCGCTGGTGCATGCGCTGAAGCTGCGCGGCATGACCGCGGCCGCCGACCTGATGGCGGCGCAGATCGCGGCGGGTGTGCCGCCGGGCCTCCTCGCCGGCGCCACGCTCGTCCCGGTCCCCGGCCACCCGCGCCGCCGCCGTCGCCGCGGCTTCGACCAGGCCGAGCGGATCGCGGCCGCGCTGGGCCGGCGCGTGGCGCTGCCGGTCGCCCGCTGCCTCGATCGCGGGGGCGCTGCGCCACCGCAGGCCGGCGCCGGCCGGGCCCAGCGCCTCCGACACGGAGGCAGCGCGATCGCCGTCACCTCTCCGGTTCCGAAGCACGCCGTGCTGGTCGACGATGTGCACACCACGGGCGCCACGCTGGACGCGTGCGCGCGGGTACTGCGGGCGGCTGGTTCGCGCTCGGTCGGTGCGGTGACCTACGCCCGGACGCTTGCGTAGAAAGCCCCGTTGACAGTCCGTCCAGTCTGCGTATGCTCGATCCCAACCAGACCCAGCGAAGGAGGACTGTCGATGCAGATCGACGTCAAGGGCCGCAACTGCACCGTCAGCGACGAGCTGAGGGAGCATGTTGAGAAGCGCTTCGCCAAGGTGGGCAAGCAGGTCTCGGACCTCGCCCGCCTCGAGGTGGAGGTCTGGGAGGAGCGCAATCCGGCCATCGCCGAGCGGCAAGTCGCCGAGGTGACGCTGCACGTAAAGGGCGCCGTCCTGCGGGCCCGCGACTCCTCGCGCGACCGCGTGCACTCCGTCAACCTCGTCGCCGACGAGCTCGCGCGCCAGGTCAAGCGCCACCGCGACAAGCGCCGAAAGCGGCGCGAATCGCGAAGCGCCGGAATCGATACGGGGGTCTCCCCGGCTGCCTGAGGAGGCGGCGCTCGGCCTCTACACTGAGGCCTATGGGAATCCTCGAGAAGGCGCTGAACCTCGGCGAATCCAAGCGCTTCAAGGAGTACGAGAAGCGCATCGCCAGGATCGGCGCATACGAGCCCGAGCTCGAGCTCGAGAGCGACGACGAGCTGCGCGAGCGGATCATCGCGTTGCGCGAGCGCGCCCAGAACGGGGAGTCCCTCGACGAGCTCCTGCCGGAGACCTTCGCGATCGTGCGCGAGACCGGCAAGCGCCACATGGGGATGCGCCACTTCGACGTCCAGCTCGTGGGCGGCATGGCGATCCACGGCGGCAACATCGCCGAGATGAAGACCGGCGAGGGCAAGACGCTCACCGCCACGCTCCCGGTCGTGCTCAACGCGCTGGCCGGCAAGGGCGTCCACGTCGTGACCGTCAACGACTACCTCGCCCGCCGCGACGCCGAGTGGATGAGCCCGATCTACGACGCGCTCGGGATCACGTGGGGCGTCCTGCAGAACAACCAGGAGTACGACGACAAGCAGGTCGCCTACGCGGCCGACGTCACCTACGGCACGAACTCGGAGTTCGGCTTCGACTACCTGCGCGACAACATGGCCACGTCGCTGGAGGAGAAGGTCCAGCACGGCCAGCGCATCGGCGAGGACGGCCGTCCGCTCGCCACCCACAGCTTCGCGATCGTCGACGAGGTCGACAACATCCTCATCGACGAGGCGCGCACGCCGCTGATCATCTCCGGCGCCCCCGAGGAGGCCGCCGACTTCTACGCGAAGTTCGCCCGCCTCGCGCCCCAGCTGGTCGCCGGCAAGAAGCCGGAGGGCATGGACCCGAAGGCGAAGAAGGACTTCCTCGCCGACTACGACTACGAGTTCGACGAGAAGCACAAGACCGTCGCGGTCACCGAGCAGGGCGTCGCGAAGGCCGAGAAGTTCCTCGGCATCGATCACCTCTACCGCGCCGAGAACGGCCACCTGGTCAACCACCTCATCCAGGCGCTGAAGGCCGAGTCGCTCTACAAGGCCGACGTCGACTACGCCGTGATCGACGGCGAGGTCAAGATCATCGACGAGTTCACCGGGCGCATCCTCGACGGCCGCCGCTGGTCCGAGGGCCTGCACCAGGCCGTCGAGGCCAAGGAGGGCGTGCGCGTCCAGGAGGAGAACCAGACGCTCGCGACGGTCACGCTGCAGAACTACTTCCGCATGTACGACAAGCTCGCCGGCATGACGGGCACCGCGCTGACCGAGGCGACGGAGTTCCAGAAGATCTACGAGCTCGGCGTCGTGCAGATCCCGACGAACCGCGACATGGTCCGCGCGGACAAGAACGATCAGGTCTACAAGACCAAGGAGGGCAAGTGGTCGGCGGTCGAGCGCGAGATCGCCGAGCGCCATGCCAACGCGCAGCCCGTCCTGGTCGGCACGATCTCGGTCGAGGTCTCCGAGCTGCTGGGCGAGCGCCTGCGCCGCCGCGGGATCCCGCACGCGGTGCTCAACGCCAAGCCCGAGCACGCCGAGCGCGAGGGCGAGGTCATCGCCGAGGCCGGGCGCCCCGGCGCGGTCACGATCGCGACGAACATGGCGGGCCGCGGCGTCGACATCAAGCTCGGCGGCAACGCCGAGCACCAGACGCAGCTGGAGCTCGCCAAGCTCGGCCTGAGCCCGGGCGATCCCGACTACGACGAGCGGTTCGCCCAGGTGCTGCCGTCCGATCGAGGCCAAGGTCGAGGAGGACCGCCAGAAGGTCATGGAGGCCGGCGGCCTGTTCATCTGCGGCACCGAGCGCCACGAGTCGCGGCGCATCGACAACCAGCTTCGCGGCCGCTCCGGCCGCCAGGGCGATCCCGGCGAGTCGCGCTTCTTCCTCAGCGCCGAGGACGACCTCGTGCGCCTGTTCGCCGGTGATCGGATCTACAAGATCCTCGACCGCCTCGGCACGACCGACGACGAGGGCAACGAGGAGCCGATCGAGGCCGGGATCCTCTCGAAGCAGATCGAGAAGGCCCAGCGCCGCGTCGAGGAGCAGAACTTCCTCATCCGCAAGCGCGTGCTCGAGTACGACGACGTCATGAACGAGCAGCGCCGCGTCGTCTACGCCTACCGCGACGAGATCCTCGAGGGCCGCGACATGGGCGGCGCCGCGCGCGACGAGATCGCGCAGGTCATCGGCCGCATGGTCGACGACTACACCGGCTCGGACTTCGTCGAGGACTGGGACATCGACGGGCTGTCGACGGCGCTGCAGGACATCTTCCCGGGCGACTTCGGCGTCCGAGCGATGAGCTCGAGCGCGCATCCGGACCGCGACCGAGCTCGCCGACGCGCTCACCGGCGACGCGATCGCGCTGTACGACCGGCGCGAGGCCGAGCTGGGCGACGAGCTCATGCGCGCGCTCGAGCGCTACCTGCTGCTGCAGATCATCGACCAGCGCTGGCGCGAGCACCTCTACGACATGGACTACCTGCGCGAGGGCATCCACCTGCGCGGGTTCGCCCAGATCGACCCGCTCGTCGCCTACAAGAACGAGGCGTTCGAGCTCTTCCGCGACCTGATGAACACGATCTGGTCGGACTTCGCGCGGATGATCTTCCACGTCGAGGTCGAGGTCGAGGGCGCCAACGGCAACGGCGCGGGCCAGTACGACCCGTCGACGAGCACCGGCGGCGCGCGCCAGATCACCTACTCCGGCGGCGCGGGCGCCGAGCAGCCCAGCGCGCTGGCGGCGGCCGCCGCGGGCGCGGGCGCCGGCTACGCCGAGGCCGGCTACGCCGAGGACGCAGCCGATGCCGGTCGTCGAGCAGCGCCGCGTCGACGAGTCCGAGCAGATCGGGCGCAACGACCCGTGCTGGTGCGGCTCCGGCAAGAAATTCAAGAAGTGCCACGGGGCCTGACCGCCCGCTAGATTCCGCCCCTCAATGGCGGATTTCGGTACGCCCACGGAACGGGCAACGATGTCGCGCGGGCTGGCGTTCCTGTTCGCCGCCGGCGGTGCGCTGGTCGGCATCTCGCTGCTGCTCCCGCACAGCCACAACACGAACGACGCGAGCCTGCTCATCGCCGTCGGGCTTGCGGCGCTCACCGCGGCGCTTCCTGGTCCGGTTCGCCGCGCGGATCCCGCTCCGCGGCCTGCAGCTGATCCTCCTCCTGGGCACGGTGCTGATCACGGTCTGCGTGATCTACGGCGGCGACAGCGCCAGCGCCTACCCGCTCATGTACGTGTGGGTGGCGCTGTACGCGGCGTACGTGTTCAGCGCGCGCGCCGCGGCCGTGCAGACGGTGTTCGCGGCGGGCGCGTGCGCGGCGGCCTTCCTGCTGCAGGACGACACGCGTGCGCCGTCCGTGCACTGGCTCATGGGCGCCGGGACGATCGTGGTGGCGGGCGTGCTGACGGCCAGCCTGACGCGGCGCGTGCGGGCGCATCAGGCGGACCTCGCCACGGTGGCGCAGATGGCCTACGGCATGGCCGACCCGGACGATTTCGCCGGCGTGACGTGCGCGCACCTGCGCGCGTCGGCGCACGCCGACGTGGCGGCGCTGCTCGCGCCCGGCGCCGATGGCACGGGCATGGACACGGTCGCGGTCGCGGGCAGCCGCGAGACCGCGCGCGTCTTCGACACCGAGGCGGGCCGGCGGGCGATCGGCGTCGCCTTCAGCTTCGGTCGCGCGCAGCCGCTCATCGATCCCGAGCGGCACCGGCGCCTGACGGGCTCGGTGCGTCGGCCACGCACAGCCGATCGTGCGCGACGGGCGCGCCGTCGGCGTCCTCGCGGTCGGCTACACCCGCCCGCGCCGGGCCGTTCCCGAGCGCGCGGCCACAGCCGCGCTGCTGTTCGCCACCGAGGCGAGCGTCGCCATGGAGCGCGCCGAACGGCAGGCGAGCGCCCGCGAGCGCCGCGCGATCGACATCAACGACAACATCGTGCAGGGCCTGACCGTGGCGAAGTACGCGATCGGCCAGGGCCACGTCGACGAGGGCGTGCGGGCGATCGACGACACGCTGCGCCGCGCGCGCCAGCTGATCACCGACCAGCTGACGGAGGCGACCGCCGACCAGGGTGGTCCGCGGCCGGGAGACCTCGTGCGCGAGTCGCGCGTCGAGGGCCTCAGCGCGGACGACGACGATGCTCCGTCGTCGTCGGCACCGCTGCCGGGCGGTAGGCCCGATACGCTCAGGCCGATGGCCACCGCCCCGTCATCAGAGCCGACGCCGCAGCGCCTTGCGGCGATCCGCGACCAGCTCAAGCTGCTCGCGGACTACCTTGACCCGGCTGAGCTGAGCCGGCACGTCGCCGAGCTGGAGGGCCAGATGGGCGAGCCGGGGTTCTGGGACGACCAGGAGCACCGCCGCCAAGGTCTCCGCCGACCACGCGCGGACAACCAGGAAGGTCGAATCGTTCGCGGCGCTGCAGTCCGACGTCGAGGACCTCGAGGGGCTCGTCGAGCTCGCCGAGGAGGACCCGGACATGGCCGCCGAGGTCGAGGAGCAGTTCGCCTCGGCCGAGCAGCGCCTGGCCGCGCTCGAGGAGGAACGGCTGTTCTCCGGGCCCTACGACGCCGGCGATGCGCTCGTGACCGTCAACGCCGGCGCGGGCGGGACCGACGCGCAGGACTGGGCGGAGATGGTGCTGCGGATGATGATGCGCTGGGCCGAGGCGCGCGGCTTCACCGTCGAGCTGCTCGAGGCGAGTGCGGGGGAGGAGGCCGGCATCAAGTCGGCCACGTTCCGGGCGTCGGGCGAGAACGCCTACGGGCTGTTCAGCGCCGAGAAGGGCGTCCACCGGCTGGTCCGGATCTCGCCGTTCGACGCGGCGTCGCGGCGGCAGACCGCGTTCGCCGGCGTGGAGGTCGCGCCCGTGATCGAGGACGAAGGCGACGTCGAGATCGACGCCGACGACCTGCAGATCGACACCTACCGGGCCTCCGGCGCCGGCGGCCAGCACGTCAACAAGACCGACTCCGCGGTGCGGATCACGCACCGGCCGTCGGGGATCGTCGTCCAGTGCCAGAACGAGCGCTCGCAGTCTGCGAACAAGGACACCGCGATGAAGATGCTGCGCTCCAAGCTCGTCGAGCAGCGCGAGCGCGAGCGCCGCGAGGAGATCGCGCGCGAGAAGGGCGAGGCGCAGGACGTCAACTTCGGCTCGCAGATCCGCTCCTACGTCCTGCACCCGTACACGATGGTCAAGGACCATCGGACCAACCACGAGATGGGCAACGTCCAGGGCGGTGCTCGACGGCGACCTCGACGGCTTCGTCCGCGCCTACCTCCTCGCGCCAGAACTGAGTCCGGCCTTGATCCCCGAGCAGCCCAGCGCGCCGTACCTCGACGCCGTGGTCGCCTACGGGTTCCGCGGGCCCGGCCGCTTCCACGTCCCCGGGCACAAGGGCGGCGAGGGAGCCGATCCCGGCCTGCGCCACGCGATCGGCGACGACGCGCTGCTGATCGACATCCCGCAGGACATCCACGGGATCGACCTCGGGCCCGAGCCGACGCCCTACCAGCAGGCCGAGCAGCTCGCCGCGGAGGCCCACGGCGCCGAGCGCACGTGGTTCCTCACCAATGGCGCGACGCAGGGCAACCACGCGCTGGCGCTGGCGCTGGCTCCGCTCGGGGCACGCGTGGTCGCGCAGCGAAACTCGCACGCCTCGCTCGTCGACGGCCTGGTCCTCAGCGGCGGGATCCCGTCGTTCGTGGCGCCGGAGTACGACGACGAGCTGGGCATGGCGCACGGCGTGACGCCCGAGGCGCTGGCCGCCGCGCTGGATGCGACACGACGCCGCGCGCGCGGCGTTCATCGTCTCGCCGACGTACTACGGGATGGCGGCCGACGTCGAAGGCTGCGCCGCGGTGTGCCACGAGCGCGGCGTGCCGCTCGTGGTCGATCAGGCCTGGGGCCCGCACTTCGGCTTTCACCCGGACCTGCCGCCGAGCGCGCTGGCGCAGGGCGCCGACGCCGTCCTCACCAGCACGCACAAGATCGTCGGGTCGCTGACGCAGAGCGCGATGCTGCACGTCGCCCCGACGGGCCGGATCGACGTGGCGGCGGTCGGCCGCGCGATGCGGCTGGTGCGCTCGACGTCGCCCTCCGCGCTGCTGATGGCCTCGCTGGACGGCGCGCGCAGGCAGCTCGCGATCCATGGCGAGGCGCTGCTGCACGAGACGATCGCGGCTGCCGCGCGCACGCGCGCGAAGATGGCGAAGATCCCGGGCATCGCGCTCGTCGATGGCGACTTCGTGGGCCGTCCCGGGCGTCGCCGGGTGGGACCCGATGCGCCTGGTCGTGGACGTGCGCGGGACCGGCTGCACCGGCTACGAGGTCGCCGAGGCGCTGCGCCGCGCCTACGACGTCCAGCCCGAGCTCGCGACCCACGCGACGATGGTGCTCCTGCTCGGCATCGCGCAGTCGCCGCTCTCGCTCGAGCGCGTGGCGGGAGATCTCGACGAGATCGTCAAGCGCATCGCGCGCGAGGGCACCGCCGACGCGCTCGTGCGCCCGACGAAGGCGCTCGAGAACGAGATGGCGGTCTCGCCGCGTGACGCCTTCCTGGGCGAGGCCGAGGTCGTGGCGGTCGACGATGCCGTCGACCGCATCTCGTGCGAGTCGATCGCCGGCTACCCGCCGGGCATCCCGGCGCTGCTGCCCGGCGAGCGGATCACCACCGAGGCCGTGGCCTACCTGCGCGAGCTGCGCGACGCCGGCGCCCGGCTGCATGGCGCCAGCGACCCGTCGTTCGCGACGATCACGGTCCTGCGCTAGCGCACGAGCAGCACCGGCTTGCCGGTGACGCGGCGGGCGGCGAAGTCCTCGAGCGCGCGGGCGCCGTCCTCGAGCCGGTAGCGCTCGCCGACGACCGGCCGCAGGTAGCCCTTCTCGAGCCAGCGATGCAGGTCGCGGGCGGCGTGGACCGGGAACTCCTGGTCCAGCGGCAGCATGCCGCCCCAGTTGACGCCGATGACGTCGTGGTGGCGCAGCAGCAGCCGGTTGGCCTCGACGGCGGGGATCGTCCCGGCGGCGAACCCGATGACGAGCAGCCGGCCCTCCGGCGCCATGCAGCGCAGCGACTGGCCGAACGCCTCGCCGCCGACCGGATCGCAGACCACGTTCACGCCGCGCCCGTCGGTGAGGTCGCGCACCGCGCCGACCCAGTCCTCGCCGGCGTCGAGCGCCTGGTCGGCTCCGGCGGCCATCGCCACGGCCATGCGCTCGCGCCCGCTCGCCACGCCGATGATCGTGCCGGCGCCCAGCGCACGCGCGACCTGGATGCACGCCGTGCCCACGCCGCCTGCGGCCCCGTGGACGAGCACGGCCTCGCCCTCCGCGAGCCGCCCGCGGCGCGTCAGCGCCAGGTGAGCGGTCTGGAAGTTCACGACGAAGCCGGCGCCCGCGTCGATGCTCGTCGTATCCGGGAGCGGCATGACGAGGAACGCGGGCGCGGCGACCAGCTCGGCCCA
>CAWCEB010000157.1:0-4603 GCA_963794105.1 uncultured Actinomycetes bacterium | reverse complement strand
ACGAGCTGGAAGCCCAGGGGCTCGTGCGCCGCCGGCCGCATCCCACCGACCGCCGGGCCGAGCTGGTCGAGGCGACGCGCAAGGGCAAGGAACTGGCTCGGCGAGCCGACGTGATCCTCACCACGCCGCCGCCTGCGCTCAGCGCGCTGAGCGCCGACGACCTCGAGCGCGCTCCGGCGGATACTCGAGAGCGCCTGCGGACCGTCCGAGTAGCATCGGCGTGTGAGTCAGACGGAGCGCATCGGTCCTCCGCAGACGCTGTACACGGAGTCCGGCGGCGCGTCGATCGCCTACCAGGTCGTCGGCGACGGGCCGATCGACGTCGTGCTCGCGCTCGGGTACGCGACGCATCTGGACCTGCAGTGGGAATCGCCGATGTTCGCGCGCTTCTTCGACCGGCTCAGCTCGTTCTCGCGGCTGATCCTGTTCGACAAGCGCGGCTGCGGGCTGTCCGATCCCGTCAGCGAGGTGCCGACGCTCGAGCAGCGCGTGGACGACGTGCGGGCCGTGATGGATGCCGCCGGGTCCGAGCGGGCTGCGCTGTTGGGCGTGTCCGAGGGCGGGCCGATGTGCGTGCTGTTCGCAGCGGCGCATCCCGAGCGCGTGAGCGCGCTCGTGCTCCACGGCGCGATGGCACGCACGACCGAGGCGCCCGACTACCCGTGGGCGTCGCCGGCGGACGCGCTGCGCGAGTCCGCCGATGAGTTCATCGCGCCCTACTGGGGCCGGGATGCGGCGGGGATGGTCGAGCTGTTCGCCCCGAGCCTGGCCGGCATTCCGGAGGTGATCGAGTTCAGCGGCCGCATGGAGCGCGCGTCGGCGAGCCCTTCGATGATCCGCCAGATCTTCGAGATGTTCATCGACATCGACGTGCGCGCCACCCTGCCGACGATCCACGTCCCGACGCTCGTCCTGCACCGCCATGGCGACCGGATCGTCAACCGCCGCGCCGGCGAGGATCTCGCCGGGCGCATCCCCGGCGCCAGGTACGTCGAGTTCGAGGGCATCGACCATCTGCCGTGGGCGGGCGATCCGGACCCGATCCTCGGGGAGATCGAGGAGTTCCTGACCGGCGCCCGCTCGGCCCCCGAGGCCGACCGCGTGCTGGCGACGGTGATGTTCACCGACATCGTCGGGTCGACCGCGCGCGCGGCCGAGCTCGGCGACGCGCGCTGGCGCGAGCTGCTCGCGGCTCATCAGACGGCGATGCAGCGCGAGGTGACCCGGTTCAACGGGCGCCACGTCAAATCACTGGGCGACGGCTGTCTCGCCACCTTCGACGGCCCGGCCCGCGCCATCCACGGCGGTCACGCGATCGTCCAGTCGGCGCGTGCCTCCGGCCTGGAGGTGCGCATCGGCCTGCACTGCGGCGAGGTCGAGCTCATGGGCGACGACGTGAGCGGGATCGCGGTGCACATCGCCGCGCGCGTGGGCGCGCTCGCCGGCGCCGGCGAGGTGCTCGTCTCGAGCACCGTCAAGGACCTGGTCGCCGGGTCGGGGATCCCGTTCGAGGACCGCGGCGCGCACGCCCTCAAAGGGATCGCCGACGAGTGGCGGCTGTTCGCGGCCCGTGATCAGGCCGCGAGCATCTCGGCCACCTGATCCTCCGCCGTGGCCTCCGCGGGCGCCGCCGGTGGCTTGCGGAGCATCACGGCGGCGACCAGCGCTCCGGCCGCGGTGAAGCCCGCGCCCACGGTGAACGCGAGGCCGTAGCCATCGGTCAGAGCGGCCGCGTGCGACGCCGCCACGACGCTCTTCGTGTGGTTCGCCGCGATCGTCCCCAGCACCGCGAGCCCGAGTGCGCCGCCCATCAGGCGCGACGTGTTCAGGAGCCCGGACGCCAGCCCGCTCTGGCTCTGCGGCACGCCCTGCACCGCCGCGATCGTCGAGCCGACCAGCGCGACACCCAGCGCCAGCGCTGACAGCACACCGCCGGGAAGCACCTGCGCGGGGTACGTGCCGTCCGGGCTGACGCCGGTCAGCAGCAGCATGCCGGCGGTCGCGACCAGCAGGCCGCCGGTGACGGTGGGACGGACTCCGAAGCGCGCGATCAGCCGCGGCGCCAGCGATGAGCCGGCGACGACGCTGAGCGTCATCGGCAGGAACGACAGCCCGGCCTCGATCGCCGAGAACCCGAGGACCTGCTGCAGGTACAGCGTCAGGAAGAACCACAGCGCGAACAGCGCCGAGTACATCAGGAACACCGCGAGGTTCGCGCCGCGCAGCTGGCGCATGCCGAACACCGACAGCGGGACGAGCGGCGCGGCCGCGAACCGCCCTTCGACCAGCAGGAAGAGGCCGATCAGCACAATGCCCGCGGCAAGCGGCGCGAGGACGCCGGCGGAGCCCCACCCCAGCACGTCGGTGCGGACGATCCCGTAGGTGATCGCGAACAACCCGCCCGTGACAAGCGTCGCGCCGGCGACGTCGAAATGGCGCGTCGCGTTGACGTTGCGGCCCTCGGGGATCACGCGGCGGCCCAGGAGCACGACCGCGATGCCGAGCGGCACGTTGATCGAGAAGATCGCCGGCCAGCCGAGCCCGTCGGTCAGGATGCCTCCCAGCAGCGCGCCTGACGAGCCGCCGAGACCGGCCATCGCGCCCCAGACGCCCAGCGCGCGGTTGCGCTCCGCGCCCTCCGCGAACGACGTGGTGATGATCGCCAGCGTGGCGGGGGACATGACGGCGCCGCCGACGCCCTGGAGTGCGCGGCCGCCGACCAGGAGTCCCTTCGAGCTTGCGGCCGCGCACAGCAGCGAGGCGAAGGCGAACAGGCCGACACCGGACAGGAACACGCGACGGCGGCCGAGCAGGTCGGCCGCGCGCCCGCCGAGCATGAGCAGGCCGCTGAAGGTCAGCGTGTAGGCGTTCACGACCCATTCGAGGCCGGTCGTCGAGAAGCTCAGGCTGTCGCCGATCTTCGGCAGTGCGACGTTCACGATTGAGACGTCGAGGATCACCATGAACTGCGCAAGGCAGACCACGACGAGCAGGAGGTTCTTGTTCTGTTGGAGCCGCGTCACGGGTGGTAGTCTCCAGGTGGACTTATCCAGGTACAAGAGAAGGGTTTATCCTGGTAGTAACAGCACCACCACTCGATGACGTCTCCCGCCGCTCCGAGCTCGCAGATTTCCTGCGCAGGCGGCGCGAGGCGCTCAAGCCCGAAGACGTCGGCCTGCCCAACGGCGGCCGTCGCCGCACGCCGGGGCTGCGCCGCGAGGAGGTCGCCACGCTCGCCGGGGTCGGCACGACCTGGTACACGTGGCTCGAGCAGGGCCGCGAGGTGCGTGCGTCGCAGTCTGTGCTCGAGGCGCTGGCGGGCGCGCTGCGGATGAACGCGGCCGAGCACTCGCACCTGATGCTGCTCGGGCGCGGCGACGAGGTCTCGCCCGTCCAGCAGCGCGGCGAGACGCTCGATCCGACCGTTCAGCGCCTGGTGGAGAACCTTGGGCCGAGCCCTGCGTTCATCATCGGCCGCCGCTGGGACTACCTCGCCTGGAATCCGGCGTTCTCGGCCGTCTTCTGCGACCCGCTGAAGTATCCGGAGGGCCGCCGCAATCAGCTGTGGGCGATCTTCACCGACCCCGAGCGCCGCCGTCGCGTGGACGATTGGGAGGACGGCGCTCGCAACGCGCTCGCCAAGTTCCGCGCAGACAACGCGCGCCACCTCGGCGACCCGGAGTTCGAGGAGCTGATCGACGACCTGCGCGACACGAGCGATGAGTTCCGCTGCTGGTGGAAGCGCCACGAGGTCGCTCGCAGCGGCACGGGCCGCAAGCGCCTGCGCCACCCCGACGCCGGCACGCTCTGGTTCGAGCACGCGGCGTTCAAGGTCGAGGACAACCCCGAGCAGCGCCTGATCCTCTATTCGCCGCTTCCGCGCTGCAACACCGCTGAGAAGGTGGCGCAGCTGCTGGCGGCTTGAGCTTTTTCTCGCGGCGTGCGACGTGCGTCCATGGCGCCCAACTCCGGGCGCCGCGGGGCGTTCAGGTGGGCATGAACCGCAAGATCTCCGTTGCCATCGCCGCTGTCGCGGCGCTGGCCATCCCCACAGCAGCGATCGCGAAGCCCGACCACCCGGTTGGCGATCACGGCAAGAGCCAGGCTCACGCCAAGGGCCAGTCGAAGGCCAAGAACGCGGTGTTCAAGGGCACCGTGGTCTCGACGGACACGACCGCCGGCACGGTCACCGTGCACGTGCTCAAGGTCAACCATTGGAGCAAGAGCTTCAAGGACACCGATGTGACGTTCACCGTCGCGACGGTCAAGAAGATCAACGTTGCCGACACCAACGCTGACGGCAAGCGTGACCTCGCCGATGTCAAGGCCGGGGACAAAGTCCTCGTCCAGGCGCGCATCACGAAGGACTCGGCGCAGCCGTTTGCGGCCCGCAAGCTCATCGACCAGGCCACCGACAGCACGGACGCTGCCGCGACGCCGGAGCAGCCCGAGCCCAGCAGCTGAACGGCTCAGCCGCAGAGTTCGAAGACGACGGTGCGTCTGAGCGCCGGCCGGCCTTTGCGCTTCGCCAGCACGGTGAGCTTGTAGCCCTTGCCGATCCGTGCGTCGAAGATGTGGCCGGCCGGCACCGTCGTCTTGAGGC
>CAWCEB010000156.1:0-8031 GCA_963794105.1 uncultured Actinomycetes bacterium | reverse complement strand
GGGAGCGTGCCGCCCTGGGCGAAGTGCTCGAGCGAGACGGCCAGGAACAGCGCGCGCCCCTCCGCCACGAGCGTTTCGCCGTCGTGCACGGTCGCCGCCAGGTGCAGCTTGCGCCCTTCGATGCGCTCGGCCCACGCCTCGAGCGCCAGCTCGCGCCCCAGGAACGCGGGCGAGCGGTAATCGACCTCGAGCCGCGCCGTGACGGCCGGGCGGCGCAGGAGGACGAGGAGCGTCCCCACGGTGTCGTCGATGGCAGTCGCTAGGCTCCCGCCGTGCACGAACCCCGGAGCGCCCTGGTGGCGTTCGTCGAAAGTGCACGTGGCGCGGACGCGGTCGCCATGTGCGACGAAGCGCAGGCCGATGCTGCCAGGATTCTCCCGGCCGCAGCCGATGCAGTGCGGATGGTGCGAGGCGATCTCGGACACGCGCGACCCGGCAGCCTAAAGCGCGTGGAGTAAGAAACCGATGATCCCGTCGTTACCACTTGTGATGCGAACGATCCGACCGACACTGCTGCTTGCCCTCCTCGTCGTCGCGCTTGCCGCGCCGGCAGCCGCCGACGCGATCCGCCTCAGCGATGTCGGCATCGCCGACCAGAAGGCCGACATGTTCAGCGATCCGCGCTTCGCCCAGCTCGGCGTCAAGCGCGCGCGGATCGACCTCGCCTACGACGTGCTGCTCGACGGCAACCAGACCGCCGCGCTGGACCAGTGGATGGCCGCCGCGCAGGCCGCCGGCGTGCAGGTGCTCGTCACCTTCGACCGCTCGCGCCGCCCCGGCCGCAAGACCTTCCGGCCCGACACGTACAGCCTGGTCAAGCAGTTCAACCGGCTGCGCGGGCGCTACCCGTTCGTCAAGGAATGGGTGACCTGGAACGAGCCGAACCTCAGCCAGACGCCCACGCGCACGGCGCGCCAGTACCTCGCGCTCAAGAAGGCCTGCCCGACCTGCACGATCGTCGCGGCCGACCTCGTCGACCGGCCCAATCTCGCCCGCTGGGCCAAGGCCTTCGTGAAGACCGCCCACGAGCAGCCGAAGTACTGGGGCCTGCACAACTACGCCGACGCCAACCAGTACAAGCCGCGGGCGACCAAGGCGCTGCTCAAGGCCGTCAAGGGCAAGGTCTGGCTCACCGAGACGGGCGGCGTCGTCCGGCGGCGCAACGGCTCCTCGGTCAAGTACACCGGCGAGTCGCTGACCCATGCCGCCAAGGCGATCAGCTACATCTTCACCAAGCTCGTACGCCTGAGCCCGCGCATCCAGCGCGTGTACGTGTTCCACTGGAACGGGCGCAATGACTCGTGGGACT
This sequence comes from uncultured Actinomycetes bacterium, assembly GCA_963794105.1. Lineage (GTDB taxonomy): Bacteria > Actinomycetota > Thermoleophilia > Solirubrobacterales > Solirubrobacteraceae > AC-49. The sequence goes on along the minus strand of CAWCEB010000156.1, from coordinate 6,722 downwards.
CGGCGCTGATCTCGCCCAACGGCAGCGCGCGCCCCGCATTCGCCGTTCTGGCGAACGTGCTGCGCCATCTTCGCCGCTGAGGCAAACGGGCCTCGACAGCATCCGCGACGGTTGCTACCGTCGGAGACGATCCCCTGGACCGGGGAGGTTTGTCTCATGAACGCGATGCGATTCCAGATCACGACCCCGAAGCCGGTCAGCCGCCTCTCCGCGGCTGCCGTCGGTCGTGTCCACACGCGCATCGCGCTCGCGTCCTAGGTCCTCATAGCCGGGTTCGCGGGCGTCGCCGCCCGAGTCCCGGATCCCTTCGCTGATCCCTGCACCGGCGGCAGTGCGCCCACCGTCGTGCACATCAACCACCAATCACCTGAAGGGAAGGACCCGATGTACCAGTCGCTTCACAACGAGCTCGCCAAGGCCACAGTTCCGCGCCGGCACGCCCAGTGGGCGCACCAGCGCAGCGAACGCGGCCGCGGGTCCCCGCCCAGGCGGGTCCGCGGCCAGGCCGCCGGCGCCCTGGCATCGCTGGCGCGTCGCCTGGACGCGGAGCGCGCCAGGCGCGCCGTGGCGTAGTCTCACACGTCGTTCGCCGGTGCCCCCACGGGGGCGCCGGCCGCGACGTTCTTGTGCCTCCAGCTCGCCTTCATCGACTCTGCGCGCTGCTTGTCATCGCGCTCACGATCGCCGCGGCCGGCTCTGCCCGTGCGGCGACCCCGCCGCTCGTCGTCGGCATCGCCGACCAGAAGCCCGCGATGTTCACGGACCCGCTGTTCACGGGACTTGGCCTGCGCGACGCGCGCATCGCCATCGCGTGGGACGCGCTGCACTCCAGGTGGCAGCGCTCCGAGCTCGACGGCTGGATGGCCGCCGCGCATGCCGCGGGCGTCCGGCCGCTGGTGACGTTCGACCATTCGCGCAGCTCGAGCGAGCGCAAGCGCAAGCAGCTGCCGCGCCCCGAGCAGCTCGCGCACGAGCTGCGGATGCTGCGCCGGCGCTATCCGTGGGTGCGCCAGTTCGCCTCCTGGAACGAGGCCAACTACTGCGGCGAGAAGACGTGCCATCGCCCCGAGCTGGTCGTCGCCTACTACCGCGCGCTGAAGCTCGCGTGCCCGAGCTGCCGGATCCTCGCCGCGGAGCTGCTCGACTTGCCCGGGATGACGGAATGGGTCAAGGCGTTCATCCACAAGGCCAAGCTGCAGCCGAAGTACTGGGGCCTGCACAACTACCTCGACGCCAACTACCTGCGCACGTCCGGGACGCGCGCGTTGCTGCGCGCCACCAAGGGCGAGGTCTGGTTCACCGAGACCGGCGGGATCGTCAAGCGCCGCAACCACTCCAAGGTGCGCTTCACGGAGTCGGCCAGGCATGCGGCGATCGCGACCCGCTGGGTGTTCGACAAGCTCGTCAACCTCGCGCCGCGCCGGATCACCCACGTCTACCTGTTCCACTGGAACCCGTCGACGCGCCACGACTCGTGGGACTCGGGGCTGGTCGACGTCAACCACCGCCCGCGCCCCGCCTACCGGGTGCTGAAGCGCGTGCTGGCCTCGCCGAAGCACCGGGCGTAGCTACACCGCCGCGCAGGCCGGCTGGAAGGCGGGGTCAGCCGGCCCGCTGTGTCCGAGTGCGTCCAGCGTGATCTGGATCGCGGGCGGGTCGTATGGCGTGCGCAGGTGCTCGGACGTGTCGTTCGGGCAGCGGTCCTGCAGTGTGATGTTCGTGACCGCGTTGCCATCGGCCGCCAGGAAGCCCGACGTGTACGGCGTCACGACCTCGTCGTAGCGCGTGACGATGTTCGTGTAGTCGACGGTGCCCGGCGTCTCGTCCCCGGCGTTCAGCTGCGTGATGAACGACGAGCCCGCAGCCTGCTGTGCGCAGGCCGGGCACGCGCCTCCCAGCGGCGAGGCGAACCGGTTCGTCGTGCCGTGGTTGGACGGCGACAGGCCGACCAGGTCGCCGACCTTCGAGCTGTCGATGTTCTTCAGGTAGAAGCGGGGCATCATCCCGCCCTGCGAGTGCCCGACCAGGTCCACCCTGTGCGCACCGGTCTGGGCGAGAACCGCGTCGACCTCGGCCGCAAGCTCCTGCGCACTGCGCTCGATCGGGCCGATCCCGTACACGCCGATCGCGCCCGAGCCGTTGTATGAGCCGTAGTTGAACGCGTAGACGCAGTACCCGGCGGCCTTCAGCGCCGGCGACATCGCCTGCCAGTTGTCGGACATGTTCTCCGCCGTGCCGTGCACGAGGATCACGGGCTCCGGGTGCGCCGCGGTCGGCCGGCACGGCATGTTCGCGCCGGGCGGCGGCGGGGTGGCGGCTGACGCGACGGTGGTCGCAAGGACGAGCGCGACGATGGTCAGCGCGGCGAGCAGAAGGTGGCGGGAGCGCATGGACGCGGAATACCCGGAGGAGGCGGGTCATGGTCAACCGCGGAGAAATACCGCAGTTACGATTATCGCTTTAGAGATAATCCTGTACGCTATACCAATGCTCAACCCGTTCAAGTACGGCCCGATTGCGCTCGACGAGGCCTTCACGGATCGCGACATGGAGGTCGCCGAGCTGTCAACCGACGCGCTCAACGGCCAGGACGTCGTGATCTTCGCGCCGCGGCGGTATGGAAAGACGTCGCTCGTGCACCGAGTCGCGCAGCGGCTCACGCGCCGCCGGGCGCTCGTCGCCGAGGTGAACCTCTGGTTCACGCCGACCAAGGAGAAGCTGGCGGGGCGCCTCGCGAGGGAGGTCGCCGACATCCTCGGCCTCGCCGGGAAGGCCAGGGAGATCGCCCGTGCGTTCGCCGGCCTGCGGATCACGCCGACGATGACCGTCGATCCCAACGACGGCTCCTTCAGCTTCAGCTTCGCCGCCGGTCACACGCCCCAGGACATCGACGACACGCTCGAGCACCTGCTGCGGATGCTCGCCGAGACCGCGGTCGCGAGGAAGCGCCGCGTCGTCCTGATCATGGACGAGTTCCAGGAGATCGCCGAGATCGACGCTGGGCTGACCAAGCTGCTGCGCTCCGTCTTCCAGGAGCAGCCCGAGGTCGCGCACATCTACCTGGGCAGCAAGCGCCACCTGATGGAGCGGATCTTCAACGACGCCAACGAGCCGTTCTGGCGCAGCGCCAAGCGCGTCGAGCTCGGCCCGATCGAGCCCGACCAGTTCAAGCCGTTCATCCAGGCCGGTTTCCGCGACAACGGGCGCGACGTCCAGGACGGCGTGGTCGACCGTGTCCTGACGATCACCGGCGGCCACCCCTACGCGACCCAGGAGCTCTGCTACTTCCTCTGGGCCGAGACGCCGGCGCGCAAGACCGCCGCCGACGAGCAGTTCGACAACGCGCTGGCGAAGCTGCTGCGCTCCGAGCACTCCCACCTCAGCGACCTCTGGGGCCGCTCCACCGCCAACCAGCGACTGCTCCTGACCGCGCTCGCCGACGAGCCCGGCCGGCCGCTGTCGGAGAGCTATCGCGCCGAGCACAACCTGCGCAGCGCGTCGACGACCCAGAAGGCGATCGACGCCCTCGTCCACCAGGAGATCGTCGCCAAGGACGGCGGCTTCGTGCGCATCTCCGAGCCGTTCTACGCGGAGTGGATCCAGCGCAACGCGCGAAGATGACCCGCTCGGGCACCCCTGCGACCCCCCTGGTGCGCGGTGTCACAAAGTTGTTACAAGCTCCGGAGATGAACTATGCTCCGCGAGCCGCCGCCCGGGAGGGTCCATCCCCGGGAAGCCCCTCGAAGACCCGTGCGCAGCGCGGGCCTTGTCGTTTGTGGGGGGCGGGCGGGTACAGCCATGAACGAGCCCTTCGATCGCCATGAGCCGACGCGATTCCAGCGACCCCACGACACAGCCGGACAAGTCCCCGGCGCGGGGGATGGTGGCGGGGACGCTGCTGCTGAGCGGCGTGGTGCTCGGCGCGCTGGTCGGCGGCGTCATCGGCGCACTCGTGGGGGCCTTCGGGCCGCTGCTCGCCGTCGGGCTGTTCCTCGGGTTCGCCGGGGGGACCGCGGCTGTCATCGTCCGCTTCCGGGACCTCTGAGCGAGCGCTGATGGCCTTCCTGCGCTTCCTCGACGTCGCCCTCGTGATCTTCTTCGCACCGCTGGTGATCGTCGCCGGCGCGCCCGCCCTGGGTTACCTGCTGGGCGCCGCGGGTTGGATCGTCGCGCGCGCCGGGGGGGAGCTGCTGGATCGCAAGGCGCGCACGGCGGACCCACGTACAGGCATCGGCCTGCAGGTTGCTGGCATGATGGGCCGCGCCTGGGTCGTCGGCCTCGCCGTGGTCGGCGCCGGTGTGGGTGGAGATAGAGATGACGCCGTCTGTGCGGCGGTCGTCGCCCTCGTCGCATTCACCGTCTATTTGCCCCTGTCTTTGATCCTTCGTCAGTCCGAGAGGAACGTCGTCCGCCCATGACCACGAAGCAGAAGGTGCTCGCCTTCTTCGGCGTCTACATCCTCGGCGTGATCATCATCGTCGCCGCCACGGGCTGGAACCGGACAAGCAACGACACGTTCCACCCGCAGAACGAGTTCAAGCTCGACACGTGGTTCAGCGTCGGGCCGTTCGACGTCAACAAGGCCGTGATGTACGTGCTGATCGCCGGGATCCTCACGGTCGTGACGATGGTCTGGATCGCCAAGCGCATGCAGGCGCGGCCCAACCGCGTCCAGACGGCGGTCGAGGCGCTGTTCGCGCTCATGCGCGACAACATCACGCGCGGCAACATGGACAGCAAGATGGCGGCGAAGTGGTTCCCGTTCATCGGCGCGCTGTTCCTGTTCATCTGGTTCAGCAACCTGATCGGCTACATCCCGCTGCCGACCAACACCGAGCACAAGATCGACGTCGCCGGAATCGAGTTCCCGGCCTTCGCGCTGTACGCCTCCACCGCGAACCTGTCGATCCCGCTGGCGCTCGCCCTGGTCGTCTGGCTCTCGTACAACATCGAGGGCATCCGGGCCAAGGGCTTCGTCGGCTACCTCAAGAGCCTGGTCCCGAAGGGCGTGAGCGGCCCGCTGCTGCTGCTGATCTTCCCGCTGGAGATCTTCTCCAACTTCATGCGGCTCATGTCGCTCTCAGTGCGTCTCTTCGCCAACATCCTGGCGGGCCACCTGATCATTCTCTTCATGGCCGGCGCGCTCGCCGTCCTGCTCGGGATCGCCGCCCTCGGGTGGCTGACGCTCCCGGCCGGCGTCGCGCTCTTCCTCTTCGAAGTGGGGCTTGTGGCGACGCTGCAGGCCTTCATCTTCGCCACGCTCACCGCGATCTACCTGGGCGGCGCCGTCTCCCAGGAAGGGCACTAACCAAGGAGTCAAAGTGGACCTCGCTGTCATCACCCACCTCGCCCAGGCGACCGACGCCGGCTCGAAGGCCGGCAAGGCGATCGCGCTTGGCATCGGCGGCGGCCTCGGTGCCGCGGGCGCCGGCGTCGGCATCGGCTACATCTTCGGCAAGGTGATCGAGTCGGTCACCCGCCAGCCCGAGATGCGCGACGAAATCACGTCGATCCAGTGGCTGGGCTTCGCGCTCACGGAGGCGTGCGTGTTCTACGGCCTCGTGGCCGGCCTGCTGGCCTTCTTCCTCTAGGCCCGACCGCATGCTCTCGACCATCGCAACCGTGACAGTGACCGCCGCCGAGTCCTCGGACAGCGGCGGCAGCTTCCTCGTCAAGCCGGGCATCGGCCTGATGATCTGGACGCTGGTCGTGTTCCTCGTTGCAATGGTGCTGCTGAGCCGCCTCGCGTTCCCCCGGATCGTCGACGCGCTCGACAAGCGCCAGCGGATGATCGAGGACTCGATCGACACGGCCGAGCGCACCAAGCAGGAGGCCGACCAACTGCTCGCCGAGTACCGCGAGCGGCTGACCGAGGCCCGCCACCAGGCCGACGAGATCGTCGCGCGCGCCAAGAAGGCCGCCGACGTCCACGAGCGCGAGGCCAAGGAGGCGTCCAAGGAGGCGCGCGACGAGATGCTCGAGCAGACGCGCCGCGACATCGAGGCCGAGACGCGTCGCGCGATCCAGGAGATCCGCAAGGAGGTCGCCGACCTCACCGTGCGGGCCACCGAGAAGGTCACGCGCAAGTCGCTCGACGAGGGCGACCAGCGTCGCCTGGTCGAGGAGGCCCTCAACGAGCTCGACTTCTCTGCCCTGAGCGGGGAGTCCAGGAACTAGATGGAAGAGATCGCCAGCGTCTACGCACGGTCGCTGTTCGAAGTGGCCCAGGAGCAGGGCAAGCTCGACGACGTCCGCGAGCAGATCGGGCAGATCGCCGATGCGCTCGCGTCTGACCGCGAGCTGCAGGTCTTCTTCTTCAGCCCCTACTTCTCCACCGAGGAGAAGAAGGACGGCCTGAAGAAGGTGATCGACGGCGCAGACCCGGCGGTCCTGAACTTCCTCGAGCTGCTCGTGGAGAAGCACCGCACGCCGGCGCTCTTCCGCATCCGGCACGCCTACGACCAGCTGTGGGAGAAGGAGAACAAGCTGCTCGGAGTCGAGATCACCAGCGCGGTCGAGCTCGACGACGAGATCGCCCAGCGCATCGGCGATCAGATCGGCGAGCAGACCGGCCAGCGCGTCGAGCTGACCAAGACGGTCGACCCCGACATCATCGGCGGCCTCGTGCTCCGCGTGGGCAACTCCATTCTTGACGCCTCCATCCGCAACCGCCTCGACAACCTGAGAAAGAACGTGGCCAAGGCCGCCTGAGGACTCACTTA
>CAWCEB010000155.1:0-7307 GCA_963794105.1 uncultured Actinomycetes bacterium | reverse complement strand
ACTGCCTTTGCACACCTGCTCCCCCGTAGCACGCCCGGCTGCTGAGGCAGGAGGCAGCAGACACTCCCGCGTGTGCTCGCGCGCGCTGTGGGCGAAGGCGCGGTGTCGACCGCTCGCTGGCGGTCGCCGATCTCGGCGCGGCCGGGCGCCGGGCGTCGCGTATGGTGAATGAGCAGGTGTCCGACGGGTCCCGCCAGCCAGCCGCCGCGCGCGGTCCCTCCGATGCGCACGTGAGCGACGTCGCTCGCGCGATGCTGAGCTCAGGCGAATCAACGGAGCGCGGCCGAGCGGCGCGTGCGATGTCGCCCCGGACGGCTCACGGTGACTGGACGCCGGCCGCGGACCGACCCGATCCGGTCGCGGTGCTCGCGGCCCAAGCGTCCTCACGCGTGCAGGAGCTCGTCCCGATCCGGTACGGGCGGATGCTCGTCTCGCCGTTCACGTTCTTCCGCGGTGCGGCGGCGGTCATGGCCGCCGACCTCGCAGCGACCCCGGACTCGGGCATCGTCGTTCAGGCCTGCGGCGACGCGCACATCGCGAACTTCGGCGGCTTCGCAGCCCCGGACCGCAGGCTCGTCTTCGGCCCGAACGACTTCGATGAGACGCTGCCGGGCCCATGGGAGTGGGACGTCAAGCGCATGGCGGCGAGCGTCGAGATCGCCGGGCGCGATGTCGGGCTGCCGACGAACCAGCGTAGGCGGATCGTCAGCGCCTGCGTGCGCGAATACCGCGAGGGGATGCGCGGCTTCGCGAACGAGAGTCATCTCGATGTCTGGTACGACCGCCTGGCGGCGAGTGAGCTCGTCGACCGGTTCGGCGGGAAGCTGGGGACGAAGGGGCGAATCTCGTTCGCCAGGCCGTTCGCCAAAGCACGTCGCAAGACCAGCTTACGGGCGGTGAGGAAGCTCACCGAGCGCGTCGACGGCGAGCCGCGGTTCCGCAGCGTCCCGCCACTTCTGGTGCCGTTCCGCGAGCTGTTCGAACCGGCCGACATGCGCGACGAGACGGTGTACATCGAAAAGCTGCTGGAGCAGTACGCCGACGGGCTCGCTCCCGACCGGCGCTTCCTCTTCGAGACCTACCGCTTCGTCGACATGGCCCGCAAGGTCGTCGGCGTGGGGAGCGTCGGCACGCGTGCCTGGGTGTTCCTGTTCGTCGGCCGCAAGGGGAAGGACGCACTCGTGCTGCAGGCCAAAGAGGCACAGGCCTCGGTCCTCGAGCCCTACCTCGGTGCAAGCGAGTACGACAACCACGGCGAGCGCGTCGTGCGCGGTCAGCGGATCTCACACGCGGCGAGCGACATCTTCCTGAGCTGGCAGCGCAGCGAAGGCCTCGACGGTGAAGAGCACGACTTCTACGTGCGCCAGCTCTGGGACTGGAAGGCGTCCGTCGACCTGTCGGCCATGAGCCGCAACGGGCTGCACGCGTACGCGCGAGCGTGCGGGTGGTCGCTGGCGCGCTCGCATGCCAGGTCAGGAGATCGACTCGCGATCGCCGGGTACCTGGGCGCCGGCTCGAACTTCGACGAGGCGATCGCCCGCTTTTCAGCAGCGTATGCCGATCAGAACGAGCTCGACCACCAGCGGCTAGCCGAGGCCGTCACCGCGGGCGACGTCGTCGCCGAACTCGGCATCTGACGGCCCCGGCGCCACCTACTTGCCGAGCTCCTCATCAAGCAGTACCTCGTACATCTCCACCGAGGTTCGCGCGCCGCGTCCGGCCGCCGGCGTCACCTCGTTCAGTGCAGCGTCGACCCGCCGTAGGTCCTCTTCTGTCTCACAGAGGAATAGGTTCGCGCCGCGGTTGTTCTCGCGATCGACAAGCAGCATCGTTCTCGTGGCCGCGTCGCCCGCTCGCTCGAACGGCGTGCCACGTCCGCCGCTGCGGATCGTCTCGCCAATGTCGGCGGCGACGTCGTCCCAGTTGCGGGCGCCGCCTTCGAACCGCGCGATCCGTACATACATGATGCGCCGTCCTCTCCTGGTCGGCCTGGTTCGTCAGTGGGACTGTATGCGACCAAGCAGACCGGGGCCGGGCCGCGACGTCGCCCTGACCGAAGGTAACCCAGCAACAGCGGCGGTCTCGGGCGCGTAGTCGCGAGCCAACGACGAGCTCCGATGACGGGCGTCAGCGAGATACCCTCGTGCACTCGGTATAGAGAGCGTCTCGAAGCGCGACTTCGGGGTGCGGGGTTCGGGGACGCTAACGAGCGCAGTCATCGAGCAACCCCAGCGCGGTTTCCACACCGCGGGCGAGGAGCTGATCGGACCGGTCGCGATCCGTGAGCGTCCTGGCAAGCTGCAGGGTCCCGAGCATGAAACCGAACAGCGCGAGTGCGTCGGTTCGCGCAGCCTCGGCGTCTGTCGGGTCGAGCCGCGATGCGATGTCGTCCATGGTGCGCGTCAGTTCGTCGGTGAAGACGTCCTTGGTCGCGGCGGGGCGGCGGACGATCTCGTCGATCAGGGCTGCCGACGGGCAGCCGTCGGCGGAATGATCGCGGTGCTGCGGGGACAGGTAGGAGCGGATGAACGCCTCGATGCCCGCGCGCCCCGCGGGTTGGGAGTCGAAGCTCCGGCGCTGTGCGCGCAACTGGTCGGCGAGCACGTTTGCGACGAGGTCCTCCTTCGACCTGAAGTGGCCGTAGAAGGCACCGTTCGTCAAGCCGGCATCTGACATCACGCTCGCCACGCCCGCGCCATCGATTCCGTCCTGCTTGAACCGCCGCCCGGCCGCTTCGAGGATCCGCTGCCGCGTTGTCTGCTTTTGGTCCTTGCTGTAGCGCATGGCGATCCTCTCTGGGAGCCGACCTCATTCGTCGCCGTCAACGTGTGTCGTTCATCACAGTATTACGATCGTACTATGAAATTATGATCGTAATGCAAACGAATGAGACGGAGCGATCATGGCGATCGAGACGGGACGCGTAGCGTTGGTGACGGGAGCATCGTCCGGGATCGGTGAGGCGGCCGCGCATGCGCTGCTCGGCGAGGGGTTCACCGTGTACGGGACGAGCCGTAGGGCAGTTGCGGGTGAGGAGCGGGGCGGAGTGGTGTTCCTGCCGCTCGACGTCACCGATGATCAGTCGGTGGCCGGCTCGGTGCGCGAGGTGCTCGACAGGTCCGGCCGGATCGACGTCCTGGTGAACAACGCGGGCCTGGGCATCGCCGGCGCAGCGGAGGAGAGCTCGATCGAGCAGGCTCGGGCTCTGTTCGACACGAATCTCCTCGGCTCGATCCGGATGACTCGCAACGTCCTGCCGAAGATGCGGGAGCAGGGCAGCGGCCGAATCATCAACATCAGCTCCGTCCTGGGCTTGGTCCCCGCGCCCTTCGGGGCCCTGTATTCCGCGACCAAGCACGCGATAGAGGGGTACTCCGAGTCGCTGGACCACGAGGTACGGGAGCACGGTGTCCGGGTGCTGCTGGTCGAGCCCGCCTACACCCGGACCTCGTTTGATTCGAATGCCATCCCCGCGGACGAACCCCTTCCCGTCTATGCCCGACGCCGCGAGGTGTTCGACGCACTCCTCGCCGATGCGATCAAGGGCGGCGACAAACCATCGGTCGTCGCCGAGGCCATCGTCGCTGCGGCCACCGACTCGCGCCCGAAGCTCCGCTACCAGGCCGGGCCACTCGCGCGCCGCGTGGCCAAGCTGCGTCGCTACGCGCCCGCGACCGTGTTCGACAAGCAGATCCGCAAGATCAACCAACTCAACGGTCCAGCAAGTTCCCCCGTCCCCGCACCGCAGCAGAACGCATCAAACGAACAACCGTCGTCGCGTCGAGCGCCGCAGGCGGCGTCTCACCGCACGGCCGGAGGCGGCGAGGAACGGTGACCGCGAGCGAGCTGACACGCGCCAGGGATCTCGACGGGCTCAACCGTCGTCACGCAGCCCTTGACCTGCGTCGCCGGCCTTAGAGATCGATCGCGCGCGGGAGCGTGAACGTGTGCACCGTGGCGTTGGCCCGGGGATGCGAGGCCACGTTCGTCAGCGCGCGATAGATCGCCGCCTTCGCGCCCGCGGGCACCGGGATCTTGACGGCGAAGTTGCCGCTGCGGTCGGGCACCACCCTGACGACCGCCACCTTCGCCCGCCGACGGCAGGAGAGGAAGCGCTCCACGGCGATCGCGGCCGGTCGGGCGGCGAATGGGCCGGTGATCCGGCCGCGCAGCACCAGGCTCGACCCGTTCCGGGTGAGGGTCGTTGCGACCATGCGCCGGGCGAGCCTCAGCCTCTGGGAGGCGGTCGCGCCGATCCGCGCCTGATAGCGCGCGTGCATCCGGCGGTTCGCCGCCGGCGCGGGCACCGTGGCCGCGAAGCTGCCGTCGGCGCCGATCGCGGCGCGCCCGACGCGCTTGGCGTCGAGCAGGATCTCGGCGGTCTCACCGGCCAGGCGGAGGTCCGCCGTTCCGGTCACCGACACGGTCCGCCGGCCCGCGGGCAGCACGTCGATCAGCAGCAGATCGAGCTTCGTGCAGGCGAGGTACAGATCGTTGGATTCGCCCTCGGTGAACGCAACGTCTCCGCGGACGGTCGCCGACCGAACCATCCGGTCGTCGGCGGTGCCGCGGGCGGGGACGTCGGCTTGATCGCGGGCGGGTCGTGGGCGGAGGCGGCGGCGGGGGTGAGGCCGCCGGCACCAGCGGGTTCGAGTCGGCGTATGTGCTACCGGCGCCATTCGTCGCCGTCACCCGGCACCTGATGCTCTTGCCCACGTCGTCGCTTGTGACCGTGTAATGGTCGTCCGTGGCCCCAGCGATCACGGAGCCGTCGCGCAACCACTCGAACGTGACGCTGGTGGGCGACCCGCTCCACGTGCCGGGTCGCAGGCGACCGAGTCGCCCGGGTGGGCGCTCGCCGGAATCGACGGCGCCCCGGTGTTCTGCGGGCCGGGCGTGAACCCCAGGCGGACCTTGCCGGGGGGCCCGGCGAGGAACTGGACCGTGTAGGACCTGCCGGACAGCGCGGCGCCGGTCACCGTGGTGAACCCGGTACCCGATGCCGTCTGGGTCGCGCCTGCCGTCACGATGTCGAACGTGTCAGCCGGGGCCGGATCGAACTGCGGGTCGGTGACGATCGCCAGCGTCCCGCCGTTGATCGCAACGCTGCCCGCGACGGCGAGCCAGTCATAGGTCGTGCCCTGGCCCGTCCCGGCGATCTGCGCCTCGAGCGTCCCGGCGAGTTGGGAGTAGTTGCCGCCGATCGAGAGCTTGCCCGGCGACGTGCCCGGCGCGACCGTGCCGCCTGTGTTCGTCACGTTGCCGCTCGCGGTGCCCGCGCCCTTCAGCACCCGCCCTGTAGCGCGATGGTGCCGCCGAGCGTCGTGCCCGCGTCGATGCTCGTCGCGCCGGCGGTCTGCGTCAGCCCGGAGTCGAATGAGAGCGTGCCGGTGTGGACTTGATCGTGCCGCTGCTCGTCACGGGCCTGAAGAAGTTGGCGGTGCCGCTCGTGGTGGTGCGGTTGATCGTGCCCGCGTTGTTCCAGTGGCCCCCGGCGGCGCCCTGCGAGTTGACGTCGCCGGTGATGTTGAGGACGTCGCCGGCGCCGACATTGACGGTCGAGTCACCGAGTCCGCCGACGCCGACGATCCCCGTGCTCCAGTTCGTCGTGGGGCCGAGGTTGAGCGTGTGGCCGTCGAGCACGTACAGCGCGCTGCCGTTGAGGGTCGTCGTGCCGCCGACCGATGTCGTGCCGCTCCCCTGGAGGGTGAAGGTCAGCGAGACGCTCATCGCGCCGCTCACGTTCAGCGTGCCCGAGCCAGTGCGGCTGCCGTTGGTCGCGGTGAGGCTTCCGGTGCTTCCGGCGGTGTCGACTGGAGCGTGCCGCCCGCGAAGTCGAGCGCCGCCGGGTTGAACGTGGCGCCCGAGGCGACGACGGTCTGCCGGAGCCGAAGAACCGGACGGTGCCCGCCCCGGTGACGGAAGCGGCGCGGTCAGGTCGTTGACGCCGCCGCTGAAGGTCAGTGTGGCGCCGGCAGCCGCGGTGTAGGTGCCGGAGCTCGTGCCCGCGCCGTCGCCCTGCTTGAGCGTCAGCGTGCCCGAGCTGACGTTGATCGCGCCGTCGTTCTCGACCGCGTTGTCGAAGCTCGCGGTGCCTGGCCGTCGTGCGGTTGATCGTGCCGTGGTTGTGCCACAGCCCGCTGCCCCAGTTGCCCGAGCTGACGTCGCCCGTGACGTTCAGGGCATCGCCCGCGCCAATGTTCATGGTTGCGCCGCCGGTCCCGCCGACGCCGATGGCGCCCTTGGCCCAGGTGGTGGTCGTCCCGAGGTTGAGCGTATGGCCGTCGGTCACGTTGAAGTTGCTGGCGTTGATCGTCGTCGCGCCGGTGACCGTGGTCGTGCCGGCGCCCTTGAAGACGCCGCCAGAATTGAGGACGCTCATCGCTCCGTTCACCGTTAGGGCCCCGGAGCCGCTGCGGGTGCCGCCGACGCGTTCAGGCTGCCGGTGCTGCCCGGTGTGTCGAGCTGGAGCGTGCCCCAGCCCGTAGACCGAGCGCGCCCGGATCGAAGGTCGCGCCCGCGCCGACGACGACCGTCGCCGCGTAGTTCTCGACCGTGCCGGCGCCACCCACGCCGGCCGTCGCGCCGGTGAGCTCGTAGGTGCCACTCCAGAACTCGAGCTTGGCGCCGGCGGCGGCGGTGTAGGTCCCCGAGCTAGTGCCTGCGCCGTCGCCCTGCTGCAGGGACAGCTTGCCGAGCTGACGTTGATGACGCCGTCGTTCTCGACCGCGTTGTTGAAGCTCGCGGTGCCCGTTGCGGTCGTGCGGTTGATCGTGCCCTGGTTGTTCCACAGCCCGCCGACCCAGTTGCTCGAGCTGACGTCTCCGGTGACGTTCAGGACGTCGCCCGCGCCGATGTTCACGGTTGCCCGCCGGTCCCGCCGACCCCGACCGTGCCGGCGGTCCAGTTGGTTGTCGTGCCGAGATTGAGCACGGCGCCGTTGAACACGTTCAGGGTGCCGCCGATCGTCGACGTGCCGCTCCCGAGCGTGAGCGACCGGCCGCCCGCGACGTTGCCGCCGTCGATCGTCAGCGACCCCTCGTCGTCGAGGGTCTTGGCGACGCCGGATGCCCCGGTCGAGAGATACACGACCTTGCCGCCCGGGATCACGACGTCGTCCGCCCGTCGGGCACCTCGCCCTGACTCCAGTTGCATGCTCGTTCCAGTCGCGCGGAGCGGTGATCGAGGCTCCCGTGAACGTGTTAGTGCCGCTGATGCTGGAATCCGGCGCCGGCGCCGCGAGCACGAGGAGGGCCGCAACCGCGGCGAGGAGTCCGAGCAGTCGAGCGAGCATGGCGCGACCGTAG
>CAWCEB010000154.1:0-84355 GCA_963794105.1 uncultured Actinomycetes bacterium | reverse complement strand
AAGCGCCGGCCGGCTCCGCTCACCAGGTGAAGGGCCTCGACAGGCGCGGCCCACGACACCAGGAGACCACGATGCCGAAGTACCTGCTGCTCAAGCACTACCGCGGCGGCCCGGAGCCGCACCATCCCTTCCCGCCGATGGACCAGTGGGCGCCCGAGGACGTGGAGGCGCACATGGCCTTCCTCAGGCACGTCAGCGAGACTGCTCGAGGAGAGCGGCGAGTACGTCGGCGCGCAGGCGCTCACGCCGGCGCGCACCTGGGTGCGCTACGGCGGCCCGGACGCGGCGCCCGTCACCACCGACGGCCCGCTGCCCGAGACCAGCGACCTGATCGCGGGCTGGTACATGATCGACGTCGAGTCCCACGAGCGCGCGCTCGAGATCGCGGCGTACGTCTCCTCCGAGCCCGGCCCCGGCGGCGAGCCCATGCTACGAGTGGATCGACGTCCGGGAGATCATGTCCGGGGCGCCGTCGGAGGACTGACCCGGCGTGATCGACGAGCCGGTGCAACGGCTGGACGAGGGCGCGCTGCGCGCCCTCGTCCCGCGGGTGCTCGCGGGCCTGGTCCGCCGCGGCGAGGACTTCGACGCCGCCGAGGACGCGCTCCAGGAGGCGCTGCTGGAGGCGCTCCGGGTCTGGCCCGAGCACCCGCCGCACGACCCGCGCGCGTGGCTGACCACGGTCGCGACGCGGCGGCTCGTCGACGCCCGCCGCAGCGAGGTCGCCCGGCAGCGCCGCGAGGAGACGACGTACGCGGAGCCGCGGCCGGTCGCCACGCGAGGAGGGCGACGACACCCTCTTCCTGCTCTTCTGCTGCTGTCACCCCGACCTCGCGCCCGCGTCCCAGGTGGCGCTGACCCTGCGCGCCGTCGGCGGCCTCACCACCCGGCGAGATCGCCGACGCCTTCTACGTCCCCGAGGCGACGATGGCGCAGCGGATCAGCCGCGCCAAGCGCACCCTGCGCGGGCGCCGCCTGGACCAGCCCGGCGACCTCGCCGTCGTGCTGCGCGTGCTCTATCTCGTCTACACGGCCGGCCACGCGGGCCGGATGGACCTGGCCGGCGAGGCGATCCGGCTCGCCCGCCAGCTCACCCTCGCCACGGAGGAGCCCGAGGCGCGCGGGCTGCTCGCGCTGATGCTCCTCAACCACGCCCGGCTCCCGGCGCGGCTCGACCCCGAGGGCCGGATCGTCACGCTCGACCGGCAGGACCGCGGCCTGTGGGACACGCGCGAGATCGCCGAGGGCGTGCGCGTCCTGCAGTCGGCGCTCGCCATGCAGACGGGCAACGGCGCCCGGGCCGCTACCAGGTCGAGGCCGCGATCGCCGCCCTGCACGACGACGCGGCGAGCGCCGAGGAGACCGACTGGCCGCAGATCCTCGCCTGGTACGACGACCTCGTCGCGCTGACCGAGGACCCCGTGCGCCAGGACCCCGCCGCGGTGCTCGGCCGCGCGGTCGCGGTCGGCCATGTCCTCGGTGCCGCCGCCGGGCTGCGCGAGACGGACCGGCTGCGCGAGGTGCTCGGCGAGCGGCACCGGTGGCACGCCGTGCGCGGATACCTGCACGAGCTCGACGGCGACCTGCCCGCCGCCGCCGCGGCCTACGCCGAGGCCGCCCGCCGGGCCACGAACGTCGCCGAGCGCGACCACCTGGTCCGCCAGGCCGCCCGCGCGCGAGCCATACCATCGAGCACATGACGATCCAACGGATGGACCACGTCGGCATCGTGGTCGACGACCTCGCAGCCGCGACCGAGTTCTTCGTCGAGCTCGGACTCGAGCTGCAGGGCGAGGCGCCCGTCGAAGGCCGCTGGGTCGACCGCGTCGTGGGGCTCGAGGGCGTACGGGCGGAGGTTGCGATGATGCAGACTCCGGACGGCAACGGCCGAGCTCGAGCTGGTCGAAGTTCCACTCGCCGGCAAGCCGGGGCGACGACCGGCACGCGCCGCCAACACCCCGGGCATCCGCCACATCGCATTCGCCGTCGAAGACATCGACGCCGTCGTCGCCGGCCTGCGAGCCCGCGGCGCGGAGCTCGTCGGCGAGCTGGAGCGCTACGAGGACAGCTACCGGCTCTGCTACGTCCGCGGCCCGGAGGGGATCATCGTCGAACTGGCCGAGCGGATCGGCTGAGGGTCCGGTCCGCCGCCACGTCGTCGGCGAGCAGAGCAGCGGTTGTTCCAGTCGCTGGGGCTGGCTACGATCGGTACGACCTCGGCTAGGAGGCCGGAATGCGCAGCCCACGCAGGCCTTTCCGACTCAAGCGCGCAACCGATTCACGGCTGCCGCTCGTGATCTCACTGCTGGCGCTCGTGGTGGCGCTGTCAGGTGTCCCGGTCGTGCCGGCGGCCACGCATGCTGTCAGGTTGGCCCTCTTCTCGAAGAACGCCGGGGCGGTCGATGGCCTCAAGGCGTCCAAGAAGCCGCGACCGGGGCGTCTGGTGCCGCTCGGCTCGAAAGCACGGTTTCCGCGCAGCGTCATTCCGGCAGTCGACGCGCCTTCGGTCGGAGGCATCAGCGCAGCGAGGGTCCCGACGGCCGGCACTTTGCTCCCGCTGGGCGCGAACGCAGCCTTCCCCGAAACGGTCGTGCCACTCGACAGTACGACGAAGGCACCCCGCATCGCGGCTCGCGTCTATCGCACGACCGATCTGCCGGTGGCTACCAATCTCCCGAACGCCTCGACGTTCCGTTTGATGCCGTCGCATTCGATACCGCCGGGTTGTTTGACCCCGCCAACCCCACCCACTTGACCGCGCCGGTCGCCGGGCTCTACCTGATCTCCGCGAATGTCGGCTGGCAATCACAACCGAATCTGACGAACGCCGGTGACAACCGCGCGTGCGAGATCCTCACCAGCACCCATGGCGTGATCGCTCGCGTACAACAGCGCCCTGCGACAGACACGTGGCTCGACTTCTCGAGTCTCGATGCGCTGACGCCTGGAGCGTTCGTGTCGCTCAACTGCAACCACGACAACCCGACGCCGCTCTCCATCGTCGCCGCCAACGACGCGCCGACGACGCTCTCCATGCTCTGGGTAGCTCCGGCGCCCGACGCCGTGCACTGACCGGCTGGATCGCCGCCGTTGCGACGACAAAGCGACCCACCTCGACGCCGCGCGCGGCCCATCGGTGGGCCGGGCCCTGCGATCGCGGCAGCGTTCGCTTGCATCGCGTGTCTGTCGCCCGTCTCGGCGTGGGCCGGCGCCGGCGACCCGGATCCGAGCTTTGGAGTGCGTGGCCAGGCCGCAATCGCACACGGATACGGGGCAAGCGACCTGCTCGTGCTCCCTGACGGGCGGATCATCGTCGCCGGGGGCCGCGTGTGTGCGGGGCTTCGGTGCGGCGTCGCGCTGACCCGCTTGAGCGCCACGGGCAAGCCTGACGACAGCTTCGGGTCGAGTAGCGCCACTCCCCATCCCCCGGGGTGACCGAGGCCTCGGTGGTGGGGCGACAGGCGGACGGGAAGCTGGTCGTCGCCGGTGACGCTGGGGCGCAGACGGCGTGGTTCCTGGCGCGCTACGACGAGAACGGCACGTTGGACCCCACGTTTGGCTCAGGCGGGATCGTCGCCATCTCGACAGCCGGCAGCAGCGCGTTCATCGCGGACTTGATCGTCACGTCGAACGGGCAGCTCGTGGCGGCCGGCATGCTGGACGACACGTTCGCGATCGCCCGCTACAACCGCGACGGCTCACCCGACACGAGCTTCGGGATCGGCGGAATCGCCGAGACGCCGATCGGCTCCGGCGGTTCGTTCGCCCACAGGGTCATCGAGCTTCCCGACGGAAGGCTGGTGGCCGCCGGTGGCGCGATGGGTCCTGGGCTCTATGGCGACACGCTGCACGATGCCCTGGTCGGCTACCTGACGAACGGGTCGCTCGATTCAAGCTTCGGGTCCCACGGCGTGTCGCTCGGCTCCGGCGGCTACGTAAACGCACTGCTCCGCCAGGCTGACGGAAAGCTCGTGATCGCCGGCTCGGGGTTCGGCCGCTATGACGCCGACGGGACAGCCGATCCGAGCTTCTCCGTCGAAAGCTTCACCGGCACCGGGTCAGCCACCGGTACCGTGAATGACCTTGTCGCGCAGCCCGACGGCAGGCTGATCGCCGTGGGGCGAGAGATCAACCTCCACGGCTCGTTCTGGATCGTCAGGCGCTACGCAGCGAACGGCGCCGCGGACGCAAGCTTCTGCTGGCGGATTCCCTTCGCAGGCGGGGGCGCTCATGCCGTAGCACTGCAACCCGATGGGAAGCTGCTGGTGGCAGGCGACGGCACGGGCCCGGTGTCTCCGGCGCCCGGAGTCGTCGCACGCTATCTCGGCGACGGCTCAGGCCCATGCGCAGATCTGACCGCACCGATCGCTCGGCTCGAGGTCCGTCACCAGCGACTCGGGCGCGTCATCCGGCGTGGACTGGCCGTCACCGTCGGGACCAGTGAGGCAAGCACAGCCACGGTGCGACTGCAGCTTGCACGCCGGATCGCCCGGCGCCTGCGATGGACAAGCGCCGGACGAACAGCGCGCAGGCTCCCTGACGCAGGCAGGACCGAGCTTCGCACGCGGTTGACCCCGACGGCGCGACGACGCGTCCGACACGCCTCCAAGATCACACTCCGCGTCCGCCTCGCGCTCACAGACGCGCATGGCAACACCACACGGCTCGAGCGGCAGGTCACCATCAGACGCTGATCGCGACCGCAAGAGGGGAAGGTGCTCGGCGCGGGTCGGGGTGCCGCGCTCAGTGACATGCGGCGTTGCGGATGTCGTTGGCATGGCCGCCGACGATCACGCGCGAGACCTCGCTCTCAGGGATCGAGATGATGTGCCGCGGCTTGCTACCGCGGGGCTCGCCGATGTACGTCCGGTCGCTGGTCTCGCCGATGAGCACCCCGAGCGCCTCGCCGCCGCCCTTCAAGCAGACCTTGTCTGCAGAACCGGTCCTTCGCGATGACCGCGCCGCCGACGACCACATAGCACAGGAGCCCTGTGGCGATGGCGATCGCGATCACATCCGGCTCAGTCCAGGTCCGTTCCCGATCGCCGCTCGGTGCCCGGCGACATCTCCCCAGGGCAATCGTGAGCGCCAGCCCTCCCAACGACAGCACCGCCAGGAGCGCCAGCCCCGCAGTTCCGCCAATCACGACGTAACAGAGAGCGCCAACGGCCAAGCCACCGCCTGTTGCGATGCCGATCAGCTTGCGCCACGGGTGACGCACCTCGATCCACCCGGCAAGCCAGCCAACAGCGATCGATGGGAGCACGACCAGCAACCCGATCCCAATCACGAATTCGCGCGGTAGCTGTGGCACCGCCACGGAGGACGGCAAGCCTTCAAGCCCAAGTCGAAGCTGGAGCGCGAGACCGCCGGTCAGGTACACGACCGCGGCGATCGCGGTGAACGCGCTGGTGACCTGGGCAAACACGACACCAGTGCGCTCCGGCTTGCCGTCGCTTGGCGACATCCTCAGCGTTGACTGCGCCGGCAGCTAGGCATTGGGCGCGCCAATCGTGACCTGCTTGTAGGCACAGGCATTGCCCGTGGCAGATGGCTGATTGACCGCGGCGCTGATGTAGGCGAGTTGCCCGTCGGCCCAGGGGTTCTCGATCGGGTGTCCGTCACCGAAGTTGAGGACGTCGTGGGCCGGGAAGTGGAAGCGCAAGACCATTCGCCCGCCTTTGCCGATCCGCATGCGCTGCCTGATGACCTGCATGTGCACCGTGGCATCGCCGAACTGCGACGGCCCGACGACCACCTGCACGAGCTGGCCGGGCTGGTAGCCGCCCTGGCTGAGGCTGATGGCAGCGCCGGGATGCACGGTCCCGGGCCCCTCCAGCTCGAGGCACTTGCGCACCGCGACCGGGGTTCGCGCGTCGGGGTCGATGATGCCCGCTCGTGCGGGCAGCCAGGCTGAAGACGATCCCCAGCACGTGATGCTGCCGGCGGGGGTCAGCCCGCATACCGCTGTGGCCGCCAGGGCTGATTTGGACGTAGCGAGCGCGCGGGATCACGTACCCCAGCGTGCCCCAGCAGACCGAGCGGTGGTGCTTGGTCAGCCCGCACGTGGTGTCCCCCGCGGCGGCGATCGAGATGAGGTGGTCAGCGGGCGGGTTCGCCTGGTCGGCCTCATTGGCGCCCCAGCAGACCGCCCGCCCGCGAGGGGTCAGGCCACAGGAATGGGCGTCGCCGACCGCGATCTGGTCAAACCGGCGTCGCGGCGCCAGCAGGCGTCCGTCGTTGGGGTTGCCCCAACAGCGCGCGCGGCCGCCGGTCGTCAACGCGCAACCGTGGGCCGGGCCGACCGATAGCTTCCTGAAGCGCCCGGGGGGCGGCAGCGCCAGGCCGATCGCGTTGCGCTGTGGCCAGCAGCGGATGCGGCCTTGCCGCGTGATCGCGCAACGACCAGCGCCGCCGGCGAGCTCGCGATAGCGGCCGGCTGGGACGCGTGTTCCGCCGCCCAAGTCAGATCCCCAGCAGACGACGCGTCCGGCCGCAGTGAGCGCGCACGAGTGATCGAAAGCGGATGCGATCTGGGTGAACCGCCCCGCGGGGGCGCTGCTTGAGCCGAACAGGTCGTTGCCCCAGCAGGCCGCCTCGCCGCTGGCGCGCAGCGCGCACGTGCCCCCGGTCGCCAGCTGTGTGTAGCGCCCGGCCGGCACCGTCGCCGCGCCCGAGCTGTTTGCGCCCCAGCAGACTGCGCGTCCGGTCTCAGTGAGCGCGCAGACGTGATCTTCACCATCGACGATTTGGGCGTAGACGCCGCCCGGAGTGTCGTTCTCGCCATACGCATTCTCGCTCGAGCAGACCGGGTGCCCTTGGCTGGTGAGTGCGCAGGCACTGAACCCGGAGACGGACAGCCGCTTGTAGGAGCCGGGCGGTAGCTGACTGCCGATGTGGTTGCCCCAGCAGACCGCCTGGCCGTCGGCGCGCAGCGCACACACGTGCTGCCCGCCGTCGCCAACCTCCGTGAACTCGCCGGCGGGCGCTTCGTTCTGCCCGTAGCTGTCGCTGCCCCAGCAGACGACGCGGTTATCAGCGCTCAGCGCACACGAGTGCCCTGGGCCAACACTGACCTGCGTGTAGGCGCCCGGCGGGACGGCGCTCTGCCCTTGGTCGTCCGCGCCCCAGCAGTCAAGCTGCCCGCCCGCCGCAACCGCGCACGCGTGATCGTCTGCGGCAGCTATCTGCGTGAAGGAACCGGCAGGCGGTTGGTCGAGTCCGTGCTCGTCGCTGCCCCAACAGACCGCGTGGCCGCTCATGTCGAGCGCGCACGGGCCCGACGCGGCGATCTGCAGAAGGCGCCCGCCGGCGGGACGACTGTGGCGCGGATCCACGAGGCCCCAGCACGCGACTCGCCCGTCTGGCTTCAGCGCACACGTCGACTCGAATTGAGCAGACAGTTGCTTGTAGGTCCCCGCGGCCTGGGAGGCGGCCCCGCTGGACGGAAGCCACACCGAAAGGGCAACCGTTACGACGAGCGGGACGACTACGCGCGTGATTGCGTCCTCCTGACGCGGAACGCACCGACCTTAACCAGCCGCGATGGGCCGAGCAACCGCTTCAGCGAGGTCTCTGGCAGGAAACCTCCACCCCGCGCATCGTGATCCTTGACCCGGCCGCGCGGCCGGGCCAGGATCGTCCCCGATGGACCCCGTTTCGCTGATCGTCGCCGCGGTCGCCGCGGGTGCGTCGGCCGGCCTGAAGGAGCAGGCCGAGGCAGCGGTCAAGGACGCCTATGCCGCGCTGAAGCGGATCCTGTTCGACCGTCACGGCGTCGACGTCGATCCCGTCGAGCGCAAGCCCGCGTCCGAGGCCAAGCGCGACTCGCTCAAGGAGGACCTGTCCGATGCCGGCGCCGGCGCGGACGCCGAGGTTCTCGCCGCCGCCAAGCTCGTCGTCGAAGAGGTCAAGCGCCACGACGCCGCGGCTGCCCGAGCGGTCGGCGTCGATCTCGACGACGTCAGCGCGGAGTTCGTGCGCATCAGCAACATCGCCGTCACCGGCGAGGGGCGCGGCGTCGAGATGGAACGCGTGCAGACCCGCGGCGGCATCGTCGTCGAGGGCGTCACCGTCGACGCAAGGCCCGAGCCCGACGGCCCTTAGATCGGGCAGGCGCAACCGCGCCTGCCATCGCCGGCCTCCAGATCAGTGACGTCACGGCCGCCGGCGACCTCACCGTCACGCTCTACCAGGGCGCGGGCTATCCGCGCCCGGCGTACCTCGCCGACGCCTCCGCGCTCCTGGCCTTCTATCGCGAGCGCTTCGTCGCGCGCGAGCCCGAGCTGGCGTTCATCGCAGACCAGGTCGCCGGCCCCGAGCCCGGCTACGTGCTCGTCGAGGCGCCGGGTGGATACGGCAAGTCGGCGCTCATGGCGCAGCTCATCGACCGCGTGCGCGACGGGCGCTGGCACGGTCCCGCGCCGGCGCTCGCGTGCTTCTTCATCCGCGCCGACGGGGCGCGCAACACGGCGGTCGCGTTCCTGCAGGCGCTCAACGCGCAGCTGCTCGACGAGCTCGGGCTCCCCGGCGGCACGCCGCCCGGCGTGACCGAGTTGCAGGGGCAGCTGAGCGAGCTCTGGGCGCAGGCACGCGAGCGCGCGACGGCCGCGCGCCCGCTGCTGGTCGTCGTCGACGGGCTCGACGAGATGGCCGACGAGGAGGTCACGATCGCCGACGTCCTGCCCAGCGCGCTGGGCGACCACGTCCACGTCGTCGCCTCCTCCCGCGTCGAGCCGGATGCGCGCGAGACGGTCGCCCGCGAGCACCCGCTGCGCAGCGCGCAGACGCTGGCGATGCAGGCGTTCGGCCTCGAATCCGTTCGGCTGCTGATCGCGCGCTACGAGCTCGACGCGGTCGCCACCAGCGCCGAGCGGATCCTCGCGCTGACCAGCGGCGAGCCCCTGTTCGCGCGCTTCGTCTGCGAGGCGATCGCCGAGCACGGGCCCGGCGAGCTGGAGCGCCTCGAGCGCGAGCCGCCCAAAGACGCGGAGGACTACTTCCGTGAGCAGCTTCGGCGGCTCGACGAGGCGGAGCTGGGCGATGTGTCGTGGCGAGTGCTGGGAGCGCTCGTCGTCGCGCACGGTGGCTTGAGCGAGGACGAGCTCGCCGAGCTGCTCGAGCAGCCGCGCCGCGCCATGCGCGGGGCGCTTCGCCCCGTCCGCCGCTTCCTGCTCGGCGACGACCGGCTCGAGATCTTCCACCGCAGTCTGAGCGAGCTCGTGGCGGGGGAGTTCACGACCGCAGAGCTGGCGCAGCTGCGCGAGCGCTTCGTCGCGTGGTGCCGCGACTACCAGGCTCGCGGGTGGCCTCCCGAGACACCGCGCTACATCGTCGAGCAGTGCGCGCAGCACTATGCCGAGCACGACCCGGCCTCGGCCATCGCGCTCATCGACCGGGCTTGGCTCGAGCGCCAGCGTGAGAGCGTTGGTGCCGCGGCAGGGTTCATCCACGACCTGACGCTCGCGCTCGACGGCGCCGCGGGCGACGCCGCGACCGAGGTGCGCCTCTGCCTCATCGGGGCCAACGCGGCCGCTTCGGCGAGCGTCGTCCCCGCGCAGGCGTTGCGCGTGCTGGCGCAATGCGGCGCGCCTGACGAGGCACGGGCGCGCGCCGGCCTGGCATGGCGCGAGGAGCAGCGCGCCGAGGGCCTGGCCGCAGTCGTGCGCGGCCTGGGAGCAACCGAGCCTCCGGCAGCGACGCGCCCCATCCTGGCGGCCGCGATCGAGGAGCTGGCCAACGAGTTCTGGAAGTTCGACGAGTTCGTGCCCATCTTCGGCACCGTGGTCGACGTTGCCGGCGGCGACGGCGCAGCGCTGACGCGCCTGCTCGAGGTCGCACGGTCGATGGACTGGGCCAAGGAGCAGGCGATCTGCCTCGGGCGCGTGGGCGCGGCGCTCCGCGCCGATGGCGACACCGGCGCAGCCCAACGAGCCATTCGTGACGCGGCGGACACGGCCCAGGCCAACGACGAGCTCGAGGGAGACGTCCTCGCCGCGCTCGCCGTCGCGGCCGGATCGGTAGGCGCGGGAGACCTGCTCGAGGCGCTGACCGGACGTGCCCGCCGCACCTGGGAGCGAGCAGGCGTTGCCGAGGGCTGGGCGCGGGCGGGCGACGCCGCTCGTGCGAGCGAGCTGGCAGGCTCGATCGAGGCCGCGCACATCCGCGCCATCTCCGAGGGCGCGGGCACGGGCGAGCTGGGCGCGGCGCTGCGGATCCTCGAACACCCGGCGCTGAACGAGATCCACACGCGCCTGGCAGAGCGCTTCGCCGCGCTGTTCGACGGCAGCGCAATCGTCAGTCGCGTGCCCGACGACGACGACATGCGCACGCTCGGCGCGGTCGGCCAGTCAGCGGCGCTCGAGCGCGTCGAGGCACGCCTCGATGACGAGCACAACGACAGCTTCGGGCCGCTCGCCGAGGCGTATGCGAACGTCGGCGACGAGGCCGGTGCGCTGCGCTGCCTCCGTCAGATGGAGCCCGGCGACGGCTCGCTGCTTGACGCCTCCGTCGTTCCCGCCGCCGCGCTGCTGGCCCAAGCAGGCCTCCTCGACGGTGCCCGCGCCGTGGCCGACCTGGGGATGTCCCCCAGCGCTCGCGCCACCGCGCTGTCCTTCGTCGCCGCGGCCCTGCTCGACGCGGGCGACGCGTTCGGCCGCGCTCGAACTGGCGCGCCACGCGATCCGCGTCGCCGAGTCGCTCGAGGACGACGGCGCGGGCGCCGGCGCGTACGGCGCACTCGCGTGCGTGCTCACCGATGCCGGCGATCGAGTTCGTGCCGAGGCGTGCGCCGAGCGCGGGCGCGCGGCGCTCGAACGCCTCCTCCCGGGCGCGCGCTCGTCTCAGCACAGCGGGCCCGTGATCGACGGGCTGGTGCGCTGCGGGCGACTCGACGCAGCGCTCGCGCTTGCCGATGGCGAATACCCCGAGTGGGGCAAGATCGCGGAGATCGCGGGCGCCTACGCGGCTGCCGGCGACGCACCGCGCGCGCTGGCGCTCGCCGAGCGCGTCCTCGCCGCCGCCCCCGAGACCTTCCTCTCGCGCGAGCGGGTCGAGATGCTCTTCACGGCCGCCCATGTGTTCCGGCGTGCCGGCCACCCCGAGCGCGCCGACGACTGCTTCGCGCTGGCCGAGGCGACCGACGACGAGGAGTACCAATGGCATGGCGAGGCGCTCGTGCGCGGGCTGCGGGACGCCGGGCGGCCCGAGGCGGCCGCCGACCTCGCCAGGGAGCTCGCTGCGCGTCCCGATGCGTGGCCAGAGCTCGGGCCGCGGCTGTACGACGCAGCCGGGCTGAGGGCCGAGGCCGCCGCACCGGCGCGCGCAGCGCTCGCACTGCCCGACGACCCCGAGACGCGCTGGTGGCCGGCCATGCGCAAGGCCGAGATCGCGCGCCTGCTCCCCGCGCCCGAGGCGGTCGCCGCGCTTGCGACCCTGCGAACCGAGGCAACGGCGATCGCGGATCCATACCTCCGCGCCGAGGAGCTCTGCTCCGTGGCCGCGGCGTTGCACGACTTCGACCCGGCACTCGCCGGGGCGACGCTGCGCGACGCGTTCCTCGCCGGCTGGATGGACGGACGACGCGCGTTCATGCTCATGGTCGTCCGCGGCCCGCTTGCCGATCTCGACCCGGGCCTCCCCGCGCAGCTTGCGGATCAGCTCCCCGAGATCGACAGCTGGTGGTCGGAGTAGCGATACGCGCAGTCCCGAACCGGGTATCAGCGCTGTCATGACCGCTCTTCGCGCAGGGGCGCTGGGGGTCATGGCAGCGCTCCTCTCCATCGGGGCCGTATGCCCCGCCGCCGCCGCGCCGCTGCGCTTCGGCACGCCCGTGTGGGTCGACCGCGAGCTTGCCGGCGGCGAGCCGCTGGTCTTCGCCGACAAGGCCCACCACACGCTGATCTACACCTCGCACGAGGGGACGACGCACCTCTACCAGCCGGGGCTGGTGAGCGGCGCGACGCTCGAGTTCGGGCTCAACTACCGCAACCAGGTGAACCTCTGGACGTCGAGCGACAACGGCTCGACGTGGACGCGCGTCAACTACCTCGGCGGGTTCGTGTCACCCCCGGTGTCGAACACCGGGTTCTCCGACCCGGATCTCACCCAGGACGCCGGCGGCCGGATCTACGACACGGGCATCGACCTGGTCAACGACGCGCTGTTCTCGAGCACCGACGGCGGGAGGTCGTGGACCCAGGGCACGGTCAACTGCAGCGAGGGCGACCGCCCGTGGCTGGCCGGCGCCAAGAAGGACGAGGTGTTCCTCGCGACGAACACGACGCGCAGCGGTCATCAGGTCTTCCGATCGACCGACGGCGGCCAGTCGTGCCCGGTCGACGGGATCCCCGACTCGGGCGACGACAGCACGGGACACCACTACGACGGCAACGGCAAGCTGCTGTACGACCGCACGCGCGACGCACTCGCAGAGCCGATCACCTACGACGACGGCCTCGGCGTGAGCACCTGGCGCCGCGGGGACGCAGCGTTCGCGCCGCATCGCGTGTACACCGGCTCGACGTACGCGCACTGGCCGATGCTCGTCGAGGACAGCGCCGGCACCCTGTACCTCATCTGGGACACCGACCCCCGCCAGGCCGGCACGAATGGCGGCTGCGACGGCGCGGAGACGCCCGCGGCCAACCAGATCGCCATGTCCTACTCCAAGGACTTCGGCCAGACGTGGTCATCGCCGCGGGCGATCGCCGCGCCGTCGAACGCTCGAGCGTTCTGGCCGTGGGCCGTCGCCGGGGACGCGGGCAAGGTCAGCCTCGTCTGGTACCAGACCAACAAGATGGCGGACCTCGCGTGCCAGCCGGCGGAGCTGCGCGTGATGGAGGCGACGGTGACCGGGGCGTCGTCAGGCACGCCCAAGACGCAGACCGTCGACGTCGTCGGCCGCCCGATCGCCAACAACAACATCTGCCAGAACGGCACGACCTGTGTGGCCACGGGTGAGGATCGCCGCCTCGGCGACTTCTTCACGAACGCCGTCGACGAGCGCGGTTGCGTCCTGGTCGCGACGGGCGACACGACCCAGCCCGACCCGCTGACCGGCGGGGCGCGGTCGACGTCCCTGCCGCTGTTCGTGAAGCAGACCTCCGGGCCGCGCCTGGTCGGCAAGGGGGACTGCTCCGGGTAGGACTTCCGGCCAGGTCTAAAGAACTACGGACGATTGTCCGATTTCAGACGTGTGAGGCTGTCCCGCAGTTCCCCGCTGGCCGTGCGTGGCATGTACGCCGTGCTCATCGCGTGGATCGCCGCGTATGAGGTCCACGTGCTCGCGTTCGCCGACGCGGGCGTCCACGGGTTCTTCTCCAAGCAGGTGCATCTCGTGGTGCTGGCGGTCGCGACGATGCTCTGCATCGTCCGCGCGGCCCGCGCCGGCAAGGAATCCCGCGGCTGGCTGCTGGTTGCGCTCGGGATCGGCACCTGGTCGGCAGGCGAGATCTACTACACGCAGGTCCTCTGGGACGCCGAGGTCATCCCGGTGCCGTCCGTCGCCGACATCGGCTACCTGCTCCTGTGCCCGCTGTGGTTCGCGGGCTTCACGCTCGTCGCGCGCCATCGCGTCCGGGGGACGGCGATCACGATCTGGATGGACGGCCTGTGTGCCGCCCTCGCCGTCGGCGCCGTCGGCGCCGCGGTCGTCTTCGAGCCGGTCGCGCACGCCGCCGAAGGGCGCCCGATGGCGGTCGCGACGAACCTCGCCTACCCCATCTTCGACCTGGTGATGGTCGCCATGATCGTCGCCGTCATGACACTGCGCGGCTGGCGCTTCGATCGCACGTTCGCATTGCTCGCCGCGGGCGTGATCGCGTTCTGGGTCGCCGACAGCGTCTACCTCGTCCAGACCGCCAACGGCACCTACACGACCGGCGGGCCCTACGACATCGGCTGGTGGCTGGGCGTGGTCCTGATCTCAGCCGCGGCATGGCAGCCGGCGACGGCCGCTCGCGCAGCGCAGCGCGAGTCGACGATGGCCATCGTGATGCCCGTCGCGTTCGCGGCGATCGCCGTCGCGGTCCTGGGCTACGGCTCGTTGCATTCGCACGGCGTCGGGCCGCTCGCCGTCGGCCTCGCATCTGGCTCGCTCGCCATGGTCCTCGGCCGGCTCGTGGTCACCTTCCGCGCGCACAGCGCGATGCTGCGCGCCAGCCGCCATGAGGCGCGCAACGATGCCCTCACCGGCCTTCCCAACCGCCGCGCGCTGCAGCTGGACCTGGATGAGGCGCTCGCCGACGCCGAACAGGGCATCCCCGCCGTGCTGGTGCTCTTCGATCTCGACGGCTTCAAGCACTACAACGACTCGTTCGGCCATCAGGCCGGCGATGCGCTTCTCGTGCGCCTCGGAGGCGCGCTCGAGCGGGACCTCCCGGCTCGGGGCGGCGCCTACCGGATGGGCGGTGACGAGTTCTGCGCGTTGCTGCGTCCCGGCTCGGAACCGATCGCAGCGATGGTCGACAGGGCCGCCCGGGCCCTGTCCGAGCATGGCGAGGGCTTCTCCGTCACGAGCTCCTGGGGCTCGGTCGTCCTCGGCGACGAGGCGCGTGACCCCGAGGAGGCCCTGCGCCTCGCCGATCAGCGCATGTACGCCCGCAAGCGCAGCGGTCGCAGCTCGGTCGGGCGCCAGACCACCGACGTGCTGCTGCGGGCGCTCGCCGAGCGCCACCCCGACCTTGACGGGCACTCCTGCGACGTCGCACTGCTCGCAGAGACGACCGCGCAGCGCCTCGGGCTGGAGACCGAGGACGTCGAGGCCGTCCGCCAGGCCGCCCAGCTGCACGACATCGGCAAGGTCGCGATCCCCGAGGCCATCCTGCACAAGCCGGGTCCGCTCGACGACGACGAGTGGACCTTCATGCGCCGCCACTCCGAGATCGGCGAGCGCATCATCGGCGAGGCGCCGGCACTGAGCCGCGTCGCCGCGATGGTCCGCGCCAGTCACGAGCGCTTCGACGGCGGTGGCTACCCCGACGGCCTGCGTGGCGAGGACATCCCGCTCGGCGCTCGGATCGTGGCGGTCTGCGACGCCTTCGACGCGATGATCACCGAGCGGCCCTACAGCGCCGCGCTGTCGCCCGACGACGCAGAGCGTGAGCTGCGCGACTGCTCCGGGACGCAGTTCGATCCCCGCGTCGTCGATGCGTTCTGCTCGAGCCGCGGCACGACCGCGCACCTGCGCGCCGTCGCCTGACGCCGTCCGCCTCCTACGCGCGACGTCCATGTGCGGACTACACCAAAAAACTGGGTTTTCGCACGCGGGTTTGCGGGGATGGGAGCTTCAGTCGCCAAGACCCCCTGGCGGCGGACCGGTCGGCAAAGAGCCCCCCTCCTAAGCCGGCCATGGTGGTGGAGCACGCCCCGTGGGCCCCAGGCCCGCGGGGCGTTTCCCACTAG
This sequence comes from uncultured Actinomycetes bacterium, assembly GCA_963794105.1. Classification (GTDB taxonomy): domain Bacteria; phylum Actinomycetota; class Thermoleophilia; order Solirubrobacterales; family Solirubrobacteraceae; genus AC-49. The sequence continues at coordinate 68,953 of CAWCEB010000154.1, read as the reverse complement.
AGGCCTCAGCGAGCGCCGTCGAGCGCCTGGTTGACCAGCGCGTCGGCGTCGGCGTTCTGGGCGCGCGGAACCGAGCGGATCGACCACGCGTCGAACGCCCGGAGCGCCGCCATCGCATCGAGGTACAGCGGCCGCATCGCAGGGTGCTTGACCTTGTACTGGCCGTTGACCTGCTTGGCGATCAGCTCGGAGTCGTTGACGATCTCGACCTCGGTCGCCCCCAGCGCCTTCGCCCGGGCGAGCCCGAGCAGCAGGCCGCGGTACTCCGCGACGTTGTTGGTCGCGACGCCGAGCAGCTCGGAGGCCTCGTCGACGACCTCACCGTCGGGCGTGGAGAGCACCGCTCCGGCAGCGGCAGGCCCCGGGTTCCCGCGCGCGCCGCCGTCCACGTGGACGACGAGCTTCACTCCGGTGAGGAGACGCTGGAGTCGATCGGCGGGAACTCGCCGGGGACCCTTGGGCGGCGGCGATCACGCGTCTCGCGCTGGTGCTCATCGTTCTCGCCGCCCGGGTGCCCGCGGCGCTCGGACTTGCGACGGTCGATGATGACCTTCACGTTCGGGTCATCCTTGTAGTAGTCCGCGAGCCTGTCGTACAGCTCCGGGGCCAGCTCCTCTGGGACCACGCAGTAGATCATTCGAGCGCGAGACTCTAATAGATGGACCGTCCCCGCAAGGGGACGTTCGTCCAGCTAGGCAGCGAGATGCAAGCGGCCCGCCTCGTCAGCCGCCGCATTGGCCGTCTGGTCGTCGCCGTCGAGCTCGGACAGCTCCGATCCCTGCTCGGTCACGCGGACGCCCGCCGCCTCGTTGCCCAGGTCGACCTCATAGCGGTACCAGCTGAGCTCCCAGGCCACGACGATCGTCACGACGCTGCCCTCGGTCGCCGACGGCCGCACGGCGACGATCGGCGCCCCGAGCGACCGCGACACGCCGCTGACGGTGCGCGGGTGCTCGGAGCCGTTGAACAGCTCGACGGCCCGCGCGACCTTGAGGTCGGCGTTCGTGGGCACCGCGTGAATCGAGCGCACCTCGGGCTCGTCGAGCACGACCGGGTCGGGGACGTACTCGGGCTCGGCTCCGGCTCCGGCTCGGGCTCGGGCATGGGTCGCGGCGCCTCATACACGGGCTCATAGGGCGCCGTGGCCGGCCCCTCCCCCTCGGGCTCGGGAACCTCGGCCAGGCGGTTGCGCAGGCGCCCCAGCAGGGAGCGCGAGCGGCGGTCGCCGTGGTCGCGCACGCGTGCGTCGTCGAGGCCCTCGCGGATCCAGCCCTCGTGGGCCGCGCGCGGCGTGCACAGCTCGCACACCATGCGCCGCTGGCCGCCGTGCAGGAACACGTCGGCGTGCTCGCCGCGCAGCAATGTCCGCCCGCAGACATCGCACGAGACGACCGCGTGCGATGTCGTGATGGCCTTCCGAGTCACACGGCCAGCCTAGCGAGGCTAAACCGCGGCCTCCTCCTTGCTCTCCGCAACGACCTTGCCCGCGAGGTGCGCCGGGACCTCCTCGTAGCGCTCGAACTCCATCGTGTAGTCGCCCTGGCCGCCCGTCAACGAGCGCAGGTCGGGGGCGTAGGTGAGCATCTCGCTCATCGGCACCTCGGCCTTGACCTCGGTCATGCCGCCCGGACCAGGCTCCATGCCCTGCGGGCGCCCGCGGCGCGAGTTGAGATCGCCGATGACGTCGCCCACGCTGTCCTCGGGCACGCTGAGCGTCACGAGCATGATCGGCTCCAGCAGGACCGCGCCCGCGTTGACGAGCGCCTCCTTCATCGCGATCGAGCCCGCGGTGCGGAACGCCTGTTCGGACGAGTCGACTGTGTGGTACGAGCCGTCCACGAGCGTCACGCGCACGCCCTTGACGGGGTAGCCGGCGACGGCGCCGTGCGCGAGCGCGTCGCGCACCCCCTTCTCGACCGCGGGGATGAAGCCCTGCGGGATCACGCCGCCCTTGATCTTGTCGACGAACTCGAACTCGGGTTGCGCGGGATCCCCCACGCCGAGTGGCTCGATCTCGATGTGGCAGTCGCCGAACTGCCCGCGGCCGCCGGTCTGCTTCTTGTGGCGCCCGTGGGCCTTGCTGGGCTTGCGGATCGTCTCCTGGTAGGGCACGCGCGGCGGTTTGAGATCCACTTCGACCCCGAAGCGCGACTTCAGGCGGTCGATCACGACCTCCACGTGCATCTGCGACAGCCCCGCGACGATCTGCTCGCCCGTCTGCCGGTCGCGGTGCAGGTCGATCGTCGGGTCCTCCTCCTGCAGGCGGCGCAGCGACTGGAACATCTTGTCCTCGTCGCCCTTGGCGTGTGCCTGGATCGCGAACGCCATGACGGGCGCGGGCAGCTTCACGGCCGGCATGTTGATCGGTTCGTCGCGCGCCGCCAGCCAGTCACCGGCGACGGTCTCCTTGAGCTTGGCGACCGCACCGATGTCACCCGGGCCGAACCCCTCGGCGTGCTTGGAGTCCTTGCCCGCGTAGGTCAGCAGCTGGCCCATGCGCTCCTTGGCATGCGCGCGGGTGTTCAGCACGTGCGAGTCGGGCTTCATCGAGCCCTGATAGATGCGGAAGAAGTTGACCCGTCCGGCGAAGGCGTCGGCGCGCGTCTTGAAGACGTAGGCGAACAGCTCCTTGTCGGGATCGGGCTCGAGCGTGACCTCGGGGAGCTCCAGCGCGCCGTGCTTCACGGTCGAGGGAAGGTCCTCGACGATCGCGTCCAGGAGGCGGTTCGTGCCGAGGTTCTTGGTGGCCACGCCGCAGACGACGGGGAAGATGTCGCCGTGGTTGGTGCCGTCCTTGAGCGCCGTGACGATCTCCTCGTGTGAGATCTCCTCGCCCTCGAGGTAGCGCTCCATCAGCGCCTCGGACACCTCGGCGACCTCGTCCATGAGCTTCTCGCGGTACTCCTCGGCCTGCGCCTGGAGCTCGTCCGGGATCGGGATCTCGCGGCAGGACCCGCGCTCGGCCGAGGGATACTCGTAGGCCTTCATGTCGATCAGGTCGATGACGCCGCGCACCTCGTGCTCGGCGCCGATCGGGATCTCGGTCGCGACCGCATGCGGCCCGAACGCGCTCTTCAGCGCGTCGAGCGTTCGGAAGAAGTCGGCACGTTCGCGGTCGAGCATGTTCACGAACACCATGCGCGCGATGTCGAGCTCCTCGGCGCGCTGCCACAGCCGGACCGTGGAGACCTCGACGCCCATGACCGCGTCGACGACGAACACCGCCGATTCGCAGACACGCAGCGCCCCGAGCGCATCGGCGACGAAGCTCGGCTCGCCCGGCGTGTCGAGAAGGTTGATCTTGCGGTCCTGCCACTCGAACGACGACAGCGCGGCCGAGATCGACATCTGGCGCTGCTTCTCGTCGTCGTCGGCATCGGACACCGTCGTGCCGTCGAGCACCGATCCCATCCGCTGAATGACGCCCGCCTCATACAGCAGGGCCTCATTCAGCGAGGTCTTCCCACTGCCGCGGTGGCCGACTAGAGCGACATTGCGGATCTTGTCCGCCTGGTGCATGCCTGTCTCCTCTCCTCGGGGATGGAGCGGCGAGCGTATCGAACGCCACAAGGGTGGCAATCCGCCCGCAATCGGAACATCCTTGGCCAATGCGCCCTCGGGTGGTGCTCGCCTTCGTGATCTGGCTTCTGCTCCCGACCGGACCGGCCATCGCACTGACCACGGCGATCACCGAGCCGGCCTCGGGCACCCGGCTCGTGGTCGATCAAACCAGTCCGCCGCCGGTGCATTTCGCCGGAACCGCGAGCAGCGGGAGCTCGGTCGATCTCATGTGCGTGTCCAGCGAGACGGGTTCGTCAGACCTGACCACCGTCCCGATCGCCAGCAACGTCGACGTCGTCCAGCACGCCTTCGCCGTCGACGCGACCTGGCCGGCGGACCCCGGCCTCTGCGAGGCCTACGCAGTCGCAAGCGGCACGGTTCCCACGAAGGCCAGCGACCTCAGCGGGCTGACCGGTGCGCTGGTCTACGAGGCGTCCTCGGACGCCTCGATCGCCAACGGCAAGGTGTACGACTTCTCGACGTTCATGGCGGGCAGCGCGGGCGCCTACGGCCTGGGCTCCTTCGGCGCCTGCGGCGTGAGCTTCGGTGAGCTCGTCCAGCTGCACGAGGTCGAGGGCTCGGTCTTCGATTGCAACGGCTACCCCGAGGCGACCGATCCGACGGCGGCGACCGATGCGCCGAGCATCGTCGTCGACGGTCACCCGGCCTACCCGACCTTCTCCATCGGGGATGACGACGTGCTCAGCGCGCTCCCCGGGTGGACCGGGCTGACGTTCGCGGTCAGCGACGACGCGGGCTCGTTCCACGTGACGTCGCACGAGGAGATCTACCGCTGCTCGGCCGGCCCGGCGCCCGATGCGTTCCCTCCGTCGTCGTGCGCGGGCTTCGCGCCGACCGGTGTGGGCGTCGAGCAGGACGACAAGCTCTCGGCGGATGGACGGACGCTCGTCCAGGACCTTCGCTTCGTCAGCGAGGACGACCGCGCGCACGTTCTGACGGCCGTGCTCAACCAGACCACGGCGGACGCTCGCCAGTGGCGTTTCCCCGGCACCAGCGCCTTCCAGGACTACGCGATCGGGGACGCCCCGTCGGTGATCGCCCCGGCGGCCGCGACGATCCGCAACCGCGTCGGCTCCGGCACTCCGGACCCGGACATCACCAAGGGCTTCGGGGCGATCACCTACGCGGCACAGCCGGCGGCGGAGGTGTTCTGGGACCCGAGCGCTGCGTTCACCCAGCGCTATCCGGATCGCACGATCCCGGCGGGCAAGGCCGCGCGCCTCGAATTCGTCTACACGATCGCGGCGGGCAGCTCGGCGCTGGCTGCGCTGACGGCGGCTGCCGAGGAATCCATCGGCGGGCCGCCGCTGATCGCCCTGACATCGACGGGCAGCGTCACCGCCGCGGCCTACACGCTCACCGGGACCGTGACGGCCCCCGAGACGCTGAACGACCTCAAGGTCAACGGCCAGCCCGTCCCGGTCGCGACGGACGGGAGCTTCTCGACCCCCGCGACGCTCGCGGAAGGCGCGAACCCGTTCACGGTGACGGCTTCGGACGAGCTCGGCCGCGTAACCACGACGACCTTCAGCGTCATCCTCACCACAACGGGTGAGCCGCCGCCCCTCCGCCTCCGCCTCCACCCCCACCAGCGCCGGCAAGCGTGACGTTCGGCCGATCGGGCAAGGCGGTGCTCAAGGGCAGATCGCTGACGACGAACTCGCGCGCGACGTGCCCCGGTGAGGGCCCGGAGTGCACGGTCACAGCACGAGCCACCGCGTCTGTCCCTCGCAGCGCCAAGGTCGTGGTCGTGGCAGACAGGGCGTTCACGCTGAACGCGGGCGCGACCGCCAGGATCAAGCTGACCATCAGCAGGGCTGCGGCCCGGCTGCTCAAGCGCAAGCACCGCCTCACGTTCGTGCTGGCCCTCACCGGCAGGCGCACCGGGGCGACGACCGCGACCGTCAGGCGGACGATCACGCTGAAGACGAAGAAGCGCTAGTCGTCTGCGGTCAATCGGGAGCGCAGCCGCAGCACGGCCTTCGTGTGCAGCTGGCTGATGCGCGACTCGGTGACCCCGAGGACCTCGCCGATCTCGCGCAGCGTCAGGTTCTCGTAGTAGTAGAGCGCGACCACGAGCTTCTCGCGCTCGGGCAGCCGCGCGATCGCGTCGGCGACGCGGTCCTTCAGGTCGGTCGCGTCCATGACCGCCGCCGGGTCGGGCGCGCCGGGGTCCTGGATCGTGTCGAGCAGCGAGACCTGGTCGCCGCTGGAGTCGCTCACGGTCCACAGCTCGTCGAGCGCCGCCACCGTCGAGTTGGAGATCTGCAGCAGCGACTCGTGGAACTCCTCGATGGTGATGCCCAGCTCGTTGGACATCTCCTCGTCGGTCGGGGCGCGCTGCAGCTGGTGCTCGAGCTTGGAGTTCGCGCGCTCGATCTCGCGCGCCCGCGCACGAACCGACCGCGGCACCCAGTCCAGCGAGCGCAGCTCGTCGATGATCGCACCCTTGATGCGCGTGATCGCGTAGGTCTCGAACTTGATCTCGCGCTCGAGCTCGAAACGCTCGATCGCGCTGATCAGGCCGACGAGCCCGTAGGAGATGAGGTCGGCCTCCTCGACGTGCGCCGGCAGGCCCGAGGCCATGCGGCCGGCGACGTACTTCACCAGCGGCGAGTACGCGACCACCAGGCGCTCGCGCGCGGCCTGATCGCCGGACCCTTTGTACCGGCGCCACAGGTCCTTGAGCTCGATCGCCTTGACGTTGGTCTCCAATGCGCCTCTCTCCCTCAGCCGCTAAGCGCGGGGATGTGCCCGCTCATAGGCCTGTTTGAGCCTCGCGGACTCTACCCGAGTGTAGATCTGAGTCGTGGAGACACTTGCGTGCCCGAGCATCTCCTGGATCGCTCGGAGGTCCGCCCCACCGTCCAGGAGGTGCGTCGCGAACGAGTGGCGCAGGGCATGCGGGTGCACTCCTCCCTGCACGGCTGCGTGCCGCGCCCAGACGCGCAGGCGCCGCCGGACGTCCGATGTCGAGAGGCGGCGGCCGGACTTGGAAAGGAACAACGCCTGGCTCGCCACGGCCGTCCGAGAGCGCCGAGCGCGCGCGCTCGACGTAGCGGGCAAGGGCACGCAGCGCCGGCTCGCCGGCGGGGACCATGCGGGTCTTGGAGCCCTTGCCTTCCACGCGTACCTCTTCAGCTTCGTAATCGATCGAGCCGATGTCGAGCTGAACGAGCTCCTCGGCCCGCAGTCCGCACGCGTACGCGAGTTCGAACATCGCGCGGTCGCGCAGATCGAGCGGCGTGGCGGCCGGGATCCGGTCCAGCAGCGCCGTGACCTCCTCGGCCGTCAGGACGCGCGGGAGCTTGCGGGCACGCTTGGGGCTCGGCATCAGCTCGACCGGGTTGTGCGCGACGCGCCCGTGCTCGCGCAGCGTGCGGAACAGCGAGCGCAGCGCGGCCAGCTTGCGCGCGACGCTCGCGGCCTCGAGCCGGCGCTCGCCCAGCAGCGCGGCGTAGCGGCGCAGGACGCGCAGATCGACGGCCTCGGGCTCGAAGCCGGCCTGCGTCGCCCACGCGGCGAAGTGGGTGGTGTCGAATGTGTAGGCCTCGCGCGTGCGGCGCGCGGCACCGCGCCGCTGCAGGTCCTGCTCGTGCAGCGTCAGCGCGCCGCGCCAGCCAGGCGACACCGTATCCTCGCCCGCCGTGGCGCTGTTCTTCATCGACACGTCCTCAGGCACCGTTGCCACTCAGCACCAGCTGATCGATGCGGGGTTTGACGGACGACGACGGCATCCCGCCGCGCCCCTGGCACCGGATCCAGGGAACCGGGGACGCGACGACCCTCTGGTACGCCGTCATGCGGCGGGCGGAGCGCGGGATCTTCATCGGCACGCTGGTCCTTCGACATTCCGACCACCACGCCTTCCTGATCGAGCGTGGCTGGGAGGAGATCCCGGTCGAGGCGATCGGAGTCGGCGCTTGATCGAGGCCGTCACGTACGACTTCTGGGAGACGATCGCACGCGAGGCGACCGAGTCGCTGCTCGAACGCCGGACGCGCGCCTGGAGCGAGCTCCTGCGCGACAGCGAGGTCCCGCCCGAGGCGGTGCGGCGCGCGTTCGAGGAGACCTGGAGGATCCACAGCGAGCACTGGCGCTCCGGGCGCCAGTTCACCCCGGTCATGGCCGCCGAACGGGCCGTCGAGGACCTCGGCGTCGTGGTGTCCGACCGCCTGCGCGAGGACTTGGTCGAGGCGTTCGCCGACGCCGGGGCGACCGCGGACCTGCTCGTCAACGAGGGGCTGGAGGAGACGCTGGCGGAGCTCACACGTCGCGGCATCCGCACGGGGATCATCTGCGATGTCGGGTTCACCAGCGGCGAGCTCCTGCGCGGATTCCTCGAGCGCCGCGGCCTGCTCACCTACTTCGACGGCTGGGCGTTCTCCGACGAGGTCGGCGTCTACAAGCCCGACCCGGCGATCTTCGCCCGTGCGCTGACCTCGCTGGGCGACGTGCCGGCCGACCGCGCGCTGCACATCGGCGACCTGCGCCGCACCGATGTCGCAGGCGCCCGAGCGTTCGGGATGACGAGCGTCCGCTACCGGGGTGCCAACGACGACGACGAGGACCTCCCGGAGGCCGATCACGTGATCGACCACCACGCGCAGCTGCTGGGAATCCTGGACCGTTTCTAACCGATGTAGATCGGCGCGCCGACCGGGACCCGCGGGTACAGGTCCTCGACGTCCGGGATGCGCATGCGCACGCAGCCGTGCGAGGCCGCGTGGCCGATCGTGCCGTACTCGGACGGGTCGATCCCGTGGATGCCGGCGCCGTTGAAGATGCCCAGCCAGCGCGCCTTCAGCGGGTTCTCGGGCGTCCCGCCGGGCACGACCTTGCCGCGATCCGCAGGAGCGACCCAGCTGGAGTTGGGCATGGTCCAGGCTGGATTGATCGCCTTGTTCTGGATGTGGTAGACGCCCGCCGGCGTCTCGAGGCCGACCATGCCGACGGCGATGTCATAGGTCTTGACCGGCTTGAGCGCCTTGAACAGCTTCAGCTTGAAGTTCGCGCGATCGATGATCAGCAGCGTGTTGTAGCTGTCGACCAGCTTCTTCGTGGTGACCTTCGGAGCTGTGTGATGGGTGTGGGCGACGAACGTGCGCTTCGCGGTCGGGCTCACGATCGCCGCCTCGATGTCGCGGTGCAGGCGGCTGGCGTCGACCGCCAGGCCGTCGCGACCGTCGACCTCGGTGAAGCCGCCCGCGTGGAAGCTGAGCTTGGCGTCGATCGCGTCGCGGTCGACCGACCTGCGCACCTTGTCGAGCAGCCGCACAACGGCCTGCTTGGAGTAGGTGACCTCGGGCGTCAGGCTCGCGTGGACCTCGCCGCCGGTCAGGCCGCGGATCGTGCGCGAGAACATGTTGCCGTCCCGGCTGCGGGCGAGCGCGTCGTCGACCATCGCGCTGACATCGACCGCGGTGCGCGCCTCGCGCGGGCCGAGCTTCCACGTCTTCCTGCCGTGATGGATCACGATCGGCTCGTGCAGCGCGCCGAGCAGGCGCGCCTCGAGCTTGCGCTGGGCGCTCTCGCGCGTCATCCCGCCGACGTCCACGCCGCCGACGGTGATGCCCTTGGCGATCTGCTCGCGGCGCCCGTGATCGTACGCGTAGACGGCGCCCGCGAGGACGCACAAGACCGCCAGCGCAGCCGCAACGCCGATAAATTGCTTGGACCTCATGCCCCGGGCAAGCTTAGGGGGTCCGAAGGCCGTTTCGCCAGCTATGCAGGCGATCTGGCGCGCGCGAGCAGCGAATCGATCGCGCGCAGCACCGGCTCGCGGCCGGCGCGGCCCTCCTCGTAGCGCCGCAGCGCCTCCAGGTCGGCGGCGTCGAAGGACCGCATCAGCGCGATGACCTCCTCGGCCTCGAGCTCGTCGTACTCCGGCGGGGCGACCGCCGGACGGCGCGGGCGTGCGGGCTTGGCCGTCGCCGCGCGGCGGCCGCCCGGGACGACGTTCTTGACGGGCTCGGCGGGCCGGTCGCGGCGCACGACGCTCGGGCTGCGGCGCAGGAACTCCTCGACCTCGCGCTCGTAGCGGTAGTCCCCGTTGCGCTTGCCCAGCAGCGGGGCGATCTTCTGGTGCTCGTGCAGGCGCATGACCGTCTCGCGCGTGGTGAACGCGTAGCGGTAGCCGGTGGCCTTGAGCTTGCGATTGTCGATCGCGCGGCCGAACCGCAGCTGCTGCAGCATCTCGGGCGGGATCGCGAGGCCCGCGCGCCGCAGCCCTGCGGCCGCGAGGCCGGTGCCCCACGGCGGCAGCAGCGGCGCCCACTGCTTGCCGAGCAGGTCGGTCACCTCGGTCAGCGCGAGGACGCCATCGGCGCCGGCGTTGTAGATGCCGTCGAGGTCGTGGCGGACCGCGTGCTCGAGCACCCCGGCCATGTCGTCGGAGTGGATGAACTGGTAGCGCGGATCGAACCCGAGGATCGTCGGCACGACCGGCAGCGCCAGGTAGCGCATGTGCGACGTGTTCAGCTGCGGGCCGAGCCCGTTGGCGAAGCGCAGCACCGTCACGGTCATGTCGGGGTTCTTGTCGGCGAAGTCGCCGACCGCCGCCTCGGCCTCGACGATGTCGCGCTCCAGGGCCGTCCGCGGAGGGTGCGGGCGGCGCATGTCCTCGGTGAAGTAGGCCGGGTCGTCCTGCTCGCAGCCGTAGTAGTGCGCGCTGGACTTGAAGACGACCTTCTTGACGCAGCTGTCGGGCCCGCTGCACGCCGCCAGCAGGTTCATGGTCCCGATCACGTTGTTCTCGTGTGCTCTGCGCTGCGAGGTCACGACGGAGTCGACGACCAGTCGCGTGTCCACGACGGTGTCGATCTCGGCCGCCTGCACGATGCGGCGGATCAGCGAATGGCTGTCGGCGACCTCGACCCACTCGGTTCGCTCCAGCTCGACCTTCGGCGGCCGGCGATCGACGCCGATGACGGTCTCGATCTCGGGGTCCTGCTCGAGCCCCTGCGCCAGGCGGCCGCCCCAGTAGGTGCTCAGCCCGGTGACGAGGACCCGCTTGGAGCTCATCCGAACCACACGCTCCGGCGCTTCCCGACCATGTCGTAGAGCTCCTCCTGGATCGTCGCGCGGACGTCGTGGGCGACGGTCTGCACGAGCGCCTTGTCCTCCCACGGCTCGTCGCCCATGTCCTCGGTGCGCACGGGCGGCAGGAAGCGGATCTTGAACTTGGCCGGGAGGTATCCGACCATCCCGAGCAGGCCGAAGTGCGGCCAGGTCGGGGTGATCGGGAAGTAGATGAGCCCCGTCAGGCGCTGCAGCGGCTTGATCTGCGCGAAGGCGGGCATCGCCTCCTCGGCGCCGACGACGGCGACGGGCACAATCGGCGCGCGGCCGCGCATCGCGGCCTCGACGAACCCGCCGCGACCGAAGCGGCGCAGGCGGTAGCGGTCCTTGTAGAGCTTCTCGGTGCCCTTGCGGCCCTCCGGGAAGACGAGCACGAGCTGACGCTCGTCGTAGAGCAGGCGCTGCACGTTGGCCGGATGCGCCGCGACGCCGCCGATCTTCGGCAGCAGCATCGAGAAGCCCGGGTAGCCCTTGAAGAAGTGCTCGACCGTGAGGTGCAGCGGGCGCGGGCGCGGGTGCTCCTCCTTGATCGCCTTCACGATCATCGCTGCGTCGGGCGGCAGCGCGCCCGAGTGGTTGGAGACGATCAGCGCGCCGCCGTCGTCGGGCACGTTCTCGATGCCTTCGACCTCGCAACGGAACCACAGGTGGTAGAGGAAGTCGACGACGGTGCGATCGACCAGGCCCTCGACCCGTTCGGAGCGGCCCCAGTCACTGACCTGGCGATCGGGCTCGATCGCGGGCAGGTGATCGCGCAGGTCCTCCCGCCGGGCGACCTCGCTGGATGGCCCGCCGAGACGGGTTCGCACGTCCTCTGCCATGCCGGCGAGTCTCGCAGGTCAGGCGACGCGGCTCGCCGGCGACAGCCACGGCCGCAGCTTGCGCTCGAGCCCAGCCCAGTCGCTCGGCGCAGATCACGGGCTCCTCGTCGCACACGTCCTGGTTCCAGGGGTGGACGAGCGTCGCCGCCGCGATGCCCCGCTCGATCGCCCCGCGGATGTTGACCGGACTGTCGTCCACCAGGATGTCGATCTCGAGCTCGACGCAGCGGCTGACCTTGTCGTAGGAGCAGTGCAGGTCGTCGAACGGCAGGCCGATCTGCTCCAGCCACGTCGCGGTCGCCCGGTGGCACCCGCCGGCGCGGTGGCTCGTGACATGGATGAAGTGCCCCGCCTCGTGCCAGGCGCGCACGGTCTCGACGGCGCCCGGGTACGGCGTGCCGGCGAGGATCGCCTCGTCGCTGTGCGTGTCGGCGATCACGACCTCGAGCTGCTTGGGCTTGAGGCGCGTGATGCCCCAGTCGAACTGCTCCTCGTAGGGCAGGTCGATGCCGAAGCGGCAGCGGGCCGCCTCCGAGAGCGTGTCCCAGTAGTGGTGCAGCGTCGAGTCGATGTCCAGCGCGATCCGCATGGGCGATCTGGCATTTTATTCGGCATGACCGACGTCCGAACGCAGCCGCAGGCACCCGATCTGGATCGTTACGGCCCCGACGGGCGCTCGGAGTGGCTCGACGTCGACTGGCGCGAGCACCAGAGGTGGGTGCACGTCGCGGGCACACCGGTGAACGTCATCGAGCTCGGCGAGGGCGATCCGCTCGTGTTCATCCACGGCCTGTCGGGGTCCTGGGTCAACTGGCTGGAGAACCTCCCCCACTTCGCCCGCGACCACCGCGTGATCGCGATGGACCTGCCGGGCTTCGGCCATTCCCCGATGCCGGCCGAGAAGATCTCGATCGCGGGCTACGGGCGGATCGTGGACGAGCTCCTGGAGACGCTGGGCATCGAGCGGGCCGTCATCGTCGGCAACTCGATGGGCGGGTTCATCGGCGCCGAGGTGGCGCTCCAGTTCCACGCGCGCGTCGAGAAGCTCGTGCTCGTGAGCGCCGCCGGCCTCTCGATCGAGCACCAGCGCAACGAGCCCGTTCTGCGCGTCCTCGACCGGTTCGACAACGTCCTCATGTACACCGGCGGCTGGACCGCGACGCGCTCGGAGACGCTGTCCAGCCGGCCGCGGATGCGCCGGCAGATCATGAAGATCGTCGCCCACCACCCCGAGCAGCTCCCCGCCGCGCTGATCGCCGAGCAGGTCAAGGGGTCTGGCAAGCCGGGCTTCGTCCCCGCACTGGACGCGCTCACCGACTACCCGATCCGCGACCGGCTGTCGACATCCAGTGCCCGGTGCTGGTCGTCTGGGGCGAGAAGGACCGCCTCGTCCCGGTGCGCGACGCCCACGAGTTCGGCCGCCTGATCTCGCATGCGCGCGTCGTGGTCTGGCCCGACACGGGCCACGTGGCGATGCTGGAGCGCCCGGCGGCGTTCAACGCGCTGGTCGACGACTTCATCGCGGAGTAGGGTCGCCCGCGTGGGCTACCACGCGGGATCGCGCGAGCTGCAGGACCGATTCGGCACGCGGGCGCTGGCCGACCGGCTCGACGACGTCAAGGTGCATGCGGCCTTCACCGACGGCGACCGCGCGTTCATCGAGTCGATGGACATGTTCTTCCTGGCCACCGCGGACGAGCAGGGCCATCCGCAGTGCTCGTACAAGGGCGGGGACCCGGGATTCGTCCGCGTCGTCGGGGAGCGCCAGCTGGCGATCCCCAACTACGACGGCAACGGCATGTACCTCTCGTGGGGCAACGTCAGCGTCAACCCCCACGTCGGGCTGCTGTTCATCGACTTCCGCGCGCAGCGCCGGATGCGCGTCAACGGAACGGCCTCGATCAACCCCGACGACGCGCTGCTGCCCTCGTACCCCGAGGCCCAATTCGTGGTCCGCGTGACGGCGACCGAGATCTTCCCCAACTGCCCCCGCTACATCCACAAGATGGAGATCGTCGAGCGGTCGCGTTTCGTGCCGCACGCCGGCGTCGAGACGCCCGAGCCGGCGTGGAAGTCGGCGGACTGGGCGAAGGACGTCGTTCCGCCGCGTCAGTAGACCGACCTTGGCCCCTCATGCGCGTGGGGCCCCGAGCGTCGTAACTATTACGACGTTGGGGGCCCACACTCGGCTGGGCGCGCTTCTCGGCCCTATGCCACCTAGACCGTCACGGCGCCCTGTGAGGCGCTGCCGACGAGCTTGGCGTACTTGGCGAGCACGCCGGTGACGTCCGCGTTCGGCGGCGGCTGGTAGGCGGCCAGGCGCTCGGCAATGACGTCGTCGGTGAGGTCGACGTCGATCCGCTTGGCGTCGACGTCGACGGTGACGGTGTCACCGTCCTGGACCGCGGCGATCGGGCCGCCGCGGACCGCCTCGGGCGCGAGGTGGCCGGCCATGAACCCGTGCGTCGCGCCGCTGAAGCGCCCATCGGTCAGCAGGACGACGTCCTCGCCCAGACCGGCGCCGTTGATCGCGGCGGTGACGGCGAGCATCTCGCGCATGCCCGGCCCGCCCGCGGGGCCCTCGTTGCGGATGATCACGACGTCGCCCGCGCTTGATGCCGCCGTGCGTCGCGGCCTCCATCGCGGCCTCCTCGCCCTCGAACACGCGCGCCGGGCCCTCGTGGTGGCGGCGCTCATGCCCCGCGAGCTTCACGACGCAGCCCTCGGGCGCGATGTTGCCGCGCAGGATGGCCAGCCCGCCGGTCTGCTTGAGCGGGTTGTCGAGTGACCGGACGACCTGCTGTCCCTCGGCCTCGTGCACCTCGTCGGCGAGCTGACCAACCGTCTTGCCCAGGACCGTCGGTGCGTCCTCGTTGAGGATCCCGAGCTCCTTCAGGCGCTTGGCCAGCACCGCGGTGCCGCCGGCCTGGAACATGTCCGTCGCGTTGTACCTGCCGCCCGGGCTGAGGTCGCACAGCAGCGGCGTGCGGTCCGAGATGCGGTCGAAGTCGTCGATGTCCAGCTCGATGCCGGCCTCCTTGGCCACGGCGAGCAGGTGCAGGACCCCGTTCGTCGAACCGCCCGAGCTGGTCACGGCGGCGATCGCGTTCTCCAGCGACGCGCGGGTGATCAGGTCACTCGGCCGCAGGTTGCGCTCCAGGACGTCCATCACGAGCTTGCCGGCGTCGAAGGCCGCCTGCGCCTTCGTGGCGTCCTGGGCCGGCACCCCCGAGGGGCCCATCGGGCTGATGCCGAGCATCTCGAACGCCATGGCCATCGTGTTGGCGGTGAACTGGCCGCCGCAGGCGCCGGCGCCGGGGCTCGCGACGGACTCGAGCTCAGCGAGCTCCTCGTCGGTCATCTCGCCGATCGCGTGCTTCCCGACGGCCTCGAAGACGTCGATGATCGTGACATCGCGGCCCTGGAATCGGCCCGGCGGAATCGACCCGCCGTAGAGCATCACGCTGGGCACGTCGAGCCGCGCGAGCGCCATCACGGTGCCCGGGATCGTCTTGTCGCAGCCGCTCAGCGCGACCACGCCGTCGAACAGGTGCCCGCGCGCCACGAGCTCGATCGAATCCGCGATCACCTCGCGTGAAACCAGCGACGTCTTCATGCCGCTCGTGCCCATCGTGATCCCGTCGGAGATCGCGATCGTGTTGAACTCCATCGGCGTGCCGCCGGCCTCGCGGATGCCGTCCTTGACCTTCGCGGCGAGCGCGCGCAGGTGGAAGTTGCAGGGCATCGTCTCGATCCATGTCGAGGCGACGCCGATGATCGGCTTGGACAGGGCGTCGTCGTCGTACCCGATGCCCTTCAGGTAGGCGCGGGCGGCCGCACGGTGCGGGCCCTCGGTGAGGGCGCGGGACCGGTGCTTGAGGTCGAATGTCGGTGCGGTGCTGGTCTGGCTCACGGGGCGGGAGACTACCCGTGCCCTCTCGCCTGCGTTCGCGCGTGGTGCGCTCGCGCTCCCACATCTGCAGGCGCCACAGGTCACGGCGGACCTGGCGCGGGTCGACCTGGCGACCGGGCAGATGCATGTTCGCGCTGGAGACCAGGTTGCGCTCGTCCCCGGTGAGCGCCATCCACTTCGCCAGCACGTCGTCGGAGTCCGGAAGGCGGGCGCTGCCATAGGGCCGCGTCTCGTCCGGGAACGTGACGCAGTACTCGTTGAGCAGCGTGCGCGTCTGCGGCAGGTATGCGACGACGGGCTTGTGCGGGTAGATGAGGTAGGCGTACGGCGCGCCGGCCTCGGTCTCCTCGCTGCCGCCCTGGACCGGCCCCTCGGCGAGCCGTCCCCAGACCCGTAGGAAGCCGAGGTCGCGGTACATCGCCCACTCCTCGTCGTTGACGCACGAGCGCAGGAGCTGGCGTGCGCGCTGCTCGGCGCGGCGCTCGCGCCCCGGGTCGTAGGGCCCAGCGAGGGGTCCCACTCGTCGACGCGCGCACGGCGGGCCCGGTGGCGCTCGTAGGCCTCCCGGACGTGCGGCAGCGCGACCTCCCACAGCAGCGCGACGATGACGATGGCCGTGGCGCTGAGGGCGAGGAGCATCGCTCGGGCCCGACCTACCTGCCCCCGGCCGCGCGGGGGAAGAAGATGACACGCTCGGCGTCGCGTGGGACCTCGTCGAACGACTTGACCATCTGCGCCTCGCGCCGGCCGTCGCGGCTCGTGAGCGGCACGGCTGCCCACATGCCCTGCTCGAGCTGCTCGCGGAACGCCTCGACGAGGCGCTCCTCCTCGGCGGCGACCTCGACGTCACCCTCGGCCAGCAGTACCTCACCGTGGCCGGGCTTCATGCGCAGGAACTTCACAGCTCCGCCTTCATCGTGGCGATTATGGCAAAGCGGACCGGGTGCGCCGGCGATCTGCCACGCCGAGGACATCCACGGGCCCGGCGCCCTCACCAAGATCCCGCAGGCCCTGCCGCACGGCCTCCGCGGCCACCTCGCGCGCGATCCTCGCAGCGTCGAGCGGCGCTGCGCCAAGTGCCAGGTGGGCGGCGAGCGTCGAGGAGTGCGTGCAGCCCGACCCGTGGGCGGCCCCGTCGGCGTGGCGCGGGCCCGGGATCGGGACGAACGACGAGCCGTCGAAGAACAGGTCTGCCGCCTCGTCGCGGTGCCCCCCGGTGACCACGACGACGTCGGGGCCGAGCGCGTGTGCGCGGCGCGCGAGCTCCTCGCCGTCGAGCGTCGCATCGCGCACGAGGACGCGCGCCTCGAGCAGGTTCGGCGTCGCAACGGTCGCCCGCGGCAGCAGCAGCTCGCGAAGGGCATCCTCCGCATCCTCGTCCAGCAGGCGCGCCCCGGACTCGGCCACCATCACGGGATCGAGCACGACGGGCGTGCCCGCGGGGAGTTCGTCGAGAGCCTGGGCCACCGCCTCCGTCGCGCGCTTGGACCCCACCATCCCGATCTTCACCGCGTCGACGCCGAGATCCTGCGCGACGACGCGGACCTGCTCGAGGATGAACTCTGGCGGGACCGGGTGGACGCCGGTGACGGCTCGCGTGTTCTGCGCGGTGAGCGCGGTGAGCGCCGTCGTGCCGTGCACGCCGGCATGGGCAAACGCCTTGAGGTCCGCCTGGATGCCCGCCCCGCCGCCGGAGTCCGAACCGGCGATCGAGAGGCACACCGGTACGCGATCGGCCATGAGGCCGATGATAGGCCGCGAGTACGATCGGCTGACGATGGACGACGGCGCGATCCACTACACGACGAGCGCGGACGGAACGAGCATCGCCTGGAGGCGCTTCGGCGACGGCGATGTCGACGTCATCTGGCTCGGCGGCTTCGTCGGCCACCTCGAGTACATCCTCGAGCAACCACTCGTGCAGCGGTTCTTCGACCGGGTCGGCGCATTCGCGCGCGTGATCGCCTTCGACAAGCGTGGCCAGGGCCTGTCGGACCGGCCTGACCGCGCCGCGACGATGGAGGAACACGCCGAGGACGCCCTCGCCGTGATGGACGCCGCGGGCCTCGAGCGCCCCACGCTCATCGGTGTCTCCGAGGGCGGCCCCGCCGCGATCGTGTTCGCAGCCGCGCATCCGGACCGCATCGGCAAGCTCGTGTTGTACGGCACGTACGCCCGCCTGCTCCGCGACGACGACTACCCCGACGGCGCAACGCTTGCGGGATTGGACCGCATCCGCGAGCGGGCGCTGACCGACTGGGGCGATCCGGTCGCGTTGCACGGCTTCGCCCCGTCGATGGCGGATGACCGCGCGTTCGGCGCATGGTGGGCGCGGCTCCTACGTCTCGGGGTCAGCCGGTCCGGGGTGCGTCACCTGCTGGACACGTGGGAGCACCTCGACGTTCGCGCCGCGCTGCCGCTTGTACGCGTGCCGACGCTCGTGATGTGCCGCAGCACGGACCGGATGACGCCGTTCTCGTGGAGCCAGTACCTCGCCGACCACATCGAGGGCGCTCGATTCGCAGACCTCGGGCCCGGCGACCACCTCTTCTTCACGGGGGACACCGAGCCGATGCTGCGCGAGCTGCACGACTTCGTCACAGGGACGCCGGGCGGACCGGTGCCGGAGGACGTGCTTGCGACCGTCGTGTTCACCGACATCGTCGGCTCGACCGAGCGCGCCGCCGAGCTCGGCGATGCGGAATGGCACCGCGTGCTGGAGCGCCACGACGACCTCGTGCGCGGCGAGCTCGGCCGCTGGCGCGGCCGCGAGGTCAAGCAGCTCGGTGACGGGTTCCTGGCGTCCTTCGAGGGACCGGCGCGCGCCATCCGCTGCGCGCAGGCCATCGCCGAGGGAGTCCGCCGGCTCGGACTCGAGATCCGCGCAGGCATCCACACGGGCGAGTGCGAGCGCCGCGGCGACGACCTGGCCGGCATGGCCGTCCACATCGGCGCGCGCGTCGGCGCTGCGGCGGCCGCGGGCGAGATCCTCGTCTCCGGCACCGTGCGCGACCTCGTGGTCGGCTCGGGGATCGAGTTCGCCGATCGCGGCGCGCAGGAGCTCAAGGGCGTCCCCGGCGAGTGGCGCCTGTACGCCGTGGCCTGAGCTGTGCATACCGGGGGGCGGCTGAGCCGCCCCTCCGGTGTGCTGGACCGATCTAGAGGTTGGTCTGGCAGCCCTTCGCGCTGTTGGCGTCGCCGGTCGCCTGACCGTCGGCGCCACCGGCGAAGTTGTTGTCCTTGCCGAACGCGCCGAAAGCGCCGTGGTACTGGCCGCAGGCAGCCGCGTTGCCGTTGGGGTTGTAGTCGTTGCCCGCGAATGCGGCCGCCGGCGTGGTGAGCGCAGCAACAGACGCGCCGCAGATGAGCAGCTTGCGCATACTGGAATCCCTTCCGTTTGAGAGTTCGCCCCGTCGCCTCGAACATAGTGTGCGAAGGCAACGCTGCACCACCTTCCGGTCAGAAATAGGACACAAACTCAGACGATCGTCCGGACGTAGCTGCCATCCAGTCCGCGCCGCACCAGCCCCAGCAGCTCGAGCTCGGTCAGGCCGACGAGGGCGGCATCCGCCTCTGCCGGCGTGATGGCGATGGCGTCGATCGACGTTGCGCCCTCCCCCAGGCGCCGCAGGAGCCGCCGCAGGGCAGGATCGAGGCCGGCCGTCCGGGCGTCGGCATCCGTGCCGAGCCCGTGACCGACGCCGAGGGCGAGGTCGAGCGCATCGACCGCATCCCTGACGACCGTGGCGCCATCGCGCAGCAGGGCGTTGGCGCCGGCGCTGCGCCAGTCCAGCGGCGAGCCCGGCACCGCCCCGACGTCACGCCCCAGGTCCATCGCAAGCTCGGCGGTGATCAGCGATCCGGATCGCACCGCGGCCTGGACGACGATCGTGGCGCTGGCGAGCCCGGCGATGATCCGGTTACGCGCCGGAAAGCACCAGCGGCGTGGCACGAACGACGGCGGTGCCTCGGACACCACTGCGCCCGCCTGGCGGATCCGGCCGTGCAGCGCGCGCTTGGACCGCGGATACGCGACGTCCGCGCCACCGGCGAGCACCGCCACGGTTGGCCCGCCCGCCTGCAGCGCTCCCTCATGTGCCGCGCTGTCGATGCCCAGCGCCATGCCGCTGACGACCGTGACGCCCGCGGCGGCCAGCCCGCGGCCGAGCGCGCGCGCAACCTCGAGCCCGTCGGGCGACGCCTGGCGCGTCCCGACCACGGCCAGCGCCGGGCCGTCCGGCAGCGCGCCGGCCCAGGAGACGATCGGGGGCGCCGCACCGTCATCGCGCAGCGAATGCGGGTAGCCATCCTCATGGCGACAGACCGCGCTCAGGCCCGCGGCGTCGTACGCGGTGCGCTGCTCGTCGAGACCGAGGTGCTCGAGCTCGCGCATCGTGCGCCCGATCTCCGACGGCGCGACGGCGGCCAGCAGGTCCTCGCCAGGCAGCGCGAGCACCTCCGGCAGGCGCTTGCCCTCGTGGCGGGCAAGCTCGATCCAGCCGGCGAGCCGCGCGACCAGCCAGGTCCGCCGCAGGCAGGCGTCGCACGTCCGGACGTCGGCCATCACGCGACCTCCGCGCTCGCAGCACCGGCGTCCTGCCGCAAGCCGATCGAACGCAGCAGGTGCTCCTTGGTGACGGCGTCGCTCCCGTCCAGGTCGGCGATCGTGCGGGCCACGCGCAGCACGCGC
Source organism: uncultured Actinomycetes bacterium (assembly GCA_963794105.1). Classification (GTDB taxonomy): domain Bacteria; phylum Actinomycetota; class Thermoleophilia; order Solirubrobacterales; family Solirubrobacteraceae; genus AC-49. Next base: position 48,867 of record CAWCEB010000154.1, on the reverse strand, counting down.
TCGCGGCCGCGCGCGGACAGCGTGCCGCGGTCGTAGGTCGCGTGCAGGAGCTGCTCTGCGTCGGCGTCCAGCGCGACATGCCGGCGCACCAGCGCCGCGTCCATGTGCGCGTTGCAGCCCGCCCCGCTGCCGCCCAGACGAGCGAGCTGGCGCTCGCGCGCTGCCACGACGCGTTCGCGCGCCGCCTCCGACGTCGTCACGGCGGCCGCACGCAGCTCGTCGGCCGACGGTCGCCCGACGGCGACGAGCAGATCGATGCGGTCCAGCAGCGGACCGCTCAGGCGGCGGCGCTGGCGCAGCAGATCGGCGTCGGTGCAGCGACAGCGCCGTTGCGGGTGAAACCCGCACGGGCACGGATTCGTCGAGGCGACCAGCATGAAGCGCGTCGGATAGACAGCGAGGTGCTGCCCGCGGACGACCGCCACCCGGCCGTCCTCCAGCGGCTGGCGCAGGCTCTCCAGGACGTTGCGCGGGAATTCGCTCAGCTCGTCGAGGAACAGCACCCCGTGATGCGCCAGGCTGACCTCCCCAGGCGTCGGCAGGGACCCGCCCCCGATCAATCCAGAGGCAGAGGTGTTGTGGTGCGGCGCGCGGAACGGCCGCGTCCGCGCGAGGCCGCCGACGTGCAGCCCGGCGATCGAATGGATCCGCGTCACCTCGAGCGCCTCTGTGGGCGTGAGCGGTGGCAGGATCGACGGCAGCCTGCGTGCGAGCATCGTCTTACCGGTCCCGGGCGGCCCGGTCAGCAGGACGTTGTGCCCCCCGGCAGCCGCGACCACCAGCGCCTCGATCGGCGCGGCGTGCCCGCGCACGTCAGCGAGGTCCGACGCGTCCCTGGATTGCGCGCATGCGGCCGGTGTGCCCCGGTCGGGTGCTACGTCGCCGCGCAGCACCGCCGCCGCAGATGCCAGGTCGCCCGCGCCGCCGACCGCGATCACGTCGACGATCGCCGCCTCCTCCACGCGCTCCCAGGGGACGATCACGCCCTCGAGGCCGGCGCGAAGCACGCCTTCGGCGACCGCCAGCGCGCCGTTGCAGGAGCGCACCCTGCCGTCCAGGCCCAGCTCGCCGAAGACGGCGAGCCGCTGGAGCGCCTCGGCGGGCACCTGGCCGCTCGCGGCGAGGATGCCGCAGGCGATCGCGAGGTCGAACCCCGGGCCGTGCTTGCGCAGGTACGCCGGGGCGAGGTTGACCGTGACGCGGCACTGGGGGAACGTGAAGCCGGAGTTGGAGATCGCGCCGCGCACGCGCTCGCGCGCCTCGCGCACGGAGCGATCGCCGAGTCCGACGATCGCGAACGCCGGCAGGCCCTGACGGACGTCGACCTCGACCGTCACGCGCCGGGGTTCGATGCCGTCGATGGCGAAGGTGGTGACCTGGGCGAGCATGGCGCCGGACGCTAGGCGCGGCTGTGTGCCGGATCACCACGTGTTGGTGAATCGTCACCAACGGATGCTGATCGGCCACGCGCGGCGCGAGAAGGTCGCCGCCATGTCCAGCGACCTCAGACACCACCTCGGCCGCATCGGTGAGGATGCCGCCGCCGCGCACATGGAGCGCCTCGGCTACGCGATCGTCGCCCGCAACCACCGCACGCGGTTCGGCGAGCTCGATCTCGTCTGCTTCCGGCACGGCACGCTCGTGTTCGTCGAGGTCAAGACGCGACGCGGCCGCGGGCGCCCGTGGGACGCGCTCGGTCCCCGCAAGCAGAGCCAGGTCCGGCGCATGGCCGCCGGCTACCTCGCCGAGACCCTCGACCGGCCGCTCGCCGACGAGCTGCGCTTCGACGCCATCGGCATCGTCTTCGACGCCCGCGGGCGCCTCGTCAGCCTCGACCATCTCGAGGCGGCGTTCTAGAGCGCGAGCTGCTGGTACGCCAGGCTCTGGAAGCTCAGCCGGTGCAGCGGGGAGACGCCGTGCTGCTCGATCGCCGCGCGGTGCTCGGGCGTCGAGTAGCCGACGTGGCTGGCGAAGTCCCACTGCGGGTGCAGCTCTGCAGCGCGCTTCATGAAGCGGTCGCGCGAGACCTTCGCGAGGATCGACGCCGCGGCGATCGCCGCGGACTGGGCGTCCCCGTTGATGACCGCGCGCTGCTCGTAGCCGAAGTCCGGGACCGGGAAGCCATCGGTCAGGCAGATGCAGCCGGGCCGTGCGACGCGTGCGAGCGCGTCGCGCATCGCGGCAAGGTTCGTCACGTGCAGGCCGCGATCGTCGATGCCGCGCACGCAGCGCGAGACCACGACTGCCTTCTTCGCCGTGCGCATGACGACCGGGTAGAGCTCCTCGCGCATCTCCGGCGTGTGCTGCTTGGAGTCGTTGAGCACCGTCAGCGCGCGGCGCTGGGAGAGCGTGAGCGCCTCGATGTCGAACAGCACGGCAGCCGCGACGAGCGGGCCGGCCAGGCAGCCGCGCCCGGCCTCGTCGGCTCCCGCGACGTAGCGCACACCCAGCTCCCGGTCGAACTGGAAGAGCCTGCGTCCCGATCGCTTGCGTTTTGCCGCTCGCACCTGCCGCCTCGTGAGTCGGGCGTTTGCAGGCCCGAGGCTAGAGGAGTCCGATCTGCTTGGGAGGCCAATAGGTGGCGAAAGCTCCGCCGATGATCCATTTTCGGGGAACAGGTCCCCAGAATCTGCTGTCGTCGGACTCTCCACGATTGTCGCCCATCATGAAGTAGTGATCGGGCGGAATCGTGATCGTTTGGGGCAGATTGCAGGCACTTCCGCCCGCACACGGCGCGATGTAGCCGTCCTCTTCGCGCTTGCCGTTGCGAATCACGTGGCCATTACGGATCGACAGGTGGTCGCCCGGGAGGCCGACGACGCGCTTGATGAAGTTGACGGAGGCCTTCTCGGGAGTCGGCTTGTCGCACGCCCGGCCCGCGTTCCGCGTCGGGTCGCCGCAGGTGTCGCCGGTGCCCTCGGCGCCGGCGGGCGGGTGGAAGACGACGATCTCGCCGATCTTTGGATCGTTGAAGCGGTTGCCCAGGCGGTTCACCAGCACCCGCTGACCGACCTTCAGCGTCGGGAGCATCGAGCCCGACGGGATCCGGTAGGGCTTGACGAGGAGCGCCTGGATGCCGAGCGCCAGGCCGAGCGCGACGGCAACGATCGTGACCAGCTCGATGATCGAGCCGCCCGCGGACTTCTCGCCCGGCTTGGCCACTACTAGGAGGCCGGCGTGTCTTCGGCGGCCGCGGACTCGTCGGCCGGCGCCTCAGCGGCGGGCGTCTCCTCAGCGGGAGCAGCCTCCTCCGCGGGAGCGGTCTCCTCGGCCGGAGCAGTCTCCTCGGCGGCCGTCTCCTCCACAGCAGCCGTGTCCTCGGCACCGCCGGCGTCCACGACCTCCTCGGCCGTCTCGCCCTGCTCGTCCACGGCACCCTCGCTCAGGGCCGCCTCGGCCTCGAGCTGGGCGACCGGGTCGTGCAGCAGCCCGGGCTCGACCCGCTCCTCGGGGCCGGTGTAGCGGCGCTCGCGCACCCGGGCGCGCTTGCCGACGCGCTCGCGCAGGTAGTAGAGCTTCGCCCGCCGCACATCGCCGCGGGCCGACACCTCGATGCGCTCGATCTTCGGCGAGTGCACGGGGAACGTGCGCTCCACGCCGACGCCGAACGACTGCTTGCGGACGGTGAACGTCTCGCGCGCGCCGTGGCCCTGGCGCTTGATGACGACGCCCTCGAAGACCTGGGTGCGCCGGCGCGTGCCCTCGATGACCTGGAAGTGGACCTTGACCCGGTCGCCGGGCTGGAACGAAGGGACGCGGCGCAGCTGGGCGCGCTCGAGGCTGTCGATGACGGTGCTCATGGCAAAGAGAAGGCGCGGGCTCCGAACCGGGGCAGCCGCGCGGGCCGCTCAGGATAGCGAAGAGCGCGTCAGCTCGACCCGCGCTCGCGGCTGCGCATCCGCCGCCACGTACGGATCTCCTCATGGTGTCCGGAGAGCAGCACGTCGGGCACCTTCCAGCCGCGGTATTGCGCCGGGCGCGTGTAGTGCGGGTACTCCGGCTGTCCCTCGAGCGCGGCGCTGAACGACTCCTCCACGCGCGCTGTCGGCATGTCCGAGGGAGCCGGGCAGCTTGCGCAGCACGGCGTCCATGACGACCATCGCCGCCAGCTCGCCGCCGCTCAGCACGTAGCGCCCGACGGACAGCGTGTCCGAGGCGAAGTTCTGCACGATGCGCTCGTCAAAGCCCTCGTAGCGGCCGCAGAGCAGCGTGATCGCGGGCTCCCCGGCGAGCTCGTCGACGTAGGCCTCGTCGAGCATCCGCCCGCCCGGCGTCAGCGCGATCACGCGGCGCTGGTTGCGAAGGTCGAGCGGGTCGACGCCGTAGAACGCCCGCAGGGCGGCGTCCATCACGTCGACGCGCAGCACCATGCCGGCGCCGCCGCCGAACGGGGTGTCGTCGACCTGCCCGCCACTCAAGCGGCGTGTGATCGCGGGGATTGAGGAAGCGCAGCTCGGAGCCGTGTGCGACGGCGTTGCCCACGTGGCGCTGGCCCTGGAACCACTCGAACCACTCCGGAAACAGCGTGACGACGTCGACCTGCACCTACCCGCCCTCCCCCAGGAACGCGAGCGACACGTCGACGCGCCGCGCGGCGACGTCGACCGAGCGGATGGCGTCGCGCACCATCGGGACCAGCAGGTCGTCCGCCGCGTCGCGCTCGACCTCGAGCACGTCGACGGACGGGTAGCCGACCATCCGCCGCACGACGCCCACCGCGGTGTCGCCGTCGGTCACGGCGCAGCCCTCGAGGTCCTCGGGCCAGTACTCGTCCTCGCCGAGCGCAGGCGCCGCAGCGCGTGCGACCCGCAGATCCTCGCCACGAACGGCATCGGCGGCCTCGCGCGAGCCGATCCCGTCGAGGCGGACGATCGGCTTGTCATCCGTGCCTGCGCGGCGCACGATCTCGTGATCGCGCTCGCCGATGCGCAGCGTCGCGCCCAGCACGAGCAGCGGCGGCCTCGGGCGGGTGACGTAGAAGGAGCCGTCAAGGCCGTGCGCTCGCCCCACCCGCCCGGCGGAGAGCCAGCCTTCATCCATCCCCGGTCATCTAGTCGACGATGTCGACCAGGACGCGGCGCCCCTCCTTGACGGCCGCGGCCTTCACGACGGTGCGCAGCGCGTTCGCCGTGCGCCCGCCCTTGCCGATGATCTTGCCGTAGTCGTCCTCGGCCACGGCAAGCTCGAGGACGACGGTGCCGTCGTCCTCGTCGAACTGCTCGACCTCGACCTCGTCCGGCTCGTCGACGAGCTGGCGAGCGAGGTACTCCAGCAGCTCCTTCATCGACGGCGGGTCAGGCCTCGATGCCCTGGATGCGCAGCAGCTTGCGGACCTGCGCGGTGGGCTGGGCGCCCTTGGCGAGCCAGTCGCGCACGCGCTCCTCGTCGACCTTGATGGTCGAGGGATCGGTCTGCGCGTTGTACTGGCCGAGGATCTCGATCACGCGACCGTCGCGCGGCGAGCGCTGGTCGGCGGCGACGACGCGCCAGATCGGGTCCTTCTTGCCGCCCACACGGGTGAGCCTGAGTCGAACTGCCAAAACGGTCTCCTAATCGAAAGTCAGCGGGTGCCGAGCGCCCGGGACGTCGGGCGCGAGGCGGGCCCCGCCTTTCTGCGTCCCGGAGGTTAGCGGCCCTGGCGCATCAAAGCCCCGAGATCCGGCATCCGGCCGCGGGAAACCTGCTTCATGACCTTGCGCATCTGGCCGAACTGCTTGACCAGCTGATTGACCGCGGAGACGTTCGTTCCGGAGCCGTTGGCGATGCGCAGGCGCCGCGATCCCTTGATCAGCTCAGGCCGGCGGCGCTCCTCCGGCGTCATCGACAGGATGATCGCCTGGATGCGGTCGAGCTCGCGCTCGTCGACCTTCAGGCCCTTCATCTGCGCACCGACGCCGGGCAGCATGCCGAGCAGGTTGGTGAGCGGGCCCATCTTGCGGATCTGCTTGAGCTGGGCGAGGAAGTCATCGAGCGTGAACTCGTTGGAGCGGATCTTGCGCTCGAGCTCGGCGGCCTCGTCCTCGTCGAACTGCTTCTCGGCCTTCTCGATGAGCGACATGACGTCGCCCATGCCGAGGATCCGCTGCGACATGCGGTCGGGATGGAAGCGCTCGAAGTTCTCGAGCTTCTCGCCGGTCGAGGCGAACAGGATCGGCTTGCCGGTGACCGCCTTGACCGAGAGCGCCGCGCCACCGCGCGCGTCGCCGTCGAGCTTGGACATGACGACGCCGTCGAAGTCGACCGCCTCGGCGAACTGCTCGGCGACATTGACGGCGTCCTGGCCGGTCATCGCATCGACCACGAGCAGGATCGCGTGCGGCTTCGATCGCGCCACGGATGTCGACGAGCTCCTTCATGAGCACCTCGTCGACGTGCAGGCGCCCCGACGTGTCGACGATCAGAACGTCCTTGCCGGCCATCTTCGCCTGGTCGAGCGCCCAGCGAGCGATCTCGACCGGGCTCTCGGTGGTGCCGCGCTCGTAGACCTCCGCGCCGGCGCGGCCGCCCATCGTCACGAGCTGCTCGACCGCAGCCGGGCGGTAGACGTCGCAGGCGGCGAGCGCCACCGACGAGCCGTTCTCGTTCTTCAGGAAGCGTGCGAGCTTGGCGGCGGCCGTCGTCTTGCCGGAGCCCTGCAGGCCCGCCATCAGGACGACCGTCGGCGGGCGCGGCGAGAACGCCAGCCCCGCCGACGCCCCGCCCATCAGCGTCGCGAGCTCCTCGTGGACGATCTTGACGACGGTCTGGCCGGGGTTCAGCGCCCCGATCACGTCCGCACCGAGGCAGCGTTCCTTCACCGTCGTGGTGAACTGCTTGACGACCTTGAAGTTGACGTCCGCCTCGAGCAGCGCGAGACGGATCTCGCGCATCGCCTTGTTGATGTCGTCCTCGGTCAGCGTGCCGCGGGCGCGGACGTCGGAGAGCGTTGCCTGCAGTTTCTCGGCGAGGACGTCGAACATCGGTGACTGAGTCTAGGCCCGGCGGATCAGCGTCACACCGTCGCGCACGGTGAGCAGCACCTGCGTGGTGCGCGGATCCGCCGCCACGTGGCGGTTGAAGGCGTCCATGACGTCGCCCTCCAGGACGCGGCCCCCACGCAGCGTGTTGTCGGCCGCGATCAGTCCGTGGTCGGAGAGCTTGGGAACCACGGCCTCGTAGTAGTCCGTGTAGCCCTCCTTGTCGGCGTCGATGAAGCAGACGTCGATCGGCTCGTCGATCGCCGCGATCGACTCCAGCGCCGGGCCGCGCAGGATCTCGATCCGGTCGGCGTACGGCGACGCATCGATGCCCGCCTGCGCGAAGTCGGCGTGCTCGTCGGAGAGCTCGCACGTGACGATCCGCCCGCCCGCCGGCAGCCCGCCCGCCATCATGAGCGCGCTCGTCCCCGCGTACGTCCCGACCTCGAGCACGAGCCGCGGCTGGACCAGGAACACGAGCGTCTCCAGCAGCCGCCCGACGACCGGGCCGCTGATCATCTGCGGGTAGGGCAGCTCTTCGCGAGCCCGCGCCTCGAATGCCTGCGAGCTGCTCGTCCCACGCCGAGGTGACGGCGTCGGCGTAGTCCTCGAGCTCGTCGGAGATCAAGAGGATTCCCGCCCAGCCGGCGGAGGCGGCGGAGGTGCGCCAAGGCGGCTGATCGCGCCGCCGACGTTGCCAAGCACCTGAGAGAACTCGCTCGGGATCACGAAGATCTTGTTCGCCTCACCCTTGGCGAGCTGCGGCAGCATCTGCAGGTACTGGTAGCTGAGCAGCTTCTGGTCGGCGTCGCCCTCGTGGATCGCCCTGAAGACGGTGTCGATCGCCTTGGCCTCGCCCTCCGAGCGAAGGATCGCAGCTGTCTTGCCGCCCTCTGCCTTGAGCACCGCCGCCTGCTTCTCGCCCTCGGCCGTGAGGATCTGCGACTGCTTGACGCCCTCGGCGGTGAGGATCGCGGCGCGGCGGTCGCGCTCGGCGCGCATCTGCTTCTCCATCGCCTCCTGGATGCCCTGCGGCGGGTCGATCGACTTGAGCTCCACGCCGTTGATGCGGATCCCCCACTTGCCCGTGCGCTCGTCGAGCACGACGCGCAGCTTGTCGTTGACCTGGTCGCGCGAGGTCAGCGTCTCCTCCAGCGTCAGCGAGCCGATGATGTTGCGCAGCGTCGTCACGGTGAGCTGCTCGATCGCCTGGAGCGGGTTGGCGATCTCGTAGGTCGCGTCCTTGGGCTCGGTGATCGTGAAGTACAGGACGGTGTCGACGCCGACGGAGACGTTGTCCGACGTGATCACGGGCTGCGGCGGGAACGTGACCACCTGCTCGCGCAGGTCGATCAGCGGACGCACTTTGTCGATGAACGGCACGACGATCGTGAGACCGGGGCTCAGCGTGCGTGAGTAGCGCCCGAGCCGCTCGACGACGCCGGCCTTGGCCTGAGGGATGATCCGGACGGTGCGAGCCGCGACGAACAGCGCGAACAGCACGAGCACGACAACCACGATCAGCGCAGCCACGGGCCGCCCCTTTCCCTATTCGCTCACGAGCGCGGTCGCGCCCCTGATCTGGATGATCTGAACACGCTTGCCTGCCTCGATGACGTCGTCCTCGTCGTAGGCCCGCGCGGTCCACACCTCGCCGTCGATCTTGACGACGCCGACGCCCTCGTCGTTGGCGATCCGCTCGAGCACGATCCCCGACCGGCCGATCAGGGCGGCGGTGCCGGTGCGCAACTCGGCCGGCTGGTGCAGATGGCGCTGCGCGACGGGCCGCACGAACAGGAACAGCAGCGCGGTGATGACGACGAACGACAGGATGGACGCGATCGCGCCCGCGCCGGCGAGGCTGAAGATCGCCGCGACGAACGCGCCGCCGGCGAACGGCGCGAGGAAGAAGCCCATGATCGCCATCTCGCCCACGGCGAGCGCGACAGCGGCGATGATCCACCAGACCCACATACCGTCAATGAGCCTAGCCGACGTCCAGCAGCGCCTTGGCGAAGTCGCCGGCGTCGAAGGGCCGCAGGTCCTCGAGCGACTCGCCGATGCCGATGAGCTTCACCGGGATCCCGAGCTCGCCGGCGATTGCGAGCGCGATCCCTCCCTTGGCGGTGCCGTCGAGCTTCGTCAAGACGATCCCGTCGACCGGCACGGCCTCCGAGAAGAGCTTGGCCTGCCGCAGCCCGTTCTGGCCCGTGGTCGCATCGACGGTCAGGAGGGTCTCGTGCGGCGCGTCGGGCATCTGGCGCTCGATGACGCGGCGGATCTTCGTCAGCTCCGCCATCAGCTCGTCCTGGGTGTGCAGGCGCCCGGCGGTGTCGACGATCACGACGTCGACACCGAGCTCGCGCCCGCGCTTGACGGCGTCGAACGCCACGGCGCCGGGGTCGGAGTTCGGTGCGCCCTTGACGAACTCGCAGCCGGCGCGACGCGCCCATTCCTCGAGCTGCTCGACCGCGGCGGCGCGGAACGTGTCGGCGGCCCCGAGCAGGACCGTCCGCCCGAGCTCCTCGTGCAGGTGCCACGCGAGCTTGCCGATCGTCGTGGTCTTGCCGGTGCCGTTGACGCCGCAGACCATGAGCACCGCGGGCTCGTGGCGCAGGTCGATGCGCGAGTCCTCCTGCGGCCGTGCGATGCCGGCGAGCAGCTCGGTGAGCCGCGCGGTCAGGGCCGGGCCGCCCTCGATGCCGCCGCTGGTCGCCTCCTGCTCGAGCTTGCCGACCACCTGGGCGGTCGTGCTGGCTCCGACGTCGGCCATGATCAGCGCCTCCTCCAGGCGCTCCCAGGTCTCGTCGTCGAGCGTCTCGAACAGCGTCGCCTGGATCTCCGCACCCAGGGCGGCCCGCGTCTTGCTCATGTTCTCGCGCAGGCGCCGGAAGAACCCGCGGCGGTGCTCCGGCGCAGCCTCCTGCGCGACCGCGGCGGCAGGCGCGTCGCCGTCGAGAATGAAGAGCTCGGTCCAATCGTGCGCCATCCGGATGCGCGACGATAGCGACGTGACGGTCTTCGAAAGAGCCGACGCGAGCGTTCCGCCCGCAAGCGACCTGCTCGAGGCGATGATCATCGACCTGACGCCCCTCTACGGCCGCATCGACATCCCGGAGGCGCCGAGCGCCGGCCCCGCCGACTTCAGCCCGCCCGGCGGGTCGTTCCTGGTCGGCTTGGAGGACGGCAAGCCGATCTGCTGCGGTGGCGTCAAGCGCCTGCCCGATGGCGCCTGCGAGATCAAGCGCATGTACGTGGTGCCCGAGGCGCGCGGGCGCGGGGTCGCCAAGGAGCTGCTGGTCGCACTCGAGGACGAGGCCGGTGCACTCGGCTACAGCGTTGTCCGCCTCGACACCGGCCCGCAGCAGCCACACGCCGAGCGCATGTACCGCCAAGCCGGCTACGAGCCGATCGAGAACTTCAACGCGAACCCGTTTGCGAGCTTCTGGGGAGAGAAACGACTCGCATGACCGGCGCCGCGAGCACCGTGCGATCGCGCCCGCTGCGCTTGGCCTCGTAGAGCGCGCCGTCGGCGCGGCGGATGAGCTGCGCCGCGGGCTCGGCGCCGTCCCAGACCGCCACGCCCGCCGAGGCCGTCACACCGGGCGTCGAATCACGGACGCGCTCGACCGCGCGCATGGCGGCGGCGGCGTCCCCGGCCTCAGGCAGGACCACAACGAACTCCTCGCCGCCATATCGGGCCAGCAGGTCGCCCGCTCGCAGGTGCTCCCGCCACGCCCGCGCCGCGGCGCGCAGGAGCAGGTCGCCGGCCTGGTGGCCCCTGGCGTCGTTGTAGGCCTTGAAGTGATCGAGGTCGAGCACGGCGACGGCGAGGCGCCGGTCGCTGCGCCGCGCGGCCGCAAGGTCGCGCTCGAGCGCGCGGGCCAGGCCGCGGCGGTTGGCGACGCCGGTGAGCGGATCGGTCTCGGCCTGGCGGGCGAGCTCCTCGGCGAGGTCCGCCCGCTCGATCGCGAGCGCTGCCTGGGCTGCGAGCAGCGAGAGGCTCGCCAGGCTCGTCTCGTCCACGTCGCCGACCGCCCGGCGCCAGCGGACGAGCAGCGCTGCAACCGTCCGGCGCCCGCGCTGCACGGGCTCGACGAGCACCGGCCCGTTGCCGGCACCCCCGTGGGCGCGCCGCGTCTGACCCGTCTCGATGACCTGGGTGGCGATCGCAGGCGCCGCGCGCGAGAACCGGCCGTCCTCGGTCGACGCCGCGAGGACGAGTCCCTCAGGACCCGGCTCCCACAGCTCGGCGACATCGGCGCGCAGCATCCAAGAGGCCGCGAGGCAGACGGCGGCCCGCGGATCGGACACGCGCGTCAGCAGACGCGCGGCGCCCCTCAGATCCTCCGGGCGAATCACGACTTGCGCAGGCTGCGCGCGCTGGGGTCCCCTGCCATCCATGACAGGCATCCATATTCCCACCTTTCCGGTGGGTCATTCGTTCGAGTGGACAGGTGTCAGGCGGCGTGCGTCGACTCCGGCCGCAGCGACGACCTCGCGCGGCAGCCTGCGCGACACGACCTTCGACACGCCGTCGTCGCCCATCGACACGCCGTACAGCGTGTCGGCGGCCTCCATCGTGCGCTTCTGGTGGGTGACGACGATGAACTGCGCACGGTCGGCGTTCGCCCGCAGCAGCTCGAGGAAACGGCTGATGTTGAGGTCGTCCAGCGCAGCCTCGACCTCGTCCAGGATGTAGAACGGGCACGGCCGCGCGAGGAACACCGAAAACAGGAACGCGATCGCGGTCATCGACTTCTCACCGCCGCTGAGCAGCGTGAGGCGCTTCATCGACTTGCCCGCCGGCGTGATCTCGATCTCGACGCCAAGGACGTCATCGGGGTCCAGGCCGGACTGGTCCCCGGAGGCCTCCGCCTCCGCAGCCGCCTCGGCCTCGGCCTCGGCGCGGACCTCCTCGGTGCCGTCCTTCGGCGCGTCGGCGCCGCCGAGGACCGGCTTGGGGCCGACCTCGTCTCGAACCAGGCGCAGGCGGCCGCGGCCACCCGGGAACAGCTGCTCGGCGAGCCGCTCGAAGTTCTGGGCGGCGGCCGTGAACGTCTCCTCGAAGGTCTCACGGATCTGGCGGTCGCAGTCGCGGATGAACGCGCGCAGGTCGCGCAGCGCGGTCTCGAGGTCGGTGCGCTGGCGCTCGAGCTCCTCGACGTGCGCGATCGCCTCGTCGTACTCGGCCTTGGCCAGCGGGTTGACCGGCCCGAGTTGCTCACGACGGCGCTGGAGGCGTTCGATGCGCAGGCGCAGCGCCTCCGCCTGCTCGTCTGCGAGCGGCTCCTCCGAGGGCTCGGCGGAAGGCCCAGGCGCTCGGCGAGCCCGGCGAGCTCATGGGCGACATCGGACGCATGATCGCGGATCTGCTGCGCGCGAACCTCGGCGACCGTGACCGTCTCGCCGTGCTCGCGCAGGCGCTGCTGGATCTGCGCCTCCTCGGCGGCGCACGCGCGGAGCTCCGACGCGACGCCCTCGCCGGCCTCGCGGTCGGCGGCGAGCTCGGCCTCGAGCGCCTCGACCCGCGATGCGACGGCAGCCTGCGCCTGCTCGAGGGTTGTCGCAAGACGCTCGGCCGCGGGCGCCAGACGCGTGTCGCGGGCGACCATGCCATCGAGGCGCTCGATGCGGGCAGCGCGCTCGGCGCGATCCTTGGCCGCGCGGTCGGCGACCCGCCGCTCGGCAGCGAGCTCGCCCTCGACCTGTGCCCGGCGCACGGCGGATGCGCCCTCCTGCGGGGCCGCGCGGCGCTGCTCGATCAACCAGGCGGCGCGGCGCTCGGACTCGGCGGCGGCGGCGCGCTCACGGTCGGCCTCGCGGTGCGCGCGGTCGGCGTCCTCGCGGCTCAGGTCCGCCGCGGTGACCGCTTGTGCCGCCGCTTCGACGGCCTTCAGTGCCTCGCGCTCGCTTTTGGACCGCCTGTTCAGATTCGGCAATGAGGGAGTCGCGGCGGTTGCGCTCCGCCAGGACGCGCTCCTGGCCGCCCGTGGGGGCCTGGCGGAGCTCGCGGGTGGCGGCGAACCAGGCGCGGCCTTCGGCTGTGACCGCGACGCCTGTGAAGTCCTCGCCGACGTCGTTCAGGTCAGATACGACCCACGCGTCTTCCAGCAGTCCGCGCGCGATCGTCAGCGAGGGCTCAGGCCCGTCGATGAGCGTGGTGAGGGGCCGTGCCCCGGGGCACGGCCCGGCCTGGGCCCCCAGCGTCGTAATAGTCGACGTTCGGGGCCCGGGTGGCTTGACCAGCGCGTGGCCGCCGTCCGCGCCCGCGCGGTCCAGGAGGCCCGCGCCCTCGGCGCGGTCGGAGACGACCGCGGCACCCAGCCGGCCGCCGAGCGCGGCGGCGAGTGCGAGCTCGAGGCCCGGCTCCACGGACAGCTCGTCGGCGAGCGAGCGCGCGCCGTCCAGCGAGGTGTGGGAGCGCAGGAACTGGTTCGCGGCGGCAAGCTGCGCGCCGACCTTCGCGGCGTCGCGGCGCGCGGACTCCGCCGAGGTCTCGGCGGCGCGGCGGGCGCGGCGGGCGACCTCGGCCGCCTCGTCGGCCGCCTGCAGAGCCGTGCGGCGCTCGGCGACGATCCCGGCCAGCCGCCGCAACCTCCGCCTGCGCCGACACACGCTGCTCCTCGAGCGCCTCGAGCTCGCGCTCGAGCTCGGCCTGGTGATCGGCCTCCAGGCGCGCCAGCTCGGCCTCGAGCGATTCGATGCGCTGCAGGCCCGCCTCGTCGGGTTGATCCTCGGCGGCCTGTGCGCGCAACAGCTCGAGCTCGCGCCCACGCCGCTCGGCACGCTCCGCCAGCGATTGTGCGGTCTCGCGCGTGCGCTCGAGGCGAAGCTCGATGCGCTCGCCCGACGAGCGCGCTCGCTGGGCGCGCTGGTACAGCGCCTCGCGGACCTCGCTGCGCTTGGCGAGCGCGTCCTCAGCCGCCTGGCGCCGCGCCGCGACGGCGCCGAGCTCGGCCTGCGCCTCCTCGCGTGCCGCGCGAGCGACGGTGGCCTGCTCCTCGGCCTCGTGCAGCTCCTCACGACGCACGCGCACCGTGTCGCGCGCCAGCTCCCAGCGGGCCTCCAGGGTCTGGCGCTCCAGGCGCTCGTGCAGCTCGGCGGCCTCCGCCTGGCGCTTGAGCGGCCGCAGGCGCGAGCGCGCCTCGCGTTCGACGTCGAGCGCGCGATCGAGGTTGTCCTGCGTGCGCTCGAGCTTGAGCTGCGCACGGCGGCGGCGCTTGCGGTGCTTGCCCAGCCCGGCGGCCTCCTCGATCAGCAGGCGGCGGTCGCGTGGCTTTGACGTGACGATGTGCTCGACCCGTCCCTGCGACACGACCGAGTGCATCTCCTTGCCCAGCCCGGTGTCGCTGAGGACCTCCAGCACGTCGACCAGCCGGCAGCGCGCGCCATTGAGCCGGTACTCGCCCTCGCCGTTGCGGTCGAGCTTGCGCACGATCGAGATCTCGCCCATCGGCAGGTCGATCTGGCCGCGCCGCGTTGTCGAGGACGATCTCGACCTCGGCCGAGCTGCGCGCCTGGACGCCGCGGCCGCCCCCGAAGATGACGTCCTGCATCGACTGGCCGCGGACGGCGAGCGGCGACTGCTCGCCCATCGCCCACAGCACGGCGTCGGTGATGTTCGACTTGCCCGAGCCGTTGGGCCCGACGATCACTGACACGCCCGGAGTGAAGTCGAGCTTCGTGCGATCTGGGAAGGACTTGAAGCCCTTGAGGCTGATCGACTTGAGGTGCATCAGGACTCGTCCTCCTCCTCGTCGTCCTCGTCCCCCAACAGGTTCTCCAGGGCCCCCTTCGCGGCCTCCTGCTCGGCGGCCTTCTTCGAGCGTCCGGTGCCGCGCCCGACCTCCCGCTCCTCGACCGTCGCCAGGACCTCGAAGGTGCGGTCGTGCGGCGGCCCGTGCTCGGCGGTCACGTCGTACGCGACGACCTCGCCGCGCTGCGCAAGACGCTCCTGCAGCGTGGACTTGAAGTCGACGGGATGGTTGAGCGCCTGCTCGATCTCGGGCTGGAACGCCTCGACGACCGCGGCGGCCGTCGTCTGGTAGCCGTTGTGCAGGTAGCAGGCGCCGATGACCGCCTCGGTGACGGAGGCCAGCACGCGCTCGGTCTCGACGAGCGCCGACGCGGCCTGGCCGATGCCGTCGGGCGCATGCGCCTTCAGGCGCGACGGGACGTCGAGCCGCTCGGCGACGGCGCGGCACGAGGTCCCGGAGACCGTCTGCGCGCGGATCTTCGTCAGGCGGCCGGCGCCGTAGCGCTCGGCCTCGAGACGCGGATACAGGTGCGAGGTGACCGCGAGCGAGAGCACCGAATCACCCAGGAAGGCCAGGCGGGAATAGGAGTCGCTGCGCCGCTCGGTCCACGATGCGTGCGTGAACACCTGCCGGGACAGGTCCTCGGGGAGCGCGTCCATCAGATCCTTGAGGAGCTGCAATCAGGCGACGTTCGGGGCGTGGGCGAGGACGAAGTCGACGGCCTGGCCCACGCTCAGAATCTGCGCCGCCTGTTCGTCGGACATCTTCACCCCGTAGGAGTCCTCGAGCTCCTGGACGAGCGTGTAGAGATCCAGCGAATCGGCCTCGAGATCCTCCTTGAAGCGCGTCCCTTCGTTGATCACCGACGGATCGATTTCGAGCTCGTCCGCCAGGTGGTCGCGGATCAGGGACAGGACTTCTTCGCGGGTCATGGCTGGCTCGGAACCGTAGAGAGGTCCTCGGACGAAGCGGCAGGGCCGCGCGCACGCAGGGCACCCGCCGCTTCGAGCGCCGCGTGGGTGCGCCCGACGACGTCGCCGGAGACGCCGCGCGCCGCCAGCAGGATCGCCTGGGACCAGCCGAAGCGCGTGAAGCGGCCGTGGGGCACGACGCCGAGCTTGCGCAGCCCCAGGAGGTAGGCCCCGCCGGGGCCCTCCGGATCGAGCTGGTCGCGCAGCGAGCGCAGCGACGGCCGCAGGAGCGCCCCGCCCAGCTTGGCGCGCGCCGAGCTCATCGCCGCGTTGCGGACGGCCTCGAGCATGGTCTGGGACACGCCTTCGACGACCTTCAGGGCGACGTTGCCGGTGAAGCCGTCGGTCACGATAACGTCGGCGACGCCGGAGGTGATGTCGAGGCCCTCCACGTTGCCCACGAACCGCAGTGGCGAAGCGGCGAGCTTCTCGTGCGTCTCCAGCACCAGCGGCGTGCCCTTCATCTCCTCCTCGCCGTTGCTCAGCAGCGCCACGCGAGGCTGGTCGATGCCCAGCACGACGTGCGCAAGCGCGGCGCCCATGAACGCGAACTGCACGAGGTGCTCGGGGCGCGACTCGGCGTTGGCGCCGACGTCCAGCAGCGTCACGGGCTTGCCCGGGACGGGCAGCGGGATGGCGAGCGCCGGGCGGAAGATGCCGTGGGCCCGCTTGATGTTGAACAGGCCCGCCGCGAGCGCCGCGCCCGTGGAGCCGCCGGCGACGAGCGCCTGCGCGCGGTCCTCGGCGACGGCGCGGGCCGCCTGGACGATCGAGGCCTCCGGGGTCGAGCGGACCGCGATGACGGGATCGGGCGCCTTGGCGATCGAGACCGGCGTGTCGACGACCTCGACGCCGTCGGCCACGTCCCCGATCGCATCGGCCGGGCCGAACAGCAGCACGCGCACGCCCTGGGCCGCAGCGATGGCGGCGCCAGCGGCGACCTCGGCCGGACCGAGGTCCGCGCCGGTCACATCGACCGCGACAGTGACGGCCGGACCGCCCGCCATGGCTAGTGGTCGTGATCGTGGTGGTCGTGGCCCAGCTCGGGCGCGACGACCTCGCGGCCCCCGTAGAAGCCGCACGTGGGGCACACGCGGTGCGGACGGCGGGGGCTGTGGCACTGCGGGCAGCTGTTGTACACGGCAGCGCTGAGCTTGTGCTGCGAGCGGCGCTTGTGCGTGCGCGAGTGCGACTGCTTCTGCTTGGGGACGGCCATGGGACGCAGAAGGGTAGCCGATCGGTCTGCTCGGCGGTACCGCGCCGATCGATCAGCGCAGCGGCCGTTGATTGATTGACTACCGCCGGTGCTGATCCGGCCGATGACCGCCGACGACGTCCAGGCCGCCGACGAGACGGCCTGGGCCGCGCTGCACGAGCAGGTGCCGCCGCAGTTCGCGATCGACGACGACGTGCGGGCCCACCGCGGGCGGTTGCGGATCGCACACCTGCAACGCACCGATCCCGGCGGCGCATGGGTCGCGGAGGATGGGGGCGAGATCGTGGGCGTCGCCCTCGCGCTCGTGCGCGAGGGCGTCTGGGGGCTGAGCCTCTTCGGCGTGCGGCCGGAGCTCCAGGGGCGCGGCACAGGCCGCAAGCTGCTCGACGCCACGCTGCGGTACGCGGAGGGCTGCCGCGGCGCGATCATCCTGTCCACGCCGGACCCGCGCGCGATGCGGCGCTACGCACGCGCGGGCTTCGCGCTTCGCGCCGTGCGTGACGCTCGCCGGGATCGTGGACCGCGACGCGATCCCCGCGGGCCTGCGCTCGCGCGCCGGGAGCTCGAGCCGACGATCGCGAGCTCTGCGACGAGATCTCGCGCCACGTCCGCGGCGCGGCCCACGGACCCGACATCGCGGCGCTCGAGGGCGTCGGCTGCTCGCTGCTCGTCCACGACGACGGCGGCTGGGCGGCGGTGCGCGACGGCTCGCCGGCGCTCATCGCAGCCCGCGACGACGCGATCGCGACCGACCTGCTGTGGAGCGCGCTGGCCACAGCCGGGCCGGGCGAGACCGTCCACGTCGACTTCATCACCGCCGGCCACGACTGGGCCGTGCACGCGGGCCTCGCCGCGCGCCTCGCGCTAGCCCCGACGGCCCGCTGTTCGTCCGCGGTGACGTCGGCCCGTTCGCCCCGTACCTCCCCAGCGGTGCGTACCTATGAGGTTGCGCGACGCCGCCACCGCCGATCGCGATGCGCTCGTCGACCTCGTCCTTCGCTGCGACGAGACCTACCACGACTGGGCCGGGCCCGAGCTGCGGCTCCCCGCCCGCGACGAGGAGCTGGCCCACTGGCACCGGCGCTTCGCCGATCCCGTGCAGCGCATCCGGATCGCCGAGATCGACGGCGAGATCGCCGGCACGTGCGCCTGGACGCAGGCGCGCACAGGCCACGGCCTCGGGCCGGCGATCGCCGGTCGCGCGCACGTCAGCG
This sequence comes from uncultured Actinomycetes bacterium, assembly GCA_963794105.1. Classification (GTDB taxonomy): domain Bacteria; phylum Actinomycetota; class Thermoleophilia; order Solirubrobacterales; family Solirubrobacteraceae; genus AC-49. The sequence goes on along the minus strand of CAWCEB010000154.1, from coordinate 30,750 downwards.
CGGTGTTCGTCGATCCCGGGCACTGGCGCCGGGGCGTCGCCGCCGCGCTGCTGGGCGAGGCGGTCGCGGCGATGACGGAGGCGGGCTTCGAATCCGCCCAGCTGTGGACGCCCGAGGGCGCTCCCGCGCGACGGTTCTACGAGGCCAGCGGCTGGACTGTCGTGACCGGCGCGAGGCTGCACATGCCGGAGCTGAACCTGCCGCTCGTCATGTACGAGCGCCGCACAGCTCTCGCGCCACCTCGATGAGGACCTCCGTCACCGCGACGGTGGCGTCGATGCTCACCCATTCCTCGACGGCGTGGGCGCCCTCGCCGCCCGGGCCGAACATGACCGTCGGGATGCCGGCGGCGGCGATGAACGCCGCGTCGGCCCAGTAGCTGGCACCGGCGATCGCGGGCGGGCTCCCGAGGACGCCGGCCGCGGCGCCGGACACCGCGCGCACGACGCCGCTGTCCGGGTCCACCTCGAATGGCTCCCGTACGAGCGTGATGCGGTGCGCCGAACCGCCGAGCCCGGCAAGCTCGCCGGCGATGTCGTCCCGTGTCTCGCCGGGCAGCGTGCGGCGCTCCAGCCCGATCACGCAGCGCGCCGGATAGCTCGACAGCTCGACGCCGCCCTCGATGGTCGAGGCGTGGACGCTGCCGCGACCGAGCAGCGGATGCGTGCGCTCGCCGAGCGACGCATCCAGCTCCCCGAGCGCCGTCAGGATCGGGGCCGCCCTGACGATCGCATCCACGCCTAGGTCCGGGCGCGACCCGTGGGCCGCCACGCCGCTCACCTCGATCTCGGCCCAGACGAACCCCTTGTGAGCCACGATCAGCTCGAGCCCGGTCGGCTCGGTCACGATCGCCGCATCCGCCCGCACGGACCGCAGCGCCTCCTGGACGCCGAGGCTCGCGTGCTCCTCGTCGGCGACCGCAGCGACGACCACGTCGCCGGCGAGGCCGAGCTGCGCCGCCTCGCGGCAGGCGATCAGCGCCGCGGCGACGCCGGCCTTCATGTCGTAGGCGCCGCGGCCGTGGAGCCGGTCGCCGTCGATCCGTGGCGCATGCGGGTCGGCCATGCCGTCGACGTTGACCGTGTCGAGATGCCCGCAGAGCAGCAGCGTGCCGCCGGGGTGGGTGGGATTCCCATCCCCCGCGGTGACCAGGACGCTCGGGCGCCCGGGCGTCTCCTCGAGCACGTCGGCCTGCAGCCCGTTGTCGCGCGCCCAGCGTGCGACGAAGGCGGCGATCTCGGACTCCCCCGCGCCGCCGTCGACCAGCGAGGGGTTGACGGAGTCGATGGCGACGAGCTGCGAGGTGAGCTCGACGACGTCGTCCGTCAGTCGTGAGGTCATTCCAGCTTCAGCTCGCGCAGCTTGGCCCAGCGCGGGTCCGGGCCGCCTCGTGCGCATGACCGGGATCCGCATTGAGGTTCGCGCCGCACTCGGGACACAGGCCCAGGCACTCCGGCCGGCACAGGACCTGGGCGGGCAGCGCGAGCGCGTAGGCATCGTGCGCCCAGGCGTGCAGGTCCAGCTCGTCGCCGTCGACGTAGGGGCTCGTGAGCTCCTCGCCGCCGCCCGGCTGGTTGATCTCGCGAGCATCGACGGAGGTGACGGGCGAGGCGGGCTCCAGGCAGCGCATGCACGGCCCGGCGATCTGCGACTCGAAGCGCAGCCGCAGGCTGTAGCCACCCCCGACCATGCGCGAGACGTCCAGCCGCACCGGCACCGCCGGCGGCGTCTCGTAGCGCTCGTCGCTGAAGTCGAACTCCCCGAGCGCGACGTCGAGGTCGAGCCGGCGGCCCTCGCCGGGCGAGAGCTTCAGCCCTCCGAGATCGAAGCTGTCGGCGCGCGCGGCCATCCCGCACACACGGTAGAGAAATCGATCAGGGGCCCGCCTCCACCGGCCACGTGGCCGGTGTCGGCACCCTCTCTATGTGCCGTTCTCGTGCTGCTCGAGGAGCTCGCGCTTGAGGACCTTGCCGGTCGCGTTGCGCGGGAGTTCGTCCATGAAGACGACCTCGCGCGGCACCTTGTAGCCGGCGAGGTTCTTCTTCACGTAGGCCTTCAGGTCCTCCTCGCTGACCTTCTTGCCCTTCGTCGTGACGACGTAGGCCTTGAGCCGCTGGCCGAACGTGTCGTCGTCGACGCCGATGATCGCGACCTCGTCGATCGCCTCGTGATCGGAGAGGAGGTCCTCCACCTCGCGCGGGAACACGTTCTCGCCACCCGACACGATCATCTCGTCGTCGCGCCCGTCGACGAACAGGTGGCCGTCGTTGTCGAAGTGGCCGACGTCGCCGGTCGCCATCAGCCCGTCGATGACGTCCTTGCCGCCGCCGCCCGTGTAGCCCTCGAAGAGCATCTCGTTGCCGACGAAGATGCGCCCGGTCTCGCCCGGCTCGGTGATCTGCACGCCGTTCTCGTCGTAGAGCCGGACGATCGTGCCGCGGGGCGGCCGGCCGGCGGTCCCGGGCGCGGCGCGCAGGTCCTCGGGCGTCGCGATCGTGGCCCACGCCACCTCGGTGGAGCCGTAGAGGTTGTAGAGCACGTCGCCGAAGGCGTCCATCGTCTTCGTGGCGAGCTCGCCGGGCAGCGCGGACCCGGAGGCAGCGATGACGCGCAGCGCGCTGAGGTCGTACTTCTGGATCGTCTCGAGCGGCAGCTCGAGGATCCGCTGCAGCATCACGGGAACAACGGCGAGGGCGGTCGCCTCGTGCTGCGCGGTCAGGCTCAGCGTGGCCTCGGGATCGAACTTGCGCCTGATGACCAGCGTCGAGCTGAGGCCCATCCCCAGCGTGAAGTGCGCGAAGCCCCAGGAGTGGAACATCGGCGCGGCGATCATCGTCGTCTCGCGCGCTCGCAGCGGGATCTTCGAGAACAGCGCCGCGGCCGGGTCCAGCGAGTCGGGTTGCTTGCGCGAGGCGCCCTTCGGCGTGCCCGTCGTGCCCGAGGTCAGGATCACGACGCGGCCCTTCTCGGAGGGCGGGACGACGTCGGACGGGTCGCCCTGTTCGATCAGGTCCTCGAGCAGCGGGTCCTTCGGCTTCTCGTCACCGTCGTGCCAGGCGATGAACCGCTTGCGGCGCACGCCGGCGTCGTGGACGAGCTCCTCGAACTCGCTGTCGTAGATGAGCGCCACCGGTTTCTCGCGCGCGACGACATCGGTGATCTGGGGGCCCGCGAAGGCGGTGTTCAGGTAGAGCGCGTTGGCGCCGAGCTTCGAGCAGGCGACCGTGGCATCGATGAAGCCGCGGTGATTGCGGCACATGATCGCCACGCCGTCGCCCTCGAGGATGCCGGCGTCGCTGAGCGCATGGGCGAGCGCGTTCGTGCGCTGATGGACCTCGCGGAACGTCAGCGTCCCGAGCTCGTCGACGATCGCCGTCTCGTCGGGGTAGCGGATCGCGCTGGCGGTGTAGCCCGCAGCCGGGGTCGGCCCCCACCTCTGCAGGGCGACGCCGATCCGCAGCAGCTTGTCGGGGCGGGTCGGCCGGATGATCCCCGTGTCGAACAGGGTCTTGGCCGTGTGCAGCCTGTCGGTGATCTGGTCGATGACGTTCACGCTCAGGGAAGCCTAAGTCCTGGAGGCCATACCCCGCGCTCTATGAGGGCATGTATGTCCGCCGCGCGGCGCGGGTTGAGGAACACGTGGCGCTGGCCCACGCTCGGCTTGGACTGCAGCAGCCCCTCCTCGAGCAGCGCCTCGCCGACCGCCTCGGCGAGCTTGCGGTCGTTGCCGGCGAAGCCACGCGCGAGATGCGTGAACTCGGTGTGGTAGCCGCCCCACTTCCCCATCCCGTTGAGCCGCTGCAGGATGCGCCGCGCAATCCGCCGCGCGGGGTCGGGGTCGTCGTGGGGCCGCGTGGTCTCGTCCGCAGCCGTGTCGAACAGCAGCTCCTCGAACTGCTCCACCGAGTCCGGGCTGGCCGGCATGCCGCCGAGCGCCGCGATCCGCGCGGCCGCGCGGAGCGGGTGGCCGTCGCCGATCGGCTCGCGCAGGTCGGTCGCGGGGAGGTCCGGCAGGACCAGCGCGCGGGCTCGCAGGCGGTCGACGCCCGCCAGCTGCTCCTCGAAGGCGATCGGGACGAGCTCGCGGTCGCCACCCGGGGCCTGGAGGGCGAGGCTGCCGTCGAGCTCGCCCGCGAGCAGGCGCTCGGCATCCGCGCCGGCCGCGACGAGCGCGCCGACGAGCGCCGCGACCAGGGTCCACGCCCGGTCGTCGACGGCGGCCGGGTCGGCGCGCAGCTGCGGCGACACCGGCGCGACCGCCGTCAGCCCGGGCGCGACGGCGACCGTCACGGGACGCTCGTAGCCGGAGCGCTTGCGGGCGAGCTCCTGCGCCCCGTGGTCGAGCTCGGCGCGCAGCAGCGTGCGCAGCTGGGCCGGCGAGGAGCCCGGATCGGCGAGCGCCTGAGCGAGGTCGTCCATCGCCCGTACCGTACGCGGGCATGAGCGAGTGGTTCGAGCGCTACGGGCGCGCCGAGGTGGCCGACGGCCTTGTGAGCGGGTCGCTGCCCGCTGATGCGCAGGACGTCGCCGCGCTTGCGCGGGACGGCGTCACCTGCGTGCTGAACCTGTGCGAGGACATCGAGTACGAGGAGGGTGGGCGCGCGGCCGTCGAGGCAGCGCTGCGCGATGCCGGGATCCGCGAGCGGCGCGTCGAGCTCGTCGACTACGGCGGCCTGATGCCGGGGGCGATCGAGCTTGCCGCCACGTCGGTGGCCGCCTGGCTGGACGAGGGCGAGCGCGTCTACGTGCACTGCCGCGCCGGCTGGCAGCGCAGCGCGACGGTCGCCGCGGCCGCACTGGCGCTGCGCGACGGCATCGAGCCCGACGAGGCGCTCGCGCAGATCAAGCGCCGCAAGCCGAGCTCCGAGCCGCTGCCCCATCAGCTGCAGGACCTGCGGCGCTGGTGGCGCCTGCGCGCGGCTGGACCTAGAGCGGGATCTTGAGCCGCTTGGTCAGCGTGGACTTGCGCCCGTCGCCGTCCTTGGCGGTGGCCTCGAGACGCACCGGCAGCTGATTGCCGTGGCGTTTGCGGACCGCGCGGATCGCGCGGTTGGTGAGGCCCACCAGCACGTCGATCGAGCCTGCGCCGTCGAGATGCCCCTTGCCCGTTCCGACGACCTTCGAGCTCAGGCGCAGGAAGACGCGCATGTTGTAGCTGACCTTGATCGTGCCCTTGATGTCGCACGAGGCCGAGCAGGCCACGCGAACGAACGCGCCGGGACCGTGGTAGCGATCGGCGATGCCGGCAGCCATCCGCGGCGGCGCGGGCGGGGCGACGTCCTGGGCCCAGGACGGCAGGGCGGCGGCGAGGACGGCGATCAGGCAGGCGAACAGGACCGGGCGGGGGTGGCGCACCGGGGAGAGGGTAACGGTTCGTGCATTCCGTCAGGTGCGCCTGCCACGGTGCGACCAGATACCCATGGAAGCAGCCACACCCCTCCCCTTCGCGCAGGTCCGCGTCGTCAACGATCGGCTGTACGTCGACGGTCTCGTCGTCGATGACGAATGTGCGATCCGGCTCGTCAAGGATGCCGACGACCCGGCGCGGCTCGTCAGCGATGCCGTCGAGATCGGCGCGCGCGTGCTGGATCGCGAGCAGACCGCTGCGAATGCCGAGTTCGTCAAGGCCGAGTTCGAGCGCGCTGCGCGCGATCTCGACAAGGAGTTCGTCGAGCGTGCGCGCCAGGTCGCCGAGCGGCTCGACCAGAAGGTCGACGAGATCTTCGGCAGCGAGGGTGGCCAGGTGACCCAGCTGCTGGCCCGCCATTTCGGCGAGGAGTCCAACGTGGCGGTCCAGAACCGCGTCAAGGCGATGCTCGCCGAGGCCAAGGTCGAGATCCGCGACGACCTGCGCAAGCAGTTCTCCACCGAGGACGGCAACAACCCGCTTGCCGCGTTCCAGGCCGCGATCGTGCGCCAGATGCGCGAGCAGGCCGAGCACCTGCGCGTCATGAACGAGCGGATCGTCGAGCTGCGTGCCGAGAAGGAGAAGCTCGAGGAGCTCGACGCCGAGCGCGAGAAGGGCACCGCGAAGGGCCGGACGTACGAGGAGGCCGTCTTCGACGCGATCGACGCGATCGCACGCGGCCGGGGCGACGACTGCGATGCCGTCGGCGACACGCGCGGCGAGGGTGGCAAGAAGGGCGACGTCGTCGTCGGCGTCGACGCCGCCGGCGGGCCGGCGCGCGGCCGGATCGTCTTCGAGGCCAAGGACCGCCAGCTCTCCAAGAACGCCGCGCTCGCCGAGCTCGACGGATGCCTCGAAACGCGTGGCGCCGGCTACGCGGTGCTCGTGGTTCCGTCGGAGGCGGAGCTCCCAGCGCGGACGTTCGCCAACCACGAGTTCAACGCCAACAAGGTCTTCTGCGTGTACGACGCCGAGGACGGCTCGACGCTGTCGCTGGAGGTCGCGTACACGCTGGCGCGGGCGCGCGTGCTCATGGCGCGCGACGACGCCGCGGGCCTCGACGCGGCCGCGTTGCGCGCGGAGGTCGAGCGCGCCGTCCAGGCGCTCGAAGACGTCCGCCGCATCAAGTCGCAGCTGACCAATGCGACGACGGGCATCGAGAACGCGCGGGCGCTCGTCGAGGCGATGGCCGCCGCGGTTCGCAACCACCTGGCCCAGGCAAACGCGCTGATCGACGCTGCGGAGCCCGAGGACGGCTGATGCCGATCGCCCGCCGCGCCGTGGTCCACGGGCGCGTGCAGGGCGTCTTCTTCCGCGACACCGTCCGCCGCGCCGCTCGGCAGCGAGGCGTCGCCGGCTGGGCGGCGAACCGCCCGGATGGCACCGTCGAGGTATGGCTCGAAGGCGAGCCGGACGCCGTCGAGTCGATGCTGCGCGTGCTGCACGCCGGCCCACCGCGGGCCGAGGTCGAGCACGTGGATGTCTACGAAGCCGAGCCTGAGGGGCTCGAAGGGTTCGCCACCCGCTGAGCCCGGACTGAGGGGACAGTCCCCTCAGTCCGAGTTAGCGCGTCCAGTCCGGGCTGAACGCCGTGCGGACGAGGACGGTCGGGGTGCCGCCCGTGTACGGGATCGTCACGACGTCGTGGGGGTCGCCGGGGTCGTAGCCGCCCGTTGTGGCGAGGATCGTCGAGCCGTCGGCGGAGAGGTCGTAGCCGACGATGCCGTCCGAGGCGCGACCGACGCGCCTGACCTTCCCGGTCGCGGGGTCGACGGTCTCGGCGTAGCTCGTGTCCTGACCGCCGAACTCGGCGAGCAGGCGCGTGCCGTCGGCCGACCACGACACCGGGTCCAGGCCACTGAGCAGGAACGGGACCTTCGTCGTGGTGATGCGGCGGATGACGCCTGTCGCGCCATCGGACAGGTAGATGTCCTGCTTGTAGGCGTCGCCCTTGCGAGTCGGCTTGCGGAGCTTCACGAACGCGATCCCCGGCGCGCCCCAGACAGGGTCCACCGAGCGGTGGTTCGTGGTCAGCGGGGTCGACGCGCCGCCTGAGACCGCCACCGTCAGGAGGTCCGAATGCGGCGGATAGGCGTCCTTGGGCGCGCGGGCGTAGACGAGCCGCGCGCTGTCGGGCGAGAAGCTGAAGCCGGAGAACTGGCCATGGGCGATCGTGCGGACGGTCCCGCTGGCGACGTCGATCAGGACGAGCCGTTTCTGGCCCACCTCCTTGCCGGTCACCGCCGCGATCGTCTTCGAATCCGGCGAGAAGGCGAAGCTGAACCAGACCGGCTTGAGCAGCAGCCGCGACGTCCCGCCTGCCGCCGGGATCACGCGCAGCGTCGGCCGCGTGCTGCCGCTGTACGTCGTCTCGTACGCGACCGTCGTGCCGTCGGGCGAGATCTTCGGCAGCTCACCCGAGGCGAGCTTGACGCGCGCCGACCCATCGTCGGCAGCCGCCCAGACCGTCGGCCGGAACGGGCTCTTCTCGAAGACGATCGTGGCCGAAGCGGGTGCCGCAGCCCCAAGTGAGGCGGTGGCAAGGACCGCCGCGAGAGCGGCGCGCATGCTAGGCCACTTCAGACGGCTCTTCGCGGCCTTGCAACCGCTCGCGCCCGCGCTGGACCGCCGCGATGAACTTCGAAAGATTGACCTCGAGCGTGTTGAGGATCTCGTCGGCATAGTCCTCGGCGCCAAGCCGGATCTCGCGCTCACGGGCGCGGGCATCCTCGATGATGTCCTCGGCGGCGCGCTCGGCCTCCTTGGTCACCTCTTCCTGGCTGACGAGCTGCTCGGCGCGCTCGCGCGCCTCCTTGACGATGCGCTCGGCCTCGCGCTTGGCCTCGGCCAGCATCTCCTGGCGTTCCTTGACGATCCAGCGCGCCTGCTTGATCTCCTCAGGGATCGTCGCGCGCATCTGGTCGAGGATGTCGTAGATCTCCTCCTTGTCCACACGCACCTGGTCCGTCAGGGGGACCGGTTTTGCGTTGTGGACGAGGTCGTCGAGCTTGTCGATGAGAACGAGGACGTCCATGGGCTTCACACAGTTCGGTGGCGCGAGAGCTCTTCCTGCAACCTTTCAGCCACACCATTTGGGACAAGGTCCGCAATGTTGCCGCCGAAGGTCGCAATTTCCTTCACGCCGCTGGAACTGAGGAAAGAGTACTGCGGCGAGGCCATCAGGTAGAGCGTGTCGACATCGGGCGCCTGCATACGGTTCAGCTGGTGCATCTCGAACTCGTATTCGAAGTCCGAGATCGCGCGCAGCCCCTTGACGATCGACTTGGCGCCGACCTTGCGCGCGAAGTCGACGACGAGGATGTCGAACGGCTCGGCGCGGACGTTCTCGAGGTCGCTCGTGGCGCTCTCGATGAACCCGATCCGCTCGTCGATGCCGAACAGCGGCTTGTTCTTGCGCGTCGAGAGGTTGACGACGGCGATGACGACCTCGTCGAACAGCTCGGCGGTGCGCTGGATGATGTCCAGGTGGCCGTTGGTGATCGGGTCGTAGGACCCGGGACAGACGGCGATGCGGGTTTCAGGGTTCATGCGTGGTGGATGCGGATCAGGGTGTCGCCGTAGCGCCGTTCGTCGTGTAGCTCCAGCCCGAGCTCCAGCGGATGGCGCCGGTCGCTCTCACTCACTACCCGCGCGGACGGGTTGAGCACCGGCGGCAGCGCCTCCGTGAGCTCCGGTCCCAGCCGCGCGGCGTCGCGGTATGGCGGATCGAGGAGGACGAGATCGTAATGATCCCCCGGCCGCAGCGCGCTCAGCGCCCCGCCGCGGCGCACCTGCGGCCGTCGATTCCCAGCGCTTCGAGATTGGCCTCGACGGGCCGCGTATCGACGTCCACGAACACGCATGACGTGCGCCCCGCGGCTGAGCGCTTCGATCCCCAGCGCGCCGGTTCCGGCGAACAGATCGAGCACCGCTCAGCCCGTCGAGCGGGCCCAGGATCGAGAACAGCGCCTCGCGCACCCGGTCGGCGGTCGGGCGCACATCGCGTGCCGCGCGGCGCCTTGAGCGTGCGACCGCCGTAGCGCCCGGCGACGACCCTCATGCCGCGACGGGCTGCGCCTCGACCAGCGCGAGCCGCTCGGCCAGCAGCACGTGCTCGGGCTCGGCCAGCTCCGGGTCGGCGGCGAGCAGGTCGAGCGCGGCGCCGTGGGCGCGTTCCAGCAGCTCGGCATCCTCGGGCAGCTGGGCGAACGTGAAGCGCGCCAGGCCCGACTGGCGCGTACCCGTCAGCTCGCCCTCGCCGCGCAGCTCGAGATCGATCTCGGCAAGCTTGAAGCCGTCGGCGTGTTTCGCGAGCGCCTTCAGGCGCGCCGAGTCCGACGGCCCGAACAGCAGGCACAGCGACGGGTGCTCGCCCCTTCCCACGCGGCCGCGCAGCTGGTGCAGCTGGCTGATCCCGTAGCGCTCGGCATCCTCGACCAGCATCACCGTCGCGTTGGGCACGTCGATGCCGACCTCGATCACGGTCGTGGCGACGAGCACGTCGGCGCCGCCGGCGGCGAACGACTCCATCGCCGCCGCCTTCTCGCGCGGCTTCATCTGCCCATGGAGCAGCACCACGTCGAAGTCCGCCAGCTCGGTCGTCTTGAGCCGTTCGTACTCGGCGGTCGCAGCCCGCGCCTGCAGCAGCTCGGATTCCTCCACGAGCGGGCAGACGATGAACGCCTGGCGGCCGGCTCGCAGCTCCTCGCGGATGCGTTCGTAGGCGCGCGCCCGGGCCTTCTCGCCGTCGGCGACGTGGGTCTCGATCGGCCGGCGGCCCTTGGGCAGCTGCTTGAGGGTCGTCACGTCCAGCGCGCCGAAGCTCGCCAGGCGCAGCGTGCGCGGGATCGGCGTGGCGGTCATGTGCAGCACGTGCGGCGCGAGACCGGCCGGCGCCTTGGCGTCGAGCGCGCGGCGCTGGTCGACGCCGAAGCGATGCTGCTCGTCGACGACCACGACCCCGAGGTGGTGGAACGCCACCGTGTCCTCGATCAGCGCATGCGTGCCGACGATCAGCGGCAGCTCGCCGGTCGCAAGCCGCGAGAGCGTCTCGCGCCGGCGCGCCACACTGGTCGACCCCGTGAGCAGCGCCGCCGGCACCAGGCTCCCCGGCATCAGCGCCTGCAACGTCGCGAAGTGCTGCTCGGCGAGCGTCTCCGTCGGAGCCATCAGCGCCGCCTGCGTGCCGTGCTCGACCGCGCGCAGCATCGCGTGCAGCGCCACGACGGTCTTGCCCGAGCCGACCTCGCCCATGAGCAGGCGCTGCATCGGCCGCGGCCGCGCGAGGTCGGCGTCGACCTCGGCCATGGCGTTGAGCTGATCGTCCGTCGGCGCGAACGGGAGCTCGTTCGCCCGCCACGTGGCGCTCAGGGTGGGCTCGGCGTCGAGCGGGGTCGCCTCGAGCGCCTTGCGCGTCTCGTTGCGCAGGCGCAGCTGCACGATCTGGTCGAGGAGCAGCTCCTCGAACGCGAGGCGTGCGCGTCCCCCATCACCCTCGCCGGCATGTGCGGCGAGGAGCGCACCCGGGCGATCGGGCAGCCGCTGTGCCGCGCGCAACCGGCCGGGCAGCGGCTCGATCGTGTCGAAGACGGTCCGCAGGTGCTGCTGGACGAGGGTGAGGATCTGCGTCGACGTGATCCCGTCGGTGGCCGGGTAGACGGCGACGTCGTCGGCGGTTCCCGCGGCCTCGTTCGTGGGTGCGTGCTGCTGCACGCGGAAGCGGTTGCGGCCCTCGTACTTGCCGGTCAGCGCAAGCCGGGTCCCCGGCCGGTACTTCTTCTCGAGCCAGGGCTGGTTGAAGAACGTGGCGCCCATGAGCCCGGTCTCGTCGGCGACCGTCGCCTCGACCAGCGGGCGCATCCCGCGCCGGCGCACCGGACGCGAGCGGATCGAGCGCACCTCGACGACGACGCTGGCCGTCTCCCCGGGCACGAGCGCAGCGACGGTCCGGGCGGTCTGGCGGCCGCGCGGCAGGTGCTCGAGCAGCCCGCCGACCGTGTCGAGCCCGAGCAGCTCGGCGGCCGCCTGGGCCTTCTTCGTGCCGGGAACCTCGAGCTCGGCGTCCCAGGCCGCCGGGTGTGGCCAATGCACGGGCGCCTCGAGCAGCTGGTCGCGGGTGAGGTCCTCGTCGGCGGCGAAGGCGCGCACGCTCAGATTGTCCCCGGCCCGGCGGTCGGCCCGGTCACTCAGCGGACAGCAGCCACCACCACGACGGCTGGCCGCCGGCGGAGTGCTCGATCTCGACGCCGGCCGGAACCAGCGCGTCGATCGCGGGCGCGTCGAGCGGTGCGCCGTCGCCGGCGATGCAGGTCACCAGCTCGGCGCCGTCGGCGAGCTTGGCGAGCACGTCGCGCAGCGTCGCCTCCGGCGCGCCCCAGGCGACGAGCTCGTCGCCGACGTAGCCGACGGCGTCACCGACAGCGAAGCGGCCGCCGGGATCCTCGCGCGCTGCCGGAGCCACCCCGCCGGTGCGCACGTGCTCGAGGGCGTCGAGCATCGCCGCGGCGGTCTCCTGTGCGCCGCCGTCGGGCAGCAGCGCGATCGCCGCGGCCAGGCCGGCCTGCTGGTTGCGCGTCGGGACGACGCAGACCTGCTTGTCGGACAGCTCGGCGGCGCGCTCGGCGGCCATGAAGACGTTCGGCGAGTTGGGAAGGACGACGACCTCCTCGGCGGCCACCTCGTGGATGCCCGCGAGCAGCTCGTAGGTCGACGGGTTCAGCGTGGCGCCGCCGTCGAGCGCGTGCACGCCGAGGCCCTCGAACAGCGCGGCCATGCCCGATCCCGAGCAGACGGCGAGCGCGCCGCAGCGCTGTGTCGGCACGCCGTGACCGTTCGACGACAGGCGCTCCGTGCGCTCCTCGACCTGGGCGTGCATGTCGGCCACGTCGAGGTGCGAGACCTCGCCGGCGCCGGCGAAGACCCCCGCGGCCTGCTCCGGCGCGTCGGTGTGGACGTGGATCTTGAGCGTGGCTGCGTCCCCGACGACCATCACGCTGTCGCCGATCTGCTCGAGCGGCCCGATGAACGCGTGCGCGTCCAGGTCGTGCCCCGTGACGGCGAAGTTGGTGCAGTAGCGGTAGGTCGATGACGCGTGCTCGGGGTGCGTCACGCGCGCAGGCGGAGCGTGATGCTCGAGCTCGGGCGGCTCGGTGCCGCGCAGCGCGGCCACGACGCCGGCGAACATGATCGTCACGCCGTAGCCGCCGGCGTCGACGACGCCGGCCTCGCGGAGCACCGGGAGCAGGTCGGGCCCGCGCTTGACGCTGGCCTCGCCCGCGGCGATCGCGCGCTCGAGGATCTCGGCGATCACCTCGTTCTGCAGCTCCGGCGGCGGCGTCGGGCCCCAGGCGGCTGTTGGGCATGTGGGCGAGCTCGGTGGCCGCACAGGCGGCCATCTCGCGCATCACGGTGAGCATCGTGCCCTCGGCGGGCTCGCGCACCGAGTCGTAGGCGCGCTGGGCGGCGCGCGCCATCGCCGCCGAGATCAGCAGCGGGTCGACCAGCTCGCCGGGGCGGGAGATCAGCTCCTCGGCCGCGCCACGGAGCAGCTGGCTGAGGATGACGCCGCTGTTGCCGCGCGCACCCAGCAGGGCGGCCCGCGCGACCGACTCGACGATCTCCTCGCGCCCGATCTCGTCGATCGTGCGGCCCTCGCCGTTGGCGAGGTGGTCGATCTCCTCCAGCACGGCGCGCAGCGTGAGCGCCATGTTGTCGCCCGTGTCGCCGTCGGCGACCGGGAACACGTTGAGGTCGTTGATCTCCTCGCGGCGGGACTCGAGGTGCGCGAGCGCGCCCTCGACGACGGTGCGGAAGCGGACGAGACTGGGATCGGCCGACACGCGGGACAGACTACGCGGGACCCGCCTCGGCTCGTCATTTGACGGCCTCGGCACCCGCGCGGCTACCGTCGGATCAGACGGCCTTCTGGACCTTGCCGGCCTTGAGGCAGCGCGTGCAGACGTAGACGCGCCGGGGCGCCCCGTCGACGATGGCGCGGACCTTCTGCAGGTTCGGCTCGAACCGGCGCTTGGTGGCGCGCATCGAATGGCTCCGGCTCTGCCCGAAGGCGGGGCCCTTGCCGCAGCTGTTACAGACCTTGGCCATGCGGCGGCGAAGTGTAGCGGTCAGGTGCCTCGGGTAGCCGCCAGACAATGCCGCCCGTGACACAGGGTCGAATCGCGCTGCCGGATCGCTACCGCGTCGTCCGCCACATCGCCAATGGCGGGATGGCGTCCGTCTGGGCTGCCGAGGACGAGCTGCTCGGCCGCCTCGTGGCGGTCAAGGTGCTCGCGCCGGGCTACGCGGCCGACCCCGCCGCGACGCGGCGCTTCGAGCGCGAGGCGCGAGCCGCGGCACGCGTGTCCGACCATCCGCACGTCGTGACGATCTACGACGTCGGCGAGCACGACGGCCAGGCCTTCATCGTGATGGAGCACCTCGCCGGCGGGACGATCGCCGACCGGCTGCGGCGCCCGCAGCCGGTGCCCCGGCAGACCGTGCTGGAGTGGCTGGAGGGAGCGGCCAGCGCGCTGGACTACGCCCACAGCAGCGACCTGGTGCACCGCGACGTCAAGCCGGGCAACCTGCTGCTCGACGGCGCCGGCCGGATCGCGGTTGCGGACTTCGGCATCGCGCGCATCGCAAGCGACACCGCCATGACGAAGACCGGCCAGGTGCTCGGGACGGCCGCGTACCTGTCGCCCGAGCAGGCGCTCGGCAAGCCCGCCACCGACGCCAGCGATCGCTACGCGCTGGCGGTTGTCGCCTACGAGCTGATCGCGCGGCGCAAGCCGTTCAACGGCGAGCTGCCGGCCGCGCAGGCCCGCCAGCACATCGAGGCGCCGGTCCCGCCCGCTTCGGAGCACGGGAACGTGCCGGTGGCCGCGGATCGCGTGCTCGAGCGCGGGCTGGCCAAGGATCCCTCCGAGCGGCCGCTCACCGCGACGGCGTTCGTCGAGGACCTCCGCGGCGCGCTGGACGACCGCCGCGAGCCGACCGCTGCGACACGGGTGGTGACGCCGGCTCGGTTCACCCGAACCCGTGAGCCTGCGGCTCCGCCGCCCGCGGCACCGACGCCCACGCCGGCAGCAGCCGCACAGAGGCCGCCGAGGCGTCCGTTCCTGATCGCGCTGGCCGCGCTGGTCTTCGTGCTCGCGGCCGTGATCGCCGCGATCGCGGGAGGAGGCGGCGCAGGCGACGGCGGACTCGACCGCAGCCAGCACGCAGGCGGCCAGGCACAAGGCCACGTCCAAGCCGAAGACCAAGCCCAAGACCACGCCCGCCCAGACGCAGACCCAGGCGCCCGCCCAGACGCAGGCTCAGCCGGCCGCGACCGACAGGAGCGCGCTGGCCCAGCAGGGCCACAACCTGATCGCCCAGGGCAACTACCCCGCAGCGATCGACGTGCTCCGGCGTGCCGTCGCGAACTGCCCGGTCTCGACCACCGATCCCTGCGCCTACGCGCTGTTCGACCTCGGTCACGCGCTGCGCCTGGCGGGCCGCCCGTCCGAGGCGATCCCGGTCCTGCAGCAGCGCCTCCAGAACCCCGACCAGCGCGGGGTCGTCGAGCAGGAGCTCAAGCTGGCGCAGGAGGCCGCCAACGGCGGCGCCAAGCCGGGCAAGGGCCACGGCAAGGGCAAGAAGGACTGACGCTCAGACGCGTTCGCGCCCGGGAACGCGCTGCGGCGCGTGCTCGGGCCGGCGGGCCGGGCGGCGGTTGGCGTCAGCGATGCGCCCCGGTTCACGCAGGCGCACGCGGGAGGCGCCGGCGCTGGGCAGCGGCGGGCCGGGATCCGGATCCCACCCGCCCGGGCCGTCGTCGTCACGCGGCCACCAGTCGCGCCAGCCACCGCCTCCGTCGTCATCGCTGCGCAGCATGAGGCCGAACAGGAAGCAGATCCCGATCACGTGGATCAGCAGGGTGATGCCGAGCGCGAGCGCCTCGTTGCTCACGCCCCCAGCGTACCTCGCAGGGCGCCCATCATCAGCACGGCCTCCGCGGCGTGGCGCCCCGAGTCGCGCTTGCCGCCGCCGGCGCGCGCGAGCGCCTGATCGAGGTTCTCGACGGTGAGCACGCCGAAGCCGCATGGCACGCCGGTCTGCAACTGCACGTCCATGAGTCCCCGGGCGCACTCGCCGCAGACGTAGTCGTAGTGCGTGGTCTCGCCGCGGATGACCGCGCCCAGCGCGGCAACCCCGGCGTAGCGGCCGCTGTCGGCGCAGTACTTCGCCGCCAAGGGGAGCTCGTAGGCGCCGGGAACGTCGAAGACGTCGACCTCGCCCCCGGCCTCCTCGAAGACGCTGCGCGCGGACGCGACCAGCTTCTCGGCCAGGTCCTCATAGAAGCGCCCGACGACGATGGCGTAGCGGTCAGCCATCCCGGCGATGCTCCTCGCGGATCATCTCCTCGTCGAGCGCAAGGCCCTGGTGGTGCAGCGTGTGGCCCATGCGCTCCTTCTTGGCGCGCAGGTAGGCCTCGTTGTGCGGGTTGGGGATGTGCTCGATCGGCACCTGGGCGGTGACGCTGAGCCCGTAGCCCTCCAGGCCGCGGATCTTCTTCGGGTTGTTGGTGAGGATCCGGATCGACGACAGGCCGAGGTCGACCAGGATCTGCGCGCCGATGCCGTAGTCGCGCAGATCCGCGGGCAGGCCGAGCCGGAGGTTCGCGTCGACGGTGTCCAGGCCCTCCTCCTGCAGCTTGTAGGCGCGCAGCTTGTTGAGCAGGCCGATGCCGCGCCCCTCCTGGGAGAGGTACAGCAGCACGCCCCGGCCCTCGCGCTCGATCATCGACAGCGCGCTCTCGAGCTGCTCGCCGCAATCGCAGCGCAGCGAGTGGAAGACGTCACCGGTGAGGCACTCCGAGTGCACGCGGACGAGCACGTCGGATGCGCCGTCGACCTCGCCCTTCACCAGAGCGACGTGGTGCTTGTCGTCCACGAGCGAGCGATAGCCGAAGACCTCGAAGTCGCCGAAGCCGGTCGGCAGCGCGGTCGACACGACGCGCTCGACGAGCTTGTCGTTGCGCCGGCGGTAGGCGATCAGATCGGCGATCGTGATCATCTTCAGGGCGTGCTTGAAGCAGTACGCGGCGAGGTCGTCGGCGCGCGCCATCGAGCCGTCCTCGTTCTGGATCTCGCAGATGACGCCTGAGGGATTGAGACCGGCGAGGCGCGCGAGGTCGATCGACGCCTCCGTGTGCCCGGTGCGCTCGAGCACCCCACCGGCCTTCGCCTTCAACGGGTGCACGTGGCCGGGGGTGACGATGTCGGCCTCGCCCTTGGTCGGGTCGACCGCGACCTGCATCGTGTGCGCCTGGTCGTGGACGCTGATGCCGGTCGTGACGCCCTCGCGTGCCTCGATCGTGACCGTGAACGGCGTCTGATGGGCCGACTCGTTCTTGGCCGCCATCAGATCGAGGCCGAGCTCGTCGCAACGCTCGGGCGTCAGCGCGAGGCAGATCCAGCCGCCGGCCTGGCGCGTCATGAAGTTGATCGCGTCGGGTGTGACGAACTGCGCCGCCATCACGAGGTCGCCCTCGTTCTCGCGATCCTCGTCGTCGACGACCACGACCATCTTGCCCGAGGCGATGTCCTCGAGCGCCTCCTCGATCGTGGCGAACTTGACGTCCTCTCTAGTCGCCATGGACAACCAGCTTCTCCACGTACTTGGCCACGATGTCGACTTCCAGATTCACGGGGGTGCCTTCCTCGGTAGCGCCCAAGGTGGTGCGCTCCAGCGTCTCGGGGATCAGGGACACGTCGAACGACGCATCGGTCACAGAGGCTACGGTCAACGAGACGCCGTCGACGGTGATCGACCCCTTCTCGACCACGTAGCGCAGCAGTCCGGGGTCGGCCGCGATCGTCACGCGCCGCGCGAATCCGTCCTCGGCGATGCCCGCGACGGCGCCCACGCCGTCGACGTGGCCCTGGACGATGTGGCCCCCGAGCCGCGAGTCGGGCTTCACCGGCAGCTCGAGGTTCACCCGCGAGCCGGCCTCGAGCTCGCTCAGCGACGAGCGGCGCAGCGTCTCGTTCATGACGTCGGCCCCGAAGAGCTCACCACCGCAGAGGCCGGTCGCCGTGAGGCACACGCCATTGACCGCGACGCTGTCGCCCTCCTTGAGCTCGCGCGCGAGCGGCGACGTGATCGCGATGCGCACGCCGTCCTGCGTGGCATCCACGGAGGTCACGGTCCCCAGGTCTTCGACCAGCCCGGTGAACACGTCACCACTCCCGCAGGCGGGCGCTGATCAGCAGGTCGTCGGCGACCTTGTCGCAGTCGAGCGTGAGCGCGCGCAGCGCCTCGGAGATCTTCTCGACGCCCTCGCCCTCCAGCGGGTCGCGCGCCTGGCGGCCGCCGATCAGCAGCGGCGCGAGGAACAGCCTGATCTCGTCGATCTCGCCGGCGTCCAGGAACGCGCCGGCCAGGTGCGGGCCGCCCTCGAGCAGGATCGCGGTCACGCCGTCGTCACCCAGCGCGGCGAGCGCGCTGCGCACGCGCGAGGGCTCGTTCTCCCCCGTCGCCACGATGATGTCGGCGCCCGCGTTCTCGAGCGCCTCGACGTTGACGCGTTTCGCCGCCCGTGTCACGACGATGGTGAGCGGCACCTCGCGCGCCTCGGCGACCAGCTTCGAATCCAGCGGCAGGCGGGCGGTGGAGTCGAAGACGACCCGCCGCGGCTGGCGATGCACGCCCTCGACGCGCGCCGTCAGCTGCGGATCGTCGGCGACCGCCGTCCCGATACCCACCACGACGGCATCCACGATCGCGCGCCAGTGGTGCGCGAGCTCGCGCGACGAGTCGCCGGAGATCCACTTCGAGTCGCCCGTCGGGGTCGCGACCTTGCCGTCGAGCGTCATCGCGGACTTGAAGAGCACCCACGGGCGGCCCGTGCGTGCGTGCTTGCGAAATCGCCTGGTTGGCCAGCCGCGCGCGGTGCGCCAGCTCGCCGCCCGCGACGTCGACCTCGATGCCCTCGTCGCGCAGGATGCCCAGCCCGCGGCCCGAGGCCTTCTCGCTCGGGTCGTCGCTCGCCACCACGACGCGCGCGATCCCGGCCTCGACGATCGCCTCTGTGCATGGGGGCTGCTTGCCCTGGTGGCAGCACGGCTCGAGCGACACGTACAGCGTCGCGCCCGACAGGTCGGCCCCGCCCGCGGCCTCGATCGCCGCGCGCTCGGCGTGCAGGCCGCCGTACTCCGCGTGCCAGCCCTCCCCCAGCACCTCGCCGTCGCGCACGATCACCGCGCCGACGACCGGGTTCGGGTGCACGCGTCCCACGCCGTTTGCCGCCAGGTCGATGGCGCGCGAGAGGTATTCGTGGTCGGTTTCCAGGCGAAGCACGGACGAATTAGCTTACGCCCGCGCAGGCTCCGGACCGGAGGCGGTAGATGGTCATCACGGGTCCCGGGCGCCGGTAGGCCATCGGCTCGTAGTCGAAGCTCCAGTCGAAGTTGAACGCGACCGGGCCGTGCCCGGCACGGTACGGCGAGAACTCCGCGACCTTGTCGGCGCGGCGCTCGAGCTCGGAGTAGTAGGCGATCGCCCGGGGCACCTCCCCCGGCTGCGCCTCGGCGCGGCCGCGCTGGGTCGAGCCGCTGACGACGTAGCAGTAGCCCTTCTCCTCGTAGAGATCGATCAGCCCCGGCTGCAGCTCCCGCTCGTAGTCCTCGATGTTCACCACCTCGCCCGCGCCGAGCTTGATCGAGCCGTCGCGCGCGACGTTCGTGCGGCTCGTGGGGAACTTCGACCAGCGGTCGCCGTTGGCGGTCAGCGCCGAGGGATGCCCGAGGTCCTGCGCCCAGGCGTCGGGCACCACCGGCTCGACGACGATCCGGCGAGTGCTCGGGCACGTTGGCGACCATCCAGTCGCGTGCCAGGTTGCGCGTGTCCGGGCGCGAGAGCACGAGGCCGTCGTGCAGCGAGGAGACGAGCCCCTGCCCGCACAGCGCGACCACGCCGAGCGCCAGCAGCGTCGGGCGCAGGACCGGCCGGCGCTCGGCGAGCGCGTCGACAGCCAGCACGACGGCGTACGCGGCGAGGACGCACACGATCGGGAACACCGGCATCAGCCAGCGCCCGAAGAAGCGCGACTGGGTGCCCATGAAGATGCAGGAAGAGCACCGGCGCGGGAGCGAGCACGAGCGAGCGCGCGCCGGTCGCGGAAGGCGAGCGCGACGACGCCGGCGACAGCCGCGAGGATCGGCACGTAGCCGAGCCCCCAGGTGAACGTCCACAGGTAGTAGGCCGTCCCGTTGCGCTGCGTCAGGCCGAGCTTGCCCAGCGCGTCGTCGGCAGCCGCTGACTGGTGCTTCAGCCCCTCGTGGAACGCGGCGTGGTCGATGAACGCGTAGGGGTTCGCCACGAAGAACGCCGCGACGGCCACCGCGCCCGCCAGCGCAAGCCCGCCGAGCGGCGCGCCTGCGGTCGCCCGGCTCGAGGAACCGCACCGCGCCCGCCGCCAGCAGCGGCAGCAGCACGATGCCGCCGGTGTACTTCGTCGCGCAGGCCAGGCCGAGCCCGGCGCCCGCGAGCGCGTAGTGCCACAGGCGCCCGCTGCGCAGCACTGCGGCCGTCCCCCACAGCGACAGGCAGATCGGCGCCAGCGTCGGCACGTCGTTGAGCGCCAGGTGCGAGTAGAAGACCGGCAGGAACGCGACCGCGAGCAGCGCCTGCCGCGAGCAGGCCGACGCGCCGGTCGAACATGCGCGCCCCCGCGAGGTACAGCAGCCACACCGCCAGCGTTCCGACGATCGCGACGGTGACGCGGGCGATGACGAAGACCTCGGTCTGGTTGGTCGCGTACGCACGCGAGACCCCCTCGCGGCCGCCGAACCACACGTCGAACACGACGTGCAACAGGTACGTGTAGGCGGGCGGGTTGACGAAGTAGTGCGGGTTCCAGCCATGGCCGAACAGCCCGATCGCCTTCGGGACGAAATGGGCGTTCTCGTCGGCGTTGTAGGCGTAGGGCAGCCCGTGCTTGATGCCCCAGATGCGCAGCAGGAAGGCCGCGACGAGCAGCAGCGCGACCGCAATGCCCCAGCGCGTCCGCTCAGCAACGTGCATACGCGCTGAAGTAGCCGTTCGTCTTGATGCGCGTGAACCCCGGCTGCGGGATCAGCTCGCGCGCCACGACGTTGTGCGGGACGGTCGGGTCGGCGAGCTGCTCGATCACGAACGCCGTGCGGTCGATGGTGAAGAGCGCGACGCCGCGGCGCGTGCGCTTCACCTCGGCGTCGTCGCTGCGCGCCACCACACCGTGCTCGCCGGCCTTCAGGATCCAGCGCGCCTCCGGGATCAGCTTGTGGTTGGGCACCGACAGCGGGCCGCAGCGCAGCCCGGCGCGGACCTTCGGGTCGTCCAGCAGACGCACCAGCGCGCGGTGGCTGTCGCCGCGGAACGTCAGGTTCTCGGTGAAGACCCGGCTCTTCAGGTGCGAGGTCGTGTAGACCACGCCGCCGAGCACGCCCAGGATCGCCGCCGCGGCCCAGAGCCACTGCACGACCCCCGGGCGCAGCATCGACCAGCCCCCGAGCGCCACTGCGGCGAAGATCATGATCATCAGCGACGGCACCAGCAGGTAGCGGTTGATGATCGACAGCCCGGCGACGCCGACCATGAAGAACGTCGCCGAGGCCGAGCACCAGCAGGATCGCCGGCAGGATCGCGCGCCGCGGCGTGACCCAGATCGCGAGCAGCAGCCCCGCGCCCGCCGCGAGCAGGACCGGCAGCTTGTCGAGCGACATAGGAAGTCCCACGTGGCCGACGGCACCTGGGACAGGCCCTTGTTGCGCCCCAGCTCCTCGGCGAGGCCGTTGGTGTGGGTCAGCGAGAACAGCGGCTGGCCGGTGACGATCGTGTCGACCGCCACCCAGATCAGCGGGCCGGCCGCGGCGACCGCGGCGTAGCGCATGCGGTCGCGCCACGACGCCCGCCAGCCGATCCAGAGCACGTACAGCCCGGCGATCAGCCACGCCTCGGGGCGCATCAGGCTGGCGGGAACAGCAGGATGAGCACCGGCATGCCGCGCCGGGGGCGCTCGACCTCCAGCGCCGCGGCCCACACGACGAACGCCAGGTACGGGATGTCGATGTAGGCGCGCGCGGCCAGGAACGGGAAGTCGAAGCGCGTCAGCAGCAGCGCGCCGGCGACCAGCCCGACCACGGGCGTGAACGCCGCCCGCCCGAGCCGGTACATGCCCGCCGCGAGGACGACCAGCGAGGCCATCGTGGCGAGCACCATCACGCGGTCGCCGCCGCGCCCGAGCAGCGACAGGGCCGCGCCGAACAGCACGCCAGCGGGTGCTCGGTCGGCGCGCGGTAGACGTCGAACGTCGGCTTGATCGCCGTGCAGCGCTCGCGGCCCCACAGCAGCGAGTAGTACGAGTCGTAGTTCGGGTACGTCGGGTAGACGAGGAAGCCGACCGCGCGGCGACGATCAGCAGGGCCAGTGCGACCGCGGGATGGCGATCCGCCGGCCCTCGCGTCCGCCGTGCAGGCGTCATGCGCCCGGCGTCCGCCGGGTGAGCGAGGCGCGTCCAGTGGGATATCGGGCGAGCCGTAGGCTCGCGGCCGGCCCAGTACTCCCGATGAAGCTCATCATCCAGATCCCCTGCCTGAACGAGGAGGAGACGCTCCCCGGTCACGCTCGCCGACCTCCCGCGCGAGGTCGCGGGCTTCGACGTCGTGGAGTGGCTGGTCGTCGACGACGGCTCCACCGACCGCACGATCGAGGTCGCGCGCGACCACGGCGTCGACCACATCGTCCGGCTGACGAACAACAAGGGCCTCGCCGCCGGCTTCCAGGCGGGACTGGACGCGTGCCTCAAGCTCGGCGCCGACGTGATCGTCAACACCGACGCCGACAACCAGTACGACGCGGGACGATCCCGCTGCTGGTCGCGCCGATCCTCGCGGGCACGGCGGACATGGTCGTGGGCGACCGCGAGGTCGATTCGATCGAGCACTTCTCGCCGCTGAAGAAGTCGCCTGCAACGGCTGGGCTCCTGGGTCGTCCGCCAGGCCTCGGACACCTCGGTGCCCGACACGACCTCCGGCTTCCGCGCCTACAACCGCGAGGCAGCGATCCAGCTGGCGGTCGTCTCGAAGTTCACCTACACGCTCGAGACGATCATCCAGGCCGGCAAGCTGCTGGTCGCGACCGATCACGTGCCGGTCAAGACCAACCCGAAGCTGCGCGAGTCCCGTCTGTTCGGCTCGATGTGGGCCTACGTGCGGCGCAACAGCGTCTCGATCTTCCGGATCTACGCGCAGTACGAGCCGCTGCGGGTCTTCATGACGCTGGCGTTCATCCTCGGGCTGGCGGCCGTCGGTCGTCTGGACGCGCTTCATCGTCGCGTGGATCGGCGGCTCGGGTTCGGGCCACGTGCAGTCCCTCATCCTCGGCGCGGTGCTGTTCAACGCAGCCGTGGTGCTTGCCGCGCTCGGCGTGATCGGCGACCTGTTGTACGCCCAGCGCGTCATGACGCAGCGCACGTTCGAGCGCGTCCGGCGGATCGAGCTGCAGCTCGGCATCCCGCCGTCGCACTACGAGCCGGGCGCGCGCACGTCGAGCCACGCGCCCACCACCGGCGCGCACGCCGGCCAGAAGACCGAGGAACGCGAGGCGGTCAAGCTTTGACCCCGAGCGTGACGGTCGACCAAGAGGGCACGGTCACCGGCAACACCTACGACAAGTACGGCTCGACGAACCCGGTCGTCAAGCGCCTGATGGCGAAGCTTCGAGGGCACGCTCGAGGCGCTGTTCCAGCAGGCCGCGCCCGCACTCGCTGCTCGATGTCGGCTGCGGCGAGGGCGTGCTGACCCACAAGTGGGCGCAGCGGATCGACGGGCGCGTGGTCGGAATCGACCTCGACGACCCGCAGCTGCACGAGGAGTGGAAGGGCCGCCAGTGCCCCGAACCTCGAGTACATGGTCATGAAGGCCGAGAACCTGCCGTTCGGCGACAACGAGTTCGACGTGGCGACGGCGATCGAGGTGCTCGAGCACGTCCGGACCCGGAGCACACCGTCAGCGAGATGGCCCGCGTGGCCTCCGGCCACCTGCTCGTGTCGGTCCCGCGCGAGCCGCTGTGGCGGGGGCTGAACATGGCGCGCGGCGCCTACCTGCGCGACCTGGGCAACACGCCGGGCCACGTCAACCACTGGTCCAAGCGCGGCTTCGTGCAGCTGCTCTCCAGGTACGGCGTCGTCGAAGAGGCGCGGTCGCCGTTCCCCTGGACGATGCTGCTTGTCCGGGTCCGCTAGCCCGGCGCAGCGGTCGTACGCCTCCGGCGCGCGGATCCTGAGCATCGGGATCGCCGCGACCGGCGTCTTCACGTTCGCCTACTTCGCCGTCGCCTCGCACGTCCTGGGCGAGGACGAGTACGGGGCGATCTCGACGCTGTGGGCGATCCTGTTCGTGACGATCAGCGTGATCTACCGGCCGGTCGAGCAGCTGCTGTCGCGCACGATCGCCGACGCCCGGGCCCGGGGCGTGCACCAGCACGAGCTGCGCGGCCCGGCGACGATCCAGCTGCGCGTTCGCGGCCGCTGTTCTTCGTGGTCGCGCTCGCGCTGCACGAGACGCTGCGTGACAAGGCGTTCAACGGGTCCGACGCGCTCTACTGGATCCTGGTCGGCGCGACGCTCGCCTATGCGGGCTCGTACTTCGCCCGCGGCTACCTCGCCGGGCACCAGTGGTTCGGCCTGTACGGCGCGCTCGTCCTGTTCGAGTCGGTTCGCGGTTCTGCTTCCCAGTCGCCGTCGCCGTGGGGATCGCGAGCGGGCAGACCGCGGTGGCGCTGGGATCCTGGCGGCGCCCGTGCCTCGTTGCTGGTCGTGCCGTGGGCGATCCGTCGGCCATGCGCGGCGGCACGTCGGGCGAGGGCGCGACGCGCGAATCGGCGCGGATTCGCCGTGGCCGTGGCGGCGATCCAGCTCGCCGAGCAGACGCTCGTGACGATCGGCGTGCTGCTGATCCCGGACGCCGGGCTGCGCGGCGTCGTGTTCAACGCGCTGCTGATCGCCCGCGCGCCGCTGCAGCTCTTCCAGGCGGTCCAGACCTCGCTGCTCCCCCACCTCGCCGGGATCGAGGCGACGGAGGGCGCCGATGACGACCGCGCGATCCGCTTCACGATTCGGGCGATCGCGGTGTTCGCGGGCGCCTGCGCGATCGGCCTGCTGCGCGATCGGCCCGTGGGTCATGGACCTCGCGTTCGGCAAGGGCTACGCCTACGGCCGCGTCGGCCTCGCCGCCGTCGCCGTCGGCATGGGCTTCCACCTCACCGCCGGCACGCTCAACCAGGCCGCGCTGGCCGGCGGCCGCGCTGCCCAGGCGGCCCGCGCCTGGCTGCTCGCCGCCGGGGCGTTCGTGCTCTGGATGCTGCTGCCGATCGTCGACGACCGCCTCGCCCGCGCCGAGTTCGGCTACCTCGGCGCCGCCGCCCTGGTCTGCGCGCAACTGTGGGCGCTGCACCGCGCCGCCAAGCAGCTCCAGGGACAGTCCCCGGAGTTGCGTCACTCGTAGGCCAGCGCCTCGAGCACGTCGAGCTTGGACGCGCGCCGAGCGGGGAGCACCGCTGCGCCGACGCCGGCGATCCCGCTGAGGACGAGCAGGAGGATCAGGCTGCCGAACGGGATCGACAGCTTGAAGTCCTCCAGCGGCCGGCTGACGACCAGCGCGAGCAGCACGCCCAGCGCCGCGCCGAGGATGCCGCCGAGCATCGCGGTGATGATCGCCTCGTAGCGGATCATCTTGCGCACCTGGCGACGCGACGTGCCGATCGCACGGAGCATGCCGAGCTCGCGCGTTCGCTCCGTGATCGAGAGCACGAGCGTGTTCACGATCCCGAACAGCGAGACGATGATCGCCAGCGCCAGCAGCGCGTAGATCAGCGCGAGGACCTGGTCGATCTGGCCGGCCTGGTCGTCGATGAACTCCTGGTTGGTCAGCGCCTCGGTCTGCGGGAAGTCGGCCTTGAGCTCGCGCTTGATCGCCTCCTTGACGCTGTTCCCGGTCGCACCGACGAACACGTAGTTGTCCTTGGCCGAGCGCGAAGTCGCGGGCGATCTGCTCGTTGGCGACGGTGATGTCGCTCGAGCAGGTGACCCTTGTCGTCGTAGACGCCGGCGACGCGCAGCGGGACCGTCCGGCCCGTCGCCGTCTTGACGCGAAGCACCGCCACCCGGGTGGTGGTCGTCGCTGTAGCCCTTGGACACGTAGGCGGCGCCAGGCGCCAGGTTGCGCAGCTGCGCCGTGTTGCTCCGACGAGTAGAGGTCGGGGAACGTCGCCGGATCGATGCCGGTGACCGACACGTCCTGCTTGCCGACCTTGCCCTGTGCGAAGCGCAGCGGGCTCACCTTCTGCACGCCGGGGATCTGCGCGACGCTCTTCGCCGCCTGCGGCGAGAACGCCGAGAAGCCGTCGGTGTTCTGGATGATGAACTGCGCGTGCGACCCGTTGCTGACGGCGTCGTGGATCGTCTTGCGCGCGCTCGCGGCGAAGATCGACGCGAACGCGACGAGCGCGACGCCGACCATCAGGGCCGCCGCGGTCGCCGCGGTGCGCCCGGGCTGGCGAACGGCGTTCTCGCGCGCCAGGCGCCCTGTGATCCCCCGCATCGGAGCGCCGATGAACCCCGCGATCGGCGGGACGAGTCGCGGGGAGAGCAGCGCCGTCCCAAGGAACAGCAGGCCGGCGCCGACGCCCGACGAACGTGAGGTCGCGGTTCGACGACCCGGTGCCGAACAACCCGAGCGCCATCAGGACGACGCCCCCCAGCAGCATCACGATGCTCGCCGGCAATGCGAGCGCGAGCGATGCCCCGTCGAGACGACGAAGCCCTCGCGCAGCGCTGCCACCGGCGGCACGCGTGTCGCCCGGATCGCCGGCGCCAGGGTCGAGAGGATCGTCACGACCACGCCCACGACGAGCGAGACGATGACCGTCCGGCTCTCGATGACCGTCCCGTTGGACGGCACGTCGAACCCGATCGCCGCGAACAGCGCCTTGAGCCCCGCGGCGAGCGCGACCCCGAGCCCGAGCCCGATCAGCGCGCCGAAGAACCCCAGGAAGAGGCCCTCCCCGAGCACCGAGCGCAGCACCTGCGCGCGCGACGCCCCGAGCGTGCGCAGCAGCCCGAACTCGCGCGCGCGCTGCGCGACGGTGATCGAGAACGTGTTGAAGATGATGAAGGCGCCGACGAACAGCGAGATGCCGGCGAATGCGAGCAGCGCGGTCTTGAGGAAGCCGAGGTTGTCGCGGATGTCCTTGGACTGGCTGGCCGCCTCCTCCGAGCCGGTGCGGACGTGGACGTTCGGGCCCAGCGCGGACTGCAGCTCGCGCTTGACGGCCTGCGCGTCGGAGCCCTTCTTCACGGTCGCGTCGACCTCGTCGAGCCGGCCGACCTTGCCCGTGATCCGCTGCGCCTCCGGCAGCGTGAGCATCGCCACCGGCGAGCCGCCGAGCGAGTCGACGCCCTGGATGCGGATGATCCCGACGATCCGGAACGTCTCCTTGGGCACCTGGCCCGCGACCACGATCCGGCCGCCCGAGCTTCGAGGTGCTCGTTGTCCGCGGTCGAGCGGTCGATCGCCACCTCGCCCGGCGCCGCGGGGAGGCGACCCGTCGCAACGTCGAACAGCTCGTAGCGCTGGTCGTCGCGCCGCGACGCAACGATCCCTCCCTGGCCGATCTTCTTGCCGCTCGGGGTCAGCACCGTCGAGCCGAAGTCGAAGATCCCGCCCTCGGCGTTGGCGATGCCGTCGGTCGATTTGACCTTGGCGAGCACAGAGGCCGGCATCGGCGGCTTCTCGCCGTCCTGGTTGGTCACCTCGTCGCCAGGGCTGACGACGACGTCGGTCTTCTGGTAGGCCTTGGTGAAGATCGCGTCGAACGACGCGTTGATCGTGTCGGTGAAGACGTAGGTGCCGGCGACGAGCGTGATGCCAAGCGCGACCGCGAACGCGGTGAGCGCCAACCGCAGCCGGCGAGCCAGCAGGCCGCGAAGGACGACGCGGGTCATGCGCCCGCGACGATCTTCCCGTCGGCCATCTCGATCGTCTCGTCGGCGATCTTTGCGGCGTCGGGGTCGTGTGTGACCATCACGACCGTCTGGCCGAACTCGTCGACCGCGCGGCGAAGCAGTTCGAGCACCTCGCGCGACGAGGTCGAGTCGAGGTTCCCGGTCGGCTCGTCGGCGAAGATCACCGCAGGCCGCGACGCCAGCGCCCGCGCCACGGCGACGCGCTGCTGCTGACCGCCGCTCAGCTCCGACGGCCGGTGGCTCGAGCCGATCACGCAGGCCGACCGCGTCGATCGAGCCGGTCGACCCATTCGCGGTCGGGCGAGCGCCCGGCGATCGACAGCGGCAGCAGGATGTTCTCCTCCGCCGTCAGGACCGGCAGCAGGTTGAACGCCTGGAAGATGAAGCCGACCTTGTCGCGGCGCAGCACGGTCAGCGCCTTGTCGTCGAGCTTGGTGACCTCGGTCCCGGCGATCTCGACGGTCCCCGACGGTCGGACGGTCCAGCCCGGCCAGGACGTGCATGAGCGTCGACTTGCCGAGCCCGACGGGCCCATGACGGCGACGAAGCGCTGCTCGCCGATGGCGACGTCGACGCCGTCGAGCGCGCGGACCTCCGCCTCGCCGGTGCCATAGGTGCGGATGCCGACCTTCGCCCTTGACGATACGAATCTAAACGGCGTCATCCGTTACTTCGGCGCGGTGTCCGACATCGTGGGACCATTCCAGATGCCACGCCGTGGTCAATGCCTCGACCACCGGCGACGCCGGGGGCAAGGCGCTGTTCGAGTTGCTGAAGTGTCAGCAGTGCCATGTGCTCGGCACGATTCCAAAGGATCAACCGACCTCGAATCTCGCGCCCGATTTGCGGATGTCTTCCGACCGTCTGCAGCCGGACTGGATCCTGGCGTGGCTGAAAAATCCGGCGGTCATCCTGCCGGGCACACGACTGCCGGCGTTCTGGCCGGACACCCGAAATCGTATTACCCGCAGATGGGCGGTTCCGCCGAGACCCAGATTCGAGCAATCCGCGACCATTTGCTGACGTTGCGCGGTGGGCCAAGCCCGAAGACGCAGAACGCGAATTAATCAGCGAGCTGGCCGGGCGGGCAAGGCTGGCGGGCAAGGCAGGCAGGACGCAATTTGTCGCTTTCCTGCCCGCCGTGCCTGCCCCGCCGGCCCCACCTTGCCCTTGAGGCCGGCCCTGCCAGCCGTGCCCGCCCTACCAGCCCGGTATAATCACTGAGAATGCCTCGCACGCCGCGCGGAACACGGTCCGCGCCCACCCGACTTTCCCGCAACCGCTGACGATGTCCACCAAGCCGCCCAGCGGCACGCGCGACTTCCTGCCCGACGACGTCCGGCGCCGCGAGTACGTGATGCGCGTCGTCCGCGAGGTCTACGAGAGCTATGGCTTTGAGCCGCTCGAGACGCCGGCGTTCGAGAACATCGAGACGCTGCTCGGCAAGTACGGCGAAGAAGGCAACAAGCTGATTTTCAAGATTTTGCGTCGCGGTGAGCACGAGGCGAGCGGGCGAGGCCGATCTCGCGCTGCGCTACGACTTGACCGTGCCGCTCGCCCGCGTTGTCGCCCAGTACCAGAACGATCTGCCGCGAGTTCTTCAAGCGATACCAGATTCAGCCGGTCTGGCGCGCGGATCGTCCGGCGCGCGGACGATTCCGGGAGTTCTATCAGTGCGATATCGACGCGATCGGATCGACGTCGCCGGTCGTCGAAGCCGAACTCCTCTCGGCGGTCAGCGAGGTCCTCGGCGCGCCTGCGCTTCGAGGATTTCGTGATCCGGCTGAATCACCGCCGCGCGCTGACCGCCCTGCTCGAGTGCGCGGGCGTGCCGGCAACTGCTGCACGGCGAGGCCCTGTGGCGCTCGACAAGCTGGATAAGATCGGCCCGGACGGGGTGACAACGGAGCTCGACGGCCCGCGGCGTCGACGGAAGCCGCGGCGGCGCGTGCCTGGCGTTCTTCGCCAACGCGACCAGCACGAGCCCGAACCGCGCGGCGTGCTCGAGCAGCTGCGCGAGTTCGTCGCGAGCACGAAGCCGGCACGACGCCGTCCAGGAATTGACGAGGATCTCGAGCTCGCCGAGGGCACCGCGGCCGAGGCCGAATTCGAATCGATCCAAGCCTGGCGCGGGGGCTGTCATACTACACCGGCGCGATCATGGAGATTGCGGTCTCGGACCTGGCCGGCAGCCTCGGCGGCGGTGGCCGGTACGACAATCTGGTCGGGATGTTCCTCGGCCGCGACGTGCCGGCCTGCGGCTTTTCGTTGGGCCTCGAGCGGATCATCGTGGTCATGACCGAGCGGGACATGTTTCCCGCGAGGTCTTCGCGCGGCGCGGTGGACGTCATGGTGACGTTTCTCGAGCGACGATCTGCGCGCCGACGCGTTGCGGCTCGCCTCGGAGTTGCGCGCGGAAAGGCTGCGCGTCGAGATCTTTCCGGAAAGCAGCCCGAAGCTCGGAGAAGCCGTTGAAATATGCTGCGAGCCGGAACGTCCCGGTTCTGGCCATTCTCGGTGAAGACGAGCGGGCCCGGAACGTGGTGGCCGTCCGGGATCTTCAGACGCGGCAGCAGGAAGACGCGCCGCGCGACAGCGCGGCGGCCGGCATCGCCAAACGCGTGCGCATCGCCGAGTAGCAACCGGATTAATGACGGTCCGGCTGAAGCCGGACACTCCCTGCGCGCCTAGAGTAAAGGACGAATCGTGAGCCAGTCGAGCGTCTATCGCACCCACACCTGCGCCGTGCTCGGTCCCGAGCAGGTGGGCCAGGCCGTGCGCCTGGCAGGCTGGGTCAACCGCAAGCGCGATCACGGCCAGTTGCTGTTCATCGATTTGCGGATCACTACGGCATCACGCAGTGTGTGTTCACGCCGGAGTCCGACGCGTTTCGGGTCGCCGAAACACTCCGGCTGGAAAGCGTCATCGCCGTTACCGGCCGGGTGGTCGAGCGCACGGAGGAGAACATCAATCCGGCGCTGCCGACCGGTCTGATCGAAGTCGTGGTCGAAGGGATCGACGTCTTATCGCCGGCCGACACCCTGCCGTTCCAGGTCGCCGGCGTCCAGGAGACGCCCGAAGAGCAGCGGCTGCGTTATCGCTTTCTGGACCTGCGCCGGGAGAAGGTCCACGCGAACATCGTCCTGCGATCGAAGGTCATCTCCAGTATTCGCCGCCGAATGCAAGCCCAGGGCTTCCTGGAATTCCAGACGCCGATCCTGACGTCCAGTTCGCCTGAGGGCGCGCGTGATTACCTCGTGCCGAGCCGCATCCATCCCGGCAAGTTCTACGCACT
>CAWCEB010000153.1:0-35947 GCA_963794105.1 uncultured Actinomycetes bacterium | reverse complement strand
CACGTCGACCGCGCCGCTGTCGGCGAGCAGCTGGAGGTGGCGATAGACGGTCGTCAGGCCGATGCCGTCGCCGTCAGCGCGTAGGTCGGCGTGGATCTGCTGAGCCGTGCGGAAGCCGTCGCTCCCATCCAGTGCCTCGAGCACGGCCGCGCCCTGGCGCGTTCGCTTGCGGGTCTGTTCAGGCATAGGCGGGACGCCTCCGCGCGCCGGCCACGCGTGCCGCGAGGTAGACGCCGAAGCTGATCGCGGTGATGAACACGCTCGGTTTGACGGTATCGCTGGCCAGGCTGGCAAGAATGCCGCCCTCGGTCGCCAGCAGGGCGAAGCCGATCGACAGGCAGGTAACGGCCACCGGATTCGCTGAGAGCCGCTGCGCGGCTGCCGCCGGCGAGATCGCGAGGCTCAGCACCAGCAGCGTGCCGACGATCTGCGCGGCCTCGGTGACGGTCAGCGCGAGGATCAGCAGGAAGACGGCGCCGAGCGCTCGGACGGGGACGCCGCGCGCCGCGGCGACCTCCGCGTCGACCGATGCGAACAGCAGCGGCCGGCGGATGACGAGCATCACCACCGCGACGACGACGCCGATCACCAGCAGCAGCACCAGCTGCCCGTTGCTGACCCCGAAGATGTCCCCGAACAGGATGTTCGTCGCGGCCGTGGCGAACCCGTGGTACTTGCTGAGCATGTAGACCCCCGCCCCCAGCCCGAACGCGAGCACGACGCCGATCGTCGAGTCGCGGTCGCGCGTCTCGCCGCCCAGGGCAGTCAGGAGCGCAGCCACCACGACTGCGCCGACCAGCGCCCCGGCCACAGCGTTGTCGGCGACGAGCAGCCCCGCTGCGGCCCCCGTGAACGCCAGCTCGCTCGTCCCGTGCACGGCGAACGCCATGCCGCGCATCACGACGAACGGCCCGATCAGCCCGCACGTCACGGCGACCATCGCCCCCGCGAGCAGCGCGTGCTGAGCGAATGGCTGTTGCAGGTAGAAGTCCAGGTTCATGGGTGCACGTGGTGGTGACAGGCCTCGACGTCGCCGTCGGCGCCGAGCACGACGATGCGGTCGCGCACGCGAACGACGTCGATGGTCGTGCCGTACAGCGCGGTGAGGCGCTCGCTGGTGAAGATCTCGCCGGGCGAGCCCAGCGCCCAGTGCCCGGCAGCCAGGTACAGCACGCGATCGACGTACGGCAGGACCGGGTTGATCTCGTGGGTGACGAACACGACGGCGGTGCCGTCTTCGCGCCGGCGGCGATCGAGCAGCGCGGTCACCCCGTGCTGGTGCGAGGGGTCCAGCGACAGCAGCGGCTCGTCACAGAGCAACAACGGCGGCCGCCCGAGCAGCGCCTGGGCGATGCGCAGCCGCTGCTGCTCGCCGCCCGACAGCAACCCGATGGGCTGGTCCGCATACGAGCTCGCGTCGACCGCCTCCAGTGCCTCTGCCACGCACGCCGGGTGGCGTCGCCGGACGCGCGCGCGAGCCCGTGGCGGTGCCCATCGAACCCGAGCCGAACCAGGTCGCGCCCGCGCAGCGGAAGCTCGCGATCGAACGCCCGCAGCTGCGGGACGTAGCCGATCCGGTCGCGCCCCTCGCGCGGCGCCACGCCGGCGACCGACACCGAGCCGCCGCTCAGGTCGAGGAGCCCCAGCAGCACCTTCAGCAGCGTCGTCTTGCCCGCGCCGTTGGGCCCGAGCACCGCGAGGAACTCGCCGGCGCCTATGCTCAGGTCCAGCCCGTCCCAGAGCGATCGGTCGCCCAGCCGCATCGACGCAGCGCGCAGCTCTGCGACCGCGGTCAATGGTCCCCCAGCGCCTTGCGCAACGCCTGCGCCTGGTGCAGCTGCCAGTCCTGGAAGCTCGCCTCGGCCGGCGGCAACGTCTCGGCCATCGCGACCACCGGCACACCGGAACTCGCCGCCAGGGAGCGCAGCCGCTTCGTCACGGGGGTCACCGCCTGCGAGTTGTAGAGCAGCGCGTCGATCTTGTGGCCGGACACCAGGTCGTTCATCCGCTGCGTGTCGCCCGGCCCGGGCTCACTGCCGGACTCGACCGCGCGCGCGAAGCCCGACGGCGTCCGAACAGTCAGCCCCGCCGCGTCGAGCAGGTAGCCCGGCACGCGCTCGGTGTAGGCGACCGGCGCGCCGGGATGACGCCCTTCGATCGTGGCCACCGTTCTCAGCAGCGGTTGCAGCGACTCGACGAAGCGGGCCGCGTTGGTGCGGAAGTACCGCGCGTCGCGCGGGTCCTGCGCGGCCAGGGCGTCCGCGAACGCGCGCGCAACGTCAGGGAGCCGTGGGATGTCGTACCAGAGGTGCGGATTCGGATCCTTGCCTGGCGGATCGACCACGTCCGCCACGGTCAACACCCGCCGCTTGGAGCTCGATGAGGCCGAGAGCAGCTTGCGCGCGAAGTCGTCGTAGCCCAGGCCATTGACGACCACGAGGTTCGCCTTCGCGAGGCGCGCCGCGTCGCGCGGGTTCGCCGTGAACAGGTGCGGGTCGGCCGAGGGGTCGCTGAGGATCGAGGTGACACTCGCGTGCCGACCGCCGATCTGGGCGATCACGTCGCCCCACACGTTCTCGGCGGCGACCACGTGCACCACGCGCGCGCCCTTGGTCGGGTCGGCCGGCTGGGCGCCGCAGCCGGCGAGAGCGCCGGCAACCACCACCGCCGCCAGAACGAAACCCGAAACCGTTTTCATTACGGGAATCGTAACCGACGGCTACGCGTGCGCGTCGTCGCGGTGGCGCTCGATGTCCTCGATGAGCCGCCGATGCGTCAGGATGCCGGCCTGGACGGCGCCGAGGCTCGCGCCGCCCGACAGGACGAACGCGACCTCGGCTGGGTGGAGCGGAGCCTTGCAGTCGGTGTCTGCATCGGCCCCGGCGCGCTTCTTGCGCGCTCAGTAGCCGCCGCTGGAGCCACCGCCGCTGGGCATCGGCGCCGTCGCCGCGGTGGCGCCGCCGGACTGCACGGCGTGCCAGGTGAACTGCTTGCCGGCGAACGCGTCGGTTGCGCCATTGCCGGTGACCGACCCGGGCTTGTCCTGCGCGAACGTGTACAGCGGCTTCCCGGCGACGGCGAGCTGCTTCGTGCCGTCGGGCCGGGTGATGGTCGCCGCGTTGGCGAGCTTCGCGGCACCCGGACGCAGTGGCATCCAGATCGACGCGCACGTGCCCGTGCAGCGGACGTTGGCAGCGGTCTCGCCGGCGGGCGAGTACAACGCCATCCCGCTCGAGTCGACCAGGACACTGCTGGTGGCGCTCTTGTTTGGGCTGCTGCCGCCGCAGGCGGCCAGCGCCAGGGCGAGTGCGCCAATCGCCATGGGGATCGTGAGCTTCTTCATGCCCTACAAGACGCGCATCCGCTGCCGTTCCATCCCGGGGGCGGGCGCTGGCGCGCAGCCACCCGCCTACGTAAAGCGCTTCACGAACTCCAGCGCCGCGTCGGCCACCTCGCGCCAGCCGCTGTCGATGACGAGCGCGTGGCCGCGGTTGGGCAGCTCGGTGAACTCCGTCACGCCCGGGTTGTGCTGCTGGCGCTTGTAGGACGCGTGCGCGATCGCGTGCGGGACGGTGTGGTCCTTCTCGCCGGAGATGATCAGCAGCGGGCCGCGGTCGCGGTTCTTCGCGTCGACCTTCACCTCGGTCCCTGGGTTCAGGTTCGCCATCGCCGCCTGGAACAGCGGCTTGCCCGGCGCGGCGACCATGAAGCTGTCGAACAGCTCGCGCGCCTCGGCTTCGTCGAGCGCGTTCGCCCAGCCGTAGCGGAACTGGTCGAACGTCAGCGAGATCGCCTTGCCGCGGTTGAGGGGGTTGCCGAGCACGGGGAACGCGGACCGCAGCGCCGAGATCGGCAGCGGCAGCACACCGCGGAACGGCGCCGGGTCGATCGCGACCGCGGCGGACGTCAGCCCGCGGCCCGCGACGATCTGCGCCATCAGGCCCCCGAACGAGTGGCCGACGACAGCCGGCTTCTTCTCCAGCCGGCCGATCAGTGCGGCGACGTGGTCGGCGACCTGCGCGACGCCCTTGCCCGCGAACGCGTCCGGGTTGGAGCGCGCGGCTGCAACGCTCGGCGGGTCATCGGGCCAGTCGGCAGCGATCGGCGCGTATCCGGCCTCGTCGAACAGCGCCTCCCAGCGTTCCCAGCTGGTGCGCAGGAGCCAGAGGCCGTGGACGAAGACGACGGGCGTTCGCCCGGAGGCGTTGGCGGCCTCGATCTGGTCGGTGGCGGTGGTCGGCGCGGCGGCGGTGGCGGACATGGACGAACCCTAGAGGTCGCTAGCGCGGGGTCTCGATGCGCCATTGACCGGCGAGCGTGAGCACGTGCTGCTCGGCGTGCGTGACGATCCGCAACGCGACGTCTCCGCACGCGGGGCAGCGCAGGACCCATCCGGCCCCCCTGTAGAGGATGTGCGCCCCGATGGGGTTGACGGCGCCGCACGACTGACAGCCACGCGGCGCGTCGGTCATCTCGTTGCCGAGCGCCTCCACG
The DNA here is from genome assembly GCA_963794105.1 of uncultured Actinomycetes bacterium. Taxonomy (GTDB): domain Bacteria; phylum Actinomycetota; class Thermoleophilia; order Solirubrobacterales; family Solirubrobacteraceae; genus AC-49. The sequence goes on along the minus strand of CAWCEB010000153.1, from coordinate 31,453 downwards.
AGCACTCCGGCGATGGCGTTGCCGTCCAAGGTCATCTCAGCCTCCTGTGGGTCCGAAGCGCTCGGCATGGATCGAAGCGGGCTGGTGCCCGAGCCCGACGAGCAGGTCCGCCACCGCCTCGACGAACGGCGTCGGCCCGCAGACGAACGTACGCGGGGCGTCGGAGGGCGCGGGCGCCACGGCGGACAGCATCGCGGCGTCCACCCGCCGGTCGAAGCCGTCCCAGCCCTCCGGCGCACCGCGCGTCAGCGTGTGGTGCACGGCCAGCCCGTCGCCCCGCGCGAGCCGCTCCAGCTCGGAGCGGTACAGGATGTCCTGCACCGTGCGCGATGACACCAGCACCATCGCGGCCGCGGTGCTCTTCGCAGCGGCGCGGTGGCGCAGCATCGCCATCAGCGGGACCATCCCCGAGCCGCCGGCGACCAGCAGCAGCGGCCCACCCTGCTGCGCGCCGCCATGTGAAGTGGCCGCCGATCGGGCCGCGCAGCTCGAACTCGTCGCCCGCGCGAACCTCGCCCGCGAGATAGGGCGAGACCTCCCCGTCGTCGATCCGCTCGACCGTCAGCGACACCGTCGCGTCCTCCGGCGCCGACGCGATCGAGTACGAGCGCTCGGCCTGGTAGCCGTCCTCGCGCCGTGAGCCGGACGTCGGCGTGCTGGCCGGCGACGTGGCCGGGCCAGCCCTCGACGTCCAGGACGAGGGTCCGGGCGTGCGGTGTCTCGTCGACCACCTCGGCGACCGTCGCCACCCGCCAGTCGACCCTCAGTCGCTCCAATAGCGCTGCTCCCGCCAGGGGTCGCCGTAGTTGTGGTAGCCGGCCGCCTCCCAGAAGCCCGGCCGGTCGTCGATCGTGAGCGTCAGGCCGCGCACCCACTTCGCGCTCTTCCAGAAGTACAGGTGCGGGACGAGCAGCCGCGCCGGGCCGCCGTGCTCGCGACCGAGCGGCTCGCCGTCGAACGTGTGCACGAGCCACGCCTTCGAGCCCGTCACGTCCTCGAGCGGGATGTTGGTCGTGTAGTCGCCGTCGCACCAGGCAACGACGTGCTCGGCCTCGGTGTCGATGCCGTCCAGAAGCGTGTCGACCGAGACCCCGGTCCACGTCGTGTCGAGCTTCGTCCACTTGGTCACGCAGTGGATGTCGACGGTGAACGTCTCCTGCGGCAGCGCCATGAACGCGTCCCAGTTCCAGGCGACCGGATCGTCGACCTCGCCGTCGATCCGGAAGTCCCAGTCCTCGGTCTGTGTTCGCGGCGTCGGCCCGGCCGACAGCACCGGGAAGTCGTCGACGACGTACTGGCCGGGCGGCACACGCGACGTGTCCACGTCGCGGCGCGGGCGGCCGCGAAATCCGCGGGAGACGAAGGCCATGACGCAGCCTAGTCCGGTCAGGCTGCCGCGCGCATCTTCTCCGGGTCCGACAGCAGACGCAGGAACGACTCGGTGAGGTCCTGCTTGACGACGCTGCACTCGTACACCTCGCCGGCGACGACGATCGTCACCCTCAGCAGATAGCCCGCCGGCGCCCACGTCACGCCCACGTCGGAGCGCTTCCAGCGCCCGACCTCGCCGCCCGGCGCGCCCATCGGGCCGCCACGGGCCTTCATCACCCGCTCGAGGGCGACGACCTCATGCTCGGTCACGGCCAGCAGGAAGTGCTGCGGGAGGCCGCCGGCACGGATCTCGCGGCTCTTGCGCAGAAGCATCCCCACGATCGGCCCCGAGTGGCTCGCCACGACGTTCCCGGCGTAGCTCGTGGGCCGCGTGAACAGGCACGCGTCGATGACGGGCTCGGTGATCTGCGACTGCGCGGCGTCGCGCCACTCCTTCAGGCCGTCGGCCGGCTGTTCCATCTTCGCCATCGCCTTCTCGGCGAGCAGTGTGGTGAGAGCTTTCATGCGACGAGTCTCCGCGCGCGCCGGCACCGCCGCCATGGTGGGGACCGCCGGATCGCTGGCGGAGAACCGACGCTCAGCCGCGCCGGTAGGCGAAGTACGCCGGCTTCTTCTTGCCGTTGCGGGTGAGCAGCCCGCGCTCGACCTGGAGGTGGTCGGGCCGCACCGGGTCGTCGTAGAGCGCCGTCCAGGCCAGCGTGTAGATCCGCGTCCAGTTGCGAACGGCGTGCAGCGCCTCACCGAGCCACAGCGCGGCCGTCTTGCGCGAGACGAAGTAGTCGAACTCGAAGTTGCGATGGTCGGTCGGGTACATCAGCTCGGCGATGAAGATCTTCATCCCGGCGCGGTGGCGCGGCCGGCCGAGGTAGCGATCGATCCAGCGGGCGAGGATCGGCAGGTCGGTGAAGTCGATGAACCCGTGCCCGAGCCGCGGCCCGCCGAGCACGGGCGGGCGGTTGTTGAACGGGTTGTGGCCGTACATGTCCATGCGCGGCGGCTTGCCGTTGGGCAGCTTGAGGTTCTTGATCCAGTTGAGCACCGACACGTCGCCCGTGGTGAACGTATTGCCGCCGATCACGAGGTTCTTCGGGCTCACCGACTTCAGCGCGCCGTAGGAGCATCGAGCAGCCGCGCGTAGCGGTGCGGCCCGCGCCGCATCCGCTTCGTCAGCGGCCGGTCGCGGCGTCTCGTGATCAGCGGCTGGAAGTTCGCCTTCTGCGTGGGCTCAGGCCAGATCAGCCAGAGGTGGATCTTCGGCCAGCGCTTGGCCGCGGCGGCCGCGAAGTTCGCGAAGTCAGCCGAGCGCTTCGGCGCCCAGCGTCCGTCGCCCGGGTGTCCGCTGGCCCAGCCGGGTGAATCGCTGAGCTCCATCGCCACGCGCATGCCGTACTGGCCGGCCTGTTGCACGGCGTCGTCGACCTCGGCGGGCCACGTGTAGGCGGGGTCGCTCGGGTTGCGCGGATGCGCGGGGCGGTGCGCCGCGACCGCCCACCAGTTGATCCGCATCATGTAGATGCCGGCGCCGAGGTCCTTGTAGACCGGGAACTGCGAGACCCCGTCGACGCGGACCGGGCCCCAGATCGCCTTCTTGCGCGACTGCGTCGCCCCCTCGGCGAGCGCGGGAACGAGCGCCAGCGCCAGAACGGTGGCGATCCCTGCCAGGCCGAGACGACGGGCATCCATACCCACGTCAACAACGGTAGCTCGTCAAGAGAGCGGTCGCCGCACGAGCGCAACCAGGAACGCTCCGTGCAGGCGGTCCACGCGCGCGATGATGCGCCCGAGTCGCGGAGGCAACGGGTAGTAGCCGGCTGTCCGCAGCGCCACGCGCTCGAGGCCGTGCACGGCGCACAGCTCGATCAGCGCGCGCCCGGTGAACAGCCGAAGGTGGGCGCGGCCGTCCTCATGGCTCCGCCCGCGGAGCGGATCGAGCGGGTTGCCCACGATGATCTCGTCGCTCACGTGCGCGGGCATCGGCTGGTAGCCGAGCGCGAGCGCGCCGACGTTGTGCCACGACGAGAGGTTGTTCGTGGAGATCAGCGCCAGCCCACCCGGCCGCAGCACCCGCCGCACCTCACGCAGGAACGCGTCGGAGCGGCGCACGTGCTCGATGACCTGGTTGGCGTGCACGAGGTCGAACTCGCCGTCGGCGAACGGCAGGCCCTCGTCGATGTCGGCGCACACGACCTCGATCCCCCGCGTCCGCGCAGCGGCCACGTGCTCCCCGATGAAGTCGATGCCGGCGACTCTCGACGCACCAACCCGTTCGGCCACCCGCGCTGCGAACTCGCCCTTGTGCGTACCGATGTCGAGCATGTCGCCACCGCCGCCTCGCGGCAGCATGCGCAGCACGGCACGCCGGTTCTCCTCCTCGGTCGCCCGGAAGAGTCGTTCGAGGCGGCTCCTGGCCGCAGGGGTCTCGGTCACAGCCCTGCGATGGCCTTCTTGAACGCCGCGAACGCCGGCTTCTTGGTGCCGTTCTTTCGCAGCAGGCCGGTGTGCAGCCCCCAGAAGTCCTTGCCGCCCTTGTAGACGGCGCCGTCCTTCCAGGCGAAGTAGAAGAAGCCGCGCAGCTTGAGCGCCGCCGCGTTGCGCTTGAGGGCGGCGACCGCCTGGCCGATGCGCTTGGCCTGTCCGGACTTCCCGGCCCGGAACGCGGAACCGGGCCCGACGTCCGACCAGCCGAGCTCTGTGACCCAGAGGCCGCTGTCAGCGTCGCCGTTCTTGGTCATGATCCCGCGGATCTTCTTGAGCTTGGAGATCAGGCTCGAGGCGGTTGGCGCATAGGGGTTGACGCCGAGGGTGTCGAACGTCCCCTTGGCGCCCGCCGAGTACATCTGCTGGATGTACTTGTAGAGATTGGGCTTCGAGAGGCGGCTGTCGGGAAGCCCGGCGGTCACGACATCGGCGTTCGGGTCGAGCTGCTTGATGGCCGAATTCACGGTCCGCAGCAACGCGACGTACGCCGCCGCGTTCGGCTTGCCGCCCGAGTACACCGGCAGGTTCGGCTCATTCCAGATCTGGTACGAGGTGAACGGGAGCGCGGGCAGCTCGGGATGCGACGTCCAGAACCCGCCGCCGACCCCGTAGCGGTCCACGACCACGCGCGCAAAGGCCGCCATGTCGTTGTTGGACTTCGGCAAGGGCGTGTACTTCTTGTTGGCGCCGGCCGGCCTGCGGAAGCTCGGCGGGTCGAAGAGCACGGGGAGCACCCTGATGTTGTGGCGGGCCGCCTCCACCACGAAGCCGTCGAACGAGGTGAAGTCGTAGTTGTTGGGCGCGATCTCGACCGCGGCCCAGGGGAGCGTCTGACGGATGATACCGACCCCTGCCGCGTGCTGGGCGGCGAGCTGCTTGGCGCGGTACGACGGGCTGCCGGAGTACACGTCGTTGGCGACGATGCCCGCGAACTCGCTGGCCACCGCGGTGGTGGCGGGAAGTGCGAGCGACACGAACGCCCCCGCCAGGATCAGAGCCCGTACGCGCTTCATGCTGGGCGAGCCTAGCGGCCCAGCACGCGCCTCGCAGAATTCTCGAACGTTGCGAACGCCGGTTTCGGCCTGCCCGTCGAGCCCCAAGAGGCCGGTGTGCAGCCCCCAGAAGTCTCTCCCGCCTGCGTAGACGGGGGAGTCCTGCAGCCCGAAGTAGACGATCCCGCGCAGGCCGAGCTGGCGCCGTTGCGCGCCAAGCGCGAGCAACGTCGCCCGCACGCGCTCGGCCTGTCCGCGAGGTCCGACGGTGAAGTCGCTGGGGGGTCCGGCGGAGGCCCAGCCGACCTCGGTGACCCAGATCGGCGACCGGTCGCCGTGGCGATCCATGATCTGCCGCGCCTGCGCGATCGCGGCGACGACCCCCGTTGCGTCGCGCGCGTACGGGTGGATTGCGAGGACGTCGAACGCGCGCGCCGCGCCGGCGCGGTACAGCCCCTCGACATAGCGCCCGAACGGCACGCCGATGCGCGACTGGGGGATCCCGGCGCTGACGATCGTCGCCTTCGGGTCAACCCCGCGGATGGCCTTCGCCGTCGCGGCGAGCACGCGCGCGTATGCCCGCGGGCTCGGGCCGGTCGGCCAGTAGGCCGGCAGGCTCGGCTCGTTCCAGACCTGCCAGGACCGGATCGGATCCGCGGGCAGCCCCGGATGCGCCCGCCAGAAGCTCCCGCCCGGCCCGTAGCGGCGCGCCACCACGGCGGCGAAGTCCCCGAGATCCGAGGGATGCCGCGGCGGGAACGTCCCGCGCGGAGACGGGCGCGACGGGCCGGCCGAATGGAACCCCGGCGGGTTGAACAGCACGGGCAGGACGCGCAGGCCGCGGGCGGCCGCGGCCGCCATCAGCGCGTCGTAGCGCGAGAAGTCGTAGCGGCGCGGCCGTGGCTCGATGACCGACCAGTCGAAGGTCTGGCGCACGAGGCCGGCATGCAGGCGCTTGGTCCGGTCCAGGGCGTGGTCGAGCTCGGCCGCGCTCAGCGAGGCCAGGCCCGGCGGGATCAGGCCGATGAAGTCGGCCGGCGGTCGCTGCTGCGCAGCGGGCTGCGGAGCGTTGTCGTCGCCGCCGACCAGCACCACCGCGAGCCCGATGAGCCCGGCGGCGAGCGCCAGCACGATGAGCAGCCGGACGGAGCGGCTCACTCGCGGCGCAGCGCCGGTGCGGTGCAGGCGACGATCAGACCGCCCAGGACGACCCACACCAGCCAGGCCGCGGAGCTTGCGGAGGTGATCGCCCGTGCGCTGGCGGCGCCGCCGGCGCCGGTCGCAATGCGGCGTCGTTGAACGAGCCGTGGTCGAGCTCGGCCCGCGAGACCGGCGCTTTGGCCGCGGGGGCGCGGTACCGGTTGATGAAGCGCTCGGCCCGCTTGCGTGCTCCCACCGTGGGGAACGGCTCGTATAGTCCGTTGCCCCCTGCCTGGGCGTCGACCGGTGCGGCGAGGACGGCGCACATCAGGACGCTCGCGAGTCCGACCCCGAACCGAGTCATAGCCGCCAGGACCATACAGACGCGCCCACTCGCGCTCGCAGGTGCGGCAGCGGTGGCCGTCGAGGCCCTGATCGCCCTCCTCGGCGGGCATGTCCCCGTGCTCGCGGCCTTCGTCCTGATCGCGGCCCCGGGGCTGGCGCTCGTTCCGTTGCTGCCCCGGCTCGCACGGCGCCACCTGGTCACCGCTCTGGCCGCCGCGCCCGCCCTGGGCTTCGCGGCGTCGTCGGTTGCGCTGATCACCGTGGCGAGCATCGGCCTGCCGCTCAACGGGCTCGTCGTGCGACTGGTCCCGGCGGCGCTGGTCGCGCTCGGGCTTGCGCTGCGCGCCGGTGGCGAGCCGGTCGTGCGCTTCCCGCGCGACGAGGCGCTCGCCGCCGCAGGGCTCCTCGTGGCCGTCGCCGCCGGCATCGTGCTCGAGGGGCGCGTCATCAAGGGGTCGCCGGTGCCCGGCAACGACTGGGCCAAGTACGTGCTCTACGCCGACGAGATCCGCCTGCACGGGTCGCTGCTCATCGACAACCCGTTCTGGATGCTCGGCGTCCCGTTCCGCGAGGACCCGGGCACCCCGGCCGTCTACGGGTCGTACCTCGTGATGACCGGCCAGAGCGCAACCGTGCTCGTACACGGCATCTGGGTCTTCGCCGTGATCGCGATCCTCAGCACGTTCGCCTTCGTGCGCTCGCTGTGGGGCGCAGCCGCGGGCGTCGTCGCCGCGCTGCTGTGGGCGGTCCTGCCGATCAGCCAGGACATCCTCGGCTGGCACGGGCTGCCGAACCTCGCGGCGCTCAGCGTGCTGTTGCTCGTGCTCCTCTACTGCGGCTGCCTGTTCACCGGCCGCCTCTCCGCGATGGAGTCCGCGGGCTTCGGCCTGACGCTGCTCGCGCTGGCCGCGACGCACCGGCTGTCGCTCCTCGTCGGCGTCGGGGCGCTGGCGATCATGGTCGGCACGGCGTTCGTCCTCGGCGACCTGCGTCGGATGGGCCGCTCGATCACGATCGCGCTCGGGACGATCGTCGTCCTCGGTGGGGGCGTGGCGTATGACCTGATCGAGCGCCAGCGCACGTTCGGCGGGACCCTGTCGTACGCGGACTACAAGGCCTCGAAGCTGCCGGTCGTCCACACCGCCAAGGACCTGTCGCTCGTCTTCACGGCCGTGGCCCTGATCGCGCTCGTCGTCACCGCGCGCCGCGTCGCGCGCGACCACGCGCTGATCCCGCTGTTCGCGATGCTCGCGTTCACGCTCGCCGGCGCCTATGCCTGGATCGTCCACCTGCCGCTCGGCTACCTGCGGATGGCCTACTACCTGCCGCTGGCGCTCGTGCCGCTGGTCGCCGTCGCCCTCGCCGGGCTGTCGCGGACGCGCGAGACGCTGGCGGCGGGCGCCCTCCTCGCGCTCGTCGTCGCGGCGTTCGCATGGCCGGCGGCGCACAACGTGCGCTTCTTCTACGGCTTCACGAACGCGACGTCCCTGCGCGGGCTCGACGCGGTCGCGGCCAGGCTGCGCCCCAACGAGGTCGTCGTGACCGACCGCTGCTGGAGCTTCCTGGCGACGTGGCTGCTGCACACCCGGACGCTGCCGGCGCTGTACCCCGTCGACATCCAGCCCAAGGCCGAGCTCGCGCGGGCCAACGAGGCCCACGCCATCCTCGACGGGACACCGGCAGGGCAGATCGATGCGCGGCGCCTGGGCGTTCGCTTCGCACTCGTCGACCCGACCTGCCCGGACCCGGACGGCAACGCGCTGGCACCCCCGCGCGTCGGCACGCCGGCCTTCACCAGCGAACGGCTGCTGGTGCTGAAGCTCTAGGCAGCGACGAACGACGCCGCGCCGGCCTTCGCCGCGAGGGTGCCGGCCGGCCGCAGGCGCACCGTGACGCTGCGGGTCGCCTTCTGCCCGGTGCCGGTGAACGCGGTGACCTTGATCCGGATGCGGCTCGAGTTGCCACCCAGGCGCTTGGCGAAGTTCAGGCTGAGGGTCCGGCTGCGGGCATTGACGTGTGTCGTCAGCGCAGCAAGCGTGGCGAGGCGCGAAGCGAACGCCCGGCCGCGCGACCGCGCCCCCCGGAGCTCGACGCGCACGCGGCAGCCGGTGGAGCAGCGCGTGTTGACGATCAGACGCCCGACGCGGCTCGGGTGGCGGCGGACCGTCACGCGCAGCTTGAGGCGGGCCGGCTTGTTGCCCTTGCGCAGGCTCGACCGCGGGCGGACGTCGCGCGTCGTCGCCTTGCCCGTGCAGATCCGCACGGTGTCGGTGGGAGCGGCGCTCGAGCGCATCTGATGGACGGCGGCGGCGTAGGCGCTCGCCGAGGGCTTGTTCGACCCGTCCTTGTTCGCGATGCCGAACCACTGCTCGCGATCGCCGGCCTGCTGCTCGGGGCCGAGCCAGGCATATGCCGAGACGCGCTCGACGCCGCAGTCGGTGCGCGCGAGCGTCGAGGCGACCTCGCGCAGGTAGCCGGCGCGGTCGGACTCCGGACGTGTCGGTCGTCGTCCAGCCGATCTCGGTGAGCTCCATCGGCACGCCGGCGCCCGCGATGCCGTCGAGATCGTGGCGGAACGCGGCGATCTTGTCGTACACGCCCTGCGGCTCGCGGGCATAGGGATGGAAGCCGACGGCGTCGATCTTCAGGTCGGGGCGGTGCGTGTACATCTGGCGCAGGAAGTCGGCGGGCGCCGTGACGGCCGAGTTGTCCGCTCCGGCAAGGCCGCCGACGACGACGCGCGCGGAATCGTCGACGCCGTGGATCGCGCTGCGCGCGGCGGCGTAGAGGTCGGCATAGTCGTCGGGCGTGCCCGGGTGCCAGTAGACCTTTGCGTTCTCCTCGTTCCAGACCTCATAGGCGGACACGGGGAGCGCGGGCAGCGCGGGGTGCTCGCTCCAGAAGCTGCCGCCCGGGCCGTAGCGCTTTGCCAGCGCGGCGGCGAAGCCGGCGAAGTTGTCGGTGCCGTCAGGCGTGGCGGTGTAGTCGCCGTCGATCCGCGAGCCCCACGTGGCGCTGAAGCACAGCAGCGGCTCCCACTGCAGGTTGTGGCGCGCGAGCGCGGCCACCTGCTTGTCGACGTCGCCGAACGAGTAGTGGTGCTGGCCGTTGACCGGCGGGCCCGGCTCCAGGTCCGACCACCACGCGCCCATGCGCACGACCTGGACACCGTCGTCGGCGATCGCCTGCAGGTGCTTGTCCCACTGCGACTCGGGCAGGTGGAAGAGGTCGCCGGGGTTGACGCCGAAGAACCCATCGGGCGCCGGCCCGGCCGCGACAGCGCGGGCGGGTGCAACGGAGACGAAGGCGGCAAGGATCAGCACGAGGGCGATCCCATGACGCCGAAGCGGGGATCGCTTCGTGGACACGACCTTGGAGTCGGTCGCCTCGTCTCACCCTGGGAAGCACGCCCTTCAGCCTTGGACGCATGGTCGATGAGCCGATTTTTCAGACGTGGACGGATGACCGACCGCCCTCGCTCCCGCAGGCTCGATCACGCGAGATCGCGTTCGAACGCCGTCTCCAGCCGCGGGTCGGTCCAGTCCGCACCGCTGATCGCCTCGATGCGAACACGGGCGCGCTCGCCGTCCAACGTCAGCGTCGCGATCTGGTTCGTGTATTCGGGGCGCTCGACGACCCGCCAGTCGAGCGACACCGGCTGCACGCCCGCCGCGCGTGCCAGGCGGCGCGCCAGTCGCTCGGCGAGCCGCTGGTGCCCGAGCCCGATCACGACGCGCTCGTGCGGCGCCAGCTCCTTGCGAAACGCCGAGCAGACAACCTGCCACACCGGGCTGCGCGGTCCACCGCCGGGCGGGAACCCCACCTGCGCCAGGTAGCAGTGGTGCACGTCGCCCGACAACATCACCACCGACGCGGGCGCCTCGCCGGCGCGCCCGTGGGCGACGTCGCCGATCAGACCGGCCAGCCGGCGAAAGGTCCGCTGGAACGACGCCCAGTGGTCCATGACGGCCAGGCGCCGCAGCCATTCGCCGAATGCCGCGCCGGCACCGCCCCACGCCCCGTCGGTGAGTGCCTCGTCGAAGGCCTCGACGTGGTGCAGGCCGGGCGCCAGCAGGAACGGCACCGAGCTCGCGAGCAGCAGGTGGCGCGCCGGGCGCGTGGCCTGCTCGTGGATCCAGCGCCACTCCTCGTCCTGCACGAGCTCGCGCCGGCCCGGCGTGACGTCGCGCCCGGCGCGCGAGTCGATGACGACCAGACGGGCGTTGCCCACGTCGCGCGCGAAGCTCCACCGGCTATGGCCGACCTGCCTGCCCTCGGTGTCCATACGCGCAGCCAGCAGCTCGCCGGCGTCATCGGCGACACGCACCTCCTCGAGCAGCCCGCCCTCGGCCAGCTCGCCCGGCGCCAGGTTGCCGATGTGCTGGAAGACCCAGTAGGCCGCAAGGCCCGCGCGGATGTGGCGGTCGAACCAGGGCTCGGCGTTCATCTCGTCCAGCCAGCCCTGCGAGATGCGCCACTCGGCGTGGATCTCGTGGTCGTCGAAGACCATCGCCGTCGGCACCGTCGACAGCAGCCAGCGCAGCGCCGGGTCCGACCAGGCCTCGCAGTAGGCGAGGGCGTATTCGCCGAAGTCCGCAAGCTCGTCCTCGGGCGCGTCGGCGGGCCGCTCCCGCTGCGCCATCAGCTCCTCGAGGTGTGGCGAGGGCTGGTCGGCGTAGATCTGGTCGCCGAGCATCAGCAGCAGGTCCGGGCAGGCCGCGCCACCGCCCTCCCGCGCGACCCGCAGCCCGAACGTGCGGAGCGCATCGATCCCCTGCCCGCTCGGGTGCTGGTGCGAGCGCAGCACGTGGGGCGGTTCGTGGGGTGACGTGATCCGGCACGAGCCACAGACGATGTCCCGGCGGCCTTCGCCGATGAGGCGAATCGTGCTCGGCGGGAACTCCGACCCGGCCTGCGGCCACACGACCTCGCCGTCGAGCCTCACCTCGTAGGCGTGGTCGGCTCCGGGCGCCAGGCCCTCGATGGTGACGAGCGCGAAATGCAGCCCGTCGACGCACCACGTCCTGTCGCGCGCCCCGAGGATCTCGACATCGCAGGCGGCGTCGGCCTGCAGCCAGATGGTCGCGACCCGGTCGTCGACGTAGCGGAGGATCGGGCCGAGGACAAGGGCGGGCACGCGCCGACCCTAGTCGCTCGACATCTAGTGCCGGCGGAATGCCGCGAGGAAGGCCCAGGTGCGCTTCGTCGAGGCGAAACCGTCCACACCGTCGATGTCGTCCTCCCCGGGCCAGCCGTGGTCGGCGTCGACGATCCGGTCGTGCTGCACGACCGTCCCACCCGCACATGCGGCCCAGCGCAGTTCGACGACGTTCGAGCGCGGCGACAGCCGGCGGACCGCGCCGCGGCAGCGGTCCAGGCGGCGCCACTGCGCGAGGAACGCGGGGACGCTGCCCGCGCCGGTCGACCGGTCGCCGTCGTAGGGAACGATGCGATCGGCCGCGCCGTGGATCTCGAGCATCGCAACCGGGCGCGCCGGGCGGCAGCCGGGCAGCGACTTGTAGCCGCCTGCGACCGGTGCGGCAGCGGCGATCAGGTCGGCCGCGTCACAGGCCAGCCGCGCGGTCATCCCGCCACCGTTCGAGACGCCGGTCACGCCGACGCGCGACGGATCCGCACAGGCCGCCGTGACCGCCGCGGGAATCACGCGGCGCAGGTAGTCGACGTCGTCGGGCTTGCCGGGCTGCGTACCGGAGATGTTCCAGAACGGGCGCGAGCCCGTCGCGGTCGGATAGGCCACCGAGAAGCCCTCGCGATCCGCCATCTTGGAATAGCCCGTGTACGACGCGAAGTCGCGCGCGGTCTGGCCGGCCCCCGGAAGCCCGAGCACGAGCGGGGCGCCGGGCTTGGCCGTGCTCCCGACGTGCAGCACCACGGGGATGCGCCCGTCGATCGCCGGCAGCCGGTGGGTGCCGGCGGACATCGGGACGCACGCAGGCGGCGGCGGGGGCGTTGTGGTCGCGGGCGCCGGCGAGCTGCCTCCGCCGAACAGCAGAAGGGCCGTGGCGGCCAGCGCGCCCACGATCGCGACGGCGGCTGCGCGCACTCAGATCGAAGCGGAACGGAAGACCAGCAGTCGCGAGACGCTGTACAGGGCGACGGTCACGCAGGGCAGGATGACGCACTCCGCGGCCAGTCGCGGCCAACCGTCTCCCACGAGAACGAACACGCCGCCCGCGCTCGCCACTGCACCGGCGCCCTGTGCGACGGCGAAGCGCAGCCAGGCGAGCGGCGCGCTCGCGAGGCCCGCGAACGTCCACCGCCGGTTGAGCTGGTAGCTGTTGGCCGCGCCGGCGCAGAAGGCGAGACCGGACGCCAGCGGCGCCGGGCTGCCCAGCGCGACCAGCAGCGCGAACGCCGCGAGCGTGACCGCGGTGTTCGTCACCCCGACCGCGCAGAAGCGCACGATGCGGTGTGCCTCGGCGCTCATTGCACCAGCCGCACGAACTCGTTGTGGTTGGCGAGGCCCGTCGGCAGCCGCGTCGGGAAGTAGCCGAAGTGATGCAGGATCCCGGGCAGCTGCGGCAGGCCGCCGATCGACAGCCAGATGGTGGCGGCGAGCGCGACCGGCACGAGCACGCCGCGGGCGCCCGACGGCGATGAACGGCAGCGCCCAGACGAGGTACCACGGCATCACCCAGGGCAGCGTGATGACGGCGGCGAAGAGCACCACGCCGATCGCCGTCAGCGCCCACGCCCGGCGCCAGGCGACCGCCGCCGTGCCCGCAGCGGCGATCGCAAGGATCGCCACGCGGGCAACGGCGCGCACCGTCGCGTCGGCACCGCCATGGCCGGCGGCGACGCCGAGCAGGTTCGGCACGCTGAGCGGAGTCACGAGCGTGCCCTGCGTCCGCAGGTTGGGCAGCGCGCCGCCGTAGGCGGCCAGCACCACGAGACCCGTGGCGGCCGCGGCGACCGCCGCGCCGGCGATCGCGCGAGGGCGGTGGCGCGCCCCGAGCACGACCATGCCCACGACGATCGCGAACGACGGCTTGATGCCGGCCGCGGCCACGGCGAGCGCGCCGGCCGCGGGATCGACCCAGCGGGGCGCGGCGGCGTCGCGGCCGCGGACCAGGCACCACGCCGCGGCGACGAGGCACAGCACAGCGGGCACGTCGTTGTGCAGGCCCCCGACCTCGGCGATCAAGAGCAGCGGGCTGAGGCCGAAGCCGGCGATCGCGCGCTGGCGCGACACGCCCAGCCGGGCGGCCAGCGCGCCGACCAGCGCCACGGTCGCCACGCCGCAGCCGAGCACGACGACCTTCCACGCCCACAGCCAGCCGTGGAAGCCGAACGGCACCAGCGCCTGGGACAGCAGCGTGAACAGCGGGCCATACGGGCTGCTCAGGTGATGCCAGTTGGCGAGCGTGTAGGCGGGGTCGTTCGCCGCGGCGACCGGCAGCGCGCGGTACGGGTTGAGCCCGTGCAGCGCGGCCATCCGGCCGTACAGCTCGTAGTTGAAGACATCGGTCAGCGGCAGCGGCGGCCCGAGGACGAGAACGGTCTGGGCGAGCGCGCTCGCGCCGAGCAGCACGCCGGCCCCCAGCGCCGGCGCCGCGGCCCACGCCAGCGCCCAGCCGACGCCGGCCACGATCAGGACGACGACCATGTCGGAGTGCAGCCGGCCGACGCCCGTCGTCAGCCCCGGCAGGAGTCCGTGCAGCGGGCCCAGGAGCCACGTCGCAGGGGCGCCGATCAGCGGCGGCAGCGGCGTGCGGATCGACGGCGGCGACAGCGTCGAGGGACGCTGCGCGGCGGCCGCCACAAGCCACGCGACGCCTGCCAGCACCGCAAGGACGCCGGCGGAGGCGAACGCTGCACCGGCCGCCCGCGTCAGGCTCCTGGGGACCCTCGGGCGCACGCCCGCTCGGAGTACGGCACCGGCCATCGCAGCACCTTCGCCGCGTCCTGGAGAGCACCGGGTTGGCGGCGCGTTAGCGTCCTGTTCGTTTGCGCCGCGAGCCCTTTGCAGCGCGGGTTCGCGCTGCCACGGTGCGGCGCATGAGACGCGTTGGCGCCCTCGCCATGCTGGCACTCCCGGCGGCCTCGGCCGCCTGCGGAGCCGCCCCGCCGGCCTCCGCTCCACACCCGCACCACATCCGGACGACCGCCGCCACGCCCGCCTGCGCAGCGACCGCGCGCGCCGAGATCGTCAGCGTGGCGCGCCGGATCTACGAGCAGGCCGTGAGCGGGCGCAACGAGGTCGCCGCCGTCGCCCGCATCCAGCGCTCGCGTGCGCTCGCGCGTGCGGTCGCGGCCCGCAACCCGCGCGCGGTCCGCGCTGCGCTGGCGCCGCTGATCCACCATCGCATCACCCGGATCGAGATCTTCGCCGGCGGGCGAACGCTCGCCCGCGTCGGAACGGTCCCCGCCTACGCGCCGGTGCGCGGCGTCATCGGCGGGGGCGCGGGCCGCTACGTCCTGTCGGTCGGCGACGACCGCGCGTTCGAGGCGATCACGCGCGGCCTCACGGGTGCCACCGTGCACTTCGGCGGCTCCGGCGGCGCGTCGTTCCGGGCGATGACCTTCCCCGGCCACCGCACGACCGTGCACCTCGGCCTCCCCGCCCAGCCGCCGGTGGCCTGCGGCGCGACGGCCGCAGACACGCGCGCGGCCACCATCGGCCTCGTCGGCCGCAACCTGATCCATGCCGAGGCACAGGGCGCCACGGCCCAGCTGGCGCTCAAGCATGCCGCGAGCACGCCGGCGTTCCGCCACGCGATTGCGTCCGGCAGCCCGGCCGCGGTGCGCGCCGCCATCATCGGCTTCTTCCGCGACAGCCGCTTCCACATCGTCCGCGTCCGCGCCTGGAAGGGCTCGCGCCTGATCACCGACGTGGGCGGACCGTACGTCCTCAGCCCGGCCTCGGCCCCGATCCCCGGGGTCGGCCGCTTCATGCTCTCGGTGCAGGACGACACGGGCTTCATCAAGCTCATGCACCGCTTCACCGGCGCCGAGGTCGTGCTGCACGCGGGCGCGAACACCGTGCCCGGCAGCAACCTCTCACCCGGGCCGCCCTACGCGGCCGGGCTGACGTCCGTGACCTACCACGGGCGCCGGTATCGGGGCTACGGGTTCACGACGCCGGCGTTCCCGTCCGGGGCGCTGCGGGTCTCGCTGCTCGTGCCCTAACCGCATCGCAACCGGGCGCGCCACCCAACCCAACCGGCGCGGTGGCAGCTTGACGGTATGAGCGAAACACGCACCTCCCTCGCTCCTGCGCCCGGCGTCGAGCGCGTCCCGAACGCGCTCGCCGGCCTCACGATCGTGCTGCCGTGCTTCAACGAGGCGGACAACGTGGCAGACGCGATCCGGTACGCCACCGCCGCCGCCCAGCGATGCGCAACCGAGCACGAGATCGTCGTCGTCGACGACGGCAGCAGCGACGACACGGCATCGATCGCGGCTCGCTTGGCCGAGCGCGACCGGCGCGTGCGCGTGGTGATGCACACGCGCAACCGTGGCTATGGCGACGCGGTGCGCTCGGGCATCGCCGCGGCGCGGATGCCGTGGGTCCTGCTCACAGACGCCGACCTGCAGTTCGACCTCTTCGAGCTCGAGGACTTCCTGCCGTCGGCTGCGCGCGCGGACATCGTCGTCGGCTGGCGCATCCTGCGCCGCGACCCGATCAACCGCAGGCTGAACGCATCCGCATGGAACTGGCTCGTGCGCCGGATGTTCCATCTGCCGGTGCGCGACGTCGACTGCGCGTTCAAGCTCGTGCGTCGCGAGCTGCTCGAGCGGTTCGCGCTCGAGGCGACCGGCGCGATGATCAGCACCGAGCTCGTCGTCAAGAGCCTTGCCGCCGGCGGGCGCCTCGAGGAGCTCGGCGTCCACCACCGCGCGCGCGTCGCCGGCGAGCAGAGCGGTGCCAACCCGCGGGTTGTCGCGCGCGCATTCGTCGAACTCGCGAAGCTGCGCCGCGGCCTGCACGCCACGCGGCCCTGACCGGCCCGGCGCTGGGTACCGTTCCCAGCGAGATGGCGGCGCAGAATCTCGACATCCTCGTCTGCGACGACGAGCCCTCGCTGCGCGAGGCGCTGCGCCAGTCGTTCGAGCGCGAGGGCCACCGCGTCATGGCGGTGCCCGACGGTCGCTCGGCGATCGATCGCGCCAGCACCGCCCGGTTCGACATCGTGCTGCTCGACGTCGCGCTCGGCCCCGACAGCCCGGATGGCTACGAGGTCTGCCGCACCCTGCGCGAGCGGCGCAACAACGTGCCGATCATCATGCTCACGGCGCTCGACAGCGAGGCCGACGCCGTGCTCGGGCTGGAGGCGGGCGCCGACGACTACGTCGTCAAGCCGTTCCGGCCGGCCGAGCTGCGCAGCCGGATCCGCGCCGTGCTGCGGCGCTCCGGCGCCGGCGCGCGCGTCGACGCCGTGCTCACGGTCGGGCCGCTGACGCTGGACCCCGGGCCGCGCGAGGTCCAGCGCGACGGCAAGCCCGTCGCGCTGACCTTCTCGGAGTTCGAGCTGCTGCACGCGCTCATGAGCGACCGCAAGCGCGTCCACAGCCGCCACGACCTGCTGCGCGCGATCTGGGGCGACAGCGCCTACCGCGACCCGCGCGCCATCGACGTCCACGTCCGGCACCTGCGAGAGAAGCTCGAGGCGGTGCCCGAGGAGCCGCAGCTGATCCTCACGGTTCGAGGCGCCGGGTACCGCATCGGCGACCCCTGAGCGATGCGCCTCGGGCTGCGCGCGCGCGTGATCGGGGTTCTGGTGTGCGTGAGCGTGCTCACGCTCGCCGTCGCCGCGATCACGCTGCTGTCGCCGCTCGAGGCCCGCCTGCGCAAGAACTCGGTCTCGAGCTTCGTGCTGTCGCTGCGCAACGAGCGCGGCGCGCTGACCTCGCTGCCGGAGGACGACGTGGTCAAGGGCAACCCGCGGCTGCTGCGTGTCGCGCGGCTGCTCGCGCGCCACAACGGCGCCGAGGTCAGCGTGCTGGCCCCTGACGGCACCGTCCTCGTCAGCACGGACCCCGACAACGCCGACGTGTTCACGACCGCGCCGAAGGCCACGCAGTCCGGCGACACGCAGCGCAAGGTCGTCGGCGCGGGCAAGCGCGCCGAGGCGGAGGTCACGTTCCCGCTCACGATCCACGAGCGGCGAGTGATCGTCGCCGCCCGCAAGCCGGTCGGCACCGCAGTGGAGGCCAGCGGCGTCGTGCGTCGCGCGTTCACGCTCGCGGCGCTCGCCGGGCTCGCGGGGGCGCTGCTCGTCGGCCTGCTGCTCGCAGGGCGGATGGTCCAGCGCATCCGCCGACTGCGCGACACGACGCTGCGCGTTTCCGAGCTGGGCCCGGATGCCGAGCTCGTCGCCGATCGCGGCCACGACGAGATCGGCGATCTCAGCCGGGCGTTCGCGACGATGCAGAGCCGCCTGCGCGAGCAGGAGCAGGCGCGCCGCGCGTTCGTCGCCACCGCATCGCACGAGCTGCGCACGCCGCTGACCTCACTGAGCGTGATGCTCGACATGCTCAACGAGGACCTCCGCGCGCGGCCCGCGAACGTCGAGAGCGCTCAGACCCAGGCCGCCAGCGCGGAGGCGCAGGTGCATCGCCTGTCCGGCCTGGCGGCAGAGCTGCTCGATCTCAGCCGCATCGATGCGGGCATTCCGCTGCGCAGCGAGCTGGTCGACGTCGGCGCCGTCCTGCGATCGGTCGCATCGGAGCTGCAGATGCGCATCGGCGAGCGCGGTCAGTCGATCGACGTCGACGATCGCGATGGCGTGTGGGCCGTCGGCGATCCCGGCAGCGTCGCGCAGATCGTCCGGATCCTCCTCGACAACGCGATCCTGCACGGCATCTCCGACGACGCGATCCGGGCCACGGCGCAGATGCACGACGGCATGGCGCGGGTCGTCGTCGAGGACCGCGGCGCCGGGATCGCGCCGGAGGACCGCGAGCGCATCTTCGAACGCTTCGCCCGCGGCGCGGACGCCAGCGAGGGCGGGTTCGGCCTCGGCCTGGCGATCGGCCGCGAGCTCGCGCGCCGGATGGACGGCGACCTCACGCTCGAGGGTGAGCCGCCGGGCGCGCGCTTCGTGCTGTCGCTTGCGGGTGCGCCCTCGCCGTGAGCCGGTAGAGCGTTCCCGGCGGCAGGCCCGCGGCGCGGCTGACGTCGTGGCCGTGCACGAGCGCCCACCTGACCACCGGCGCCTTGCCGTGCGCCAGCAGCGCGTAGCGGACGGCACCTGTCGCCACGAGCGACGCGAGCCTGCTGGGACTCAGCAGCTGGCGGCCACCCTGGCCGGCGAGCATCAGGACGGGGCGACCGTCGCGGACGATCAGCGGCGCCACGCGATCGACGGCGGAGCTGGCCAGCTCGTAGCGGGCGGTCCCGTTGTGTGCGGTCACGAACCCGCTCACCCGAGCGAGCTCCACGGGCGACAACCGGCTGGCAAGGCCTGCGTCGGACTGATGGACGCGAGCGACCCAGACAGCGCCCGCCGCCGGCGCGGCCAGCGCCGCCACCAGGCAGGACGCGACGACCGCGGGGCGCCGCGAGAGCGCCGCCGCCCCGATCCCGACCGCCGCGGCGATCGCCGGCGTCACGGTCTCGAGGTAGCGCGGCTCCAGCCGCTGCATGTGGCTCAGCATCACGATGCAGCTCACCAGCCACACGCCGAAGAACACCGCGACGCCGGACTGAGGGGACAGTCCCCTCAGTCCGGAGCCGTGCCGTACGGACTGGGGGGACAGTCCCCTCAGTCCGGGGCGGTGCCGCACGAGCGCGACGGCCAGCAGCACGAACGCCGGCACCAGCATCGTGCCGACGGTCCACAGGTACGCATGCCCGCCGGCCGCGAAGAACCGCAGCGCCCCCGGCGGATCGAGCTTGAGCGCCGCGGCCGACGCCGCGCCGCGCACGCGATCCACGCCGTTGTAGTCGAACACGACATTCCAAATCGAGCCGTTGGACGATCCGAACGGCCACGGCCGGTGGCCGAGCGGCGTGAGCGATGCCACCGCGATCCAGCTCAGGCTGACGCCGGCGAACGCGACGGCGAAGCCCCCAAGAGCGAGCGCCCGCCTGCGCGTCACCAGCACGATCAGGACCACGAGCGCGGGCAGCACGAGCAGGGCCTCGAACAGCTTCACGTTGAACGCGAGCCCGAGCACCGCCCCGGCCGCGACGACGGGCCACAGCCGCCTGCGCTGGGCGCCGACCACGATCAGCCACGCGGCGGCCAGGTCGCACAGCATCATCACCGAGTCCATCGTGTCGCTGTGCGCCGTGAGGATCGCGGCCGGCAGCACCGCCAGGGCGGCGGCAGCGCCGAGCCCAGCGGTGCGGCCGAACACGCGACGCACCAGGTCGTACAGCAGCGGGATCGCGAGGATCGCGGCGATCACCTCCGGCAGCCGCACGGTGACCGCCGCTGAAGCCGAACAGCTTCACCGCGACGACCTGCAACCACAGGTCGGCGGGCGCCTTGTCGACCGAGACCTGCCCGGCCGGGTCGATCGCCCCGAAGAAGAAGTCGTGCCACGAATGGCTCATGCTGCGCACGGCGGCGTCGTAGAACGGGTTCACCTCCACCCGATCGAACGCCCACGTCCGCAGCACGGCGCCGACCGCTGTGATGAGGACGATGGGCGCGGCGGTCGCGGCCCACGCCACGTGCCGCACGCGCGTGCGCGGCACGAGCTTGCCGGCGCGAAGTACGTAGGTGTCCATCGCGCCCCAGCATGCGGGCGCGCCGCTTCACACGGCGTTCGGCGCGCTTTGGCGTCGTGTTAGGACGCCGGCGAGTGCAGCGACCTGGCCACCTGTTCCAGCAGGTCCAGCGCGTCCTGGAGCCCGTCCTCCATCCCGGACTCGATGTGCGCGTCGCGGTGCTCCTTGGCCTGGTGCTGCACGAGGATCGTGACGATGGTGCCTGCGCCGGCGTCCTCGAACGTCGTCGTGTCGAGCGCCTCCGCGCCCGGCATGCCCTCGTAGACCTCGGTCGCGACGAGCAGCTCGTTCGGGACGATCTCGCGGTACTCGCCGTGGAACGCGACCTCGACCTCGCCGTGGGCGATCATCACGTAGCGCCAGCGCCCGCCGACACGCAGGTCGATCTCCGCGATCGTCATCTCACCGCGGTTGGCATGCCACCAGCGCCTGACCAGCTCGGGCGTGGTCCACGCCCGGTAGACCAGCTCGCGCGGCGCGTCGAATGCGCGCGTGATCAGGATCTGCTCGTCGGTGGGGAGCGTGACGCTCGCTGTTGCACTACTGCTCATCTGCCTGCTCCTTCTTGAGTTCGCCGAGGACGACGTCGAGCTGCTCGAAGCGCTCGGTCCACGTGCGCTCGTAGTCCTTGACCCAGTCGTGGATGGGCCGCAGCGCCGCGCCGTTGAGCCGGTAGAGCCGCCGGCGCCCTTCGCCGCGGACCTCCACCGCGCCGACCTCGCGCAGGACCCGCAGGTGCTTGGACACCTGCGGCTGCGCGAGCTCGAGCTCGGCCACCAGGTCGTTCACGGGCCGCTCGCCGTGCGCGAGCACGTCGAGGATCTGGCGCCGGCGGGGTTCGGCGATCGCGTTGAACGCGTCGGCGGTGGTCGCTGCTCGTGCCACGCGGCAATCATATGCCTATATCAGCATATGTCAACAGGCTCGCTCAGCCCAGCGATGCGACGCCGAACAGCCGCCAGCGTCCCGGCACGCCCCTGATCCGGTGCCGGCCGCGATTGCGGAACGTGATCCCCGAGCCGAGGACGAGGTCCTTCACCGCACTCGAGACGAGCACCTCGCCCGCGCGCGCCATCGCATTGATGCGCGCGGCGATGTTGACGTTCAGCCCGAACAGGTCGCCGTCCACCAGGTCGCACTCGCCGGCGTTCAGCCCGGCGCGGATCGCGATCGGCAGGGGATCCAGTGCCTGCGCGATCGCGCTGGCGCACCGGATCCCCTGCCCTGGGCACTCGAACGTGACCATGAAGCCGTCGCCCAGCGTCTTGACCTCACGGCCACCGTGGTACTCGAGCTCCATCCGCACGATCTCGTCATGGCGAGTGAGGAGTTCCCGCCAGCGGGCGTCGCCGAGGGCGGCCGCTCGCTGCGTAGATCCCACGATGTCCGTGAACATCACGGTCGTCAGGACACGAGCGCTGGCCCGGGGCGGATCTGTGCGAGGAACGAGTTCCACGATCTCTGACCTCATGCACAGAGGGTGTCGACGGGCGGTAAATGCGTGACCCAATGCCCGGTAGGAGCGTAGGCTCGCCCCGAAACGCCGATGGATATGCGCGTGCTCGGTCCCATGGAGGCCAGCGCCGGCGGGAGACCGCTCCCGCTCGGCGGTGGCAAGCCGCGCGCTCTGCTCGCGATGCTCGCGCTCCAGGCCGGTTCGCCCGTGTCGACCGATCACCTGATCGAGGGCCTCTGGGGCGAGTCCCCGCCGGCAACCGCGTCGAAGATGATCCAGATCTTCGTCTCGCAGGTGCGCAAGGCGCTGGACACGACCAACGACGCCGGGCGGCTCGTCACGCGCGGGCGCGGCTACGAGCTGCGGATCGACGCCGACGACGTGGACGCGCTGCGCTTCGAGCGCCTGCTGGCAGCACAGGCGCCTCGCGAGGCGCTCGCGCTGTGGCGCGGACCGCCGCTGGAGGAGCTCGCCGGCGAGCCGTTCGCCGCCGCCGAGATCCGGCGGCTCGA
Organism: uncultured Actinomycetes bacterium; assembly: GCA_963794105.1. Taxonomy (GTDB): domain Bacteria; phylum Actinomycetota; class Thermoleophilia; order Solirubrobacterales; family Solirubrobacteraceae; genus AC-49. The sequence continues at coordinate 9,436 of CAWCEB010000153.1, read as the reverse complement.
GGAGCTGCGCCTGGCGGCGCTGGAGCAGGCGATCGACCAGGACCTCGTTGCGGGCCGCCATCGCGAGGTGATCGGCGAGCTCGATGCGCTGGTCGCGCAGGAGCCGCTCAACGAGCGCTTCCACGCGCAGCGGATGCTCGCCCTGTATCGCTCGGGGCGCCAGTCGGAGGCGCTCGCGGCCTACCGCAACGCCCGCGACGTGCTCATCGACCAGGTCGGGCTGGAGCCCGGCCCGGAGCTGCAGCGGCTCAACGACGCGATGTTGCAGCACGACCCGTCGCTCGACGTGGCCGGAGCGGCGCCCGCCGCGCGGCCCGCGGACGCGCCCGCTCAGAGCGAGCGGCGGATGGTCACCGTCGTCAGCGCGGGCGTCACGAACGCCGCAGCGCTCGCCGCGGACCTCGATCCCGAGGCGCTGCACCGTGTGATCGCGCGCTTCGCAGACACGTGCGCCGGCATCGTCGAACGCCACGGCGGCACGGTCGAGCGCCGCGCGGCCGAGACGGCCATCGGCTTCTTCGGGCTGACCGCGGCGCACGAGGACGACGCGCTGCGCGCCGTGCGGGCGGCGATCGACCTGCGCGAGACCGCGGCCGACTGGGACGACGTGCAGCTCGGGATCGGCATCGACTGCGGCGAGGTCTTCGTCGGCTCGGGCGCGCGCGGCGAGCGCTTCGCGAGCGGCCAGGCGCTGAGCCATGCGGGCGGGCTGCAGGAGGTCGCTCCCGACGGCGCGATCCTCCTGAGCAAGGAGGTTCACCGGCTGGTCGAGCAGGCTGTCGTGGCCGAGCCGGCCGAGCCGGTCGGCGATGTCAGCGCGTGGCAGCTGATCGACATGCGCAGCGACGAGCCCGCGGCGCAGAGCGCTGGCCCGTTCGTCGGCCGCGACGCCGAGCTCGATGCGCTGCGCTCGAACTTCGCAGACGCCTGCCGCGAGCCCGGCTGCCGGCTCGTGACGTTGGTCGGCCCGGCGGGCATCGGCAAGTCGCGACTGACGCGCGAGCTGATCGGCGCAGTCGGCGAGGAGGCGACCGTGGTGGTCGGCCGCTGCCTGTCCTACGGCGTCGGCATCACCTACGGCCCGGTCGCGGAGATCGTCCGCCAGCTCGGCGGGCCGCCGCGGATCGCCGAGCTGCTCGCCGACGACCCGCAGGCCGCGCAGCGCGTGCTCGGCGCGATCGGTGCCTCGGAGGAGGCCGGCCAGGCGGAGGAGATCTTCTGGGGCTTTCGCCGCCTGCTCGAGGAGGTCGCCCGCGAGCGGCCGCTCGTCGTGGCGATGGAGGACGTGCACTGGGCCGAGCCCACGCTGCTGGACCTCCTGGACTACGTGGCCGCGTTCTCGCGCGACCTGCCGATCCTGCTCGTCTGCCTCGCGCGGCCCGAGCTGCTGGAGGCGCGCCCGATGTGGACGGCGCCGCAGGCGGGCCGCTCGGTCCACGTGCTCGAGCCGCTGGCGGCGGAGCACGCGCAGGAGCTCGCCCAGGCGCTCGGCGCCGACGAACAGGCCGCGCCGATCGTTCAGGCGGCCGAGGGCAACCCGCTGTTCCTCGAGCAGCTCGTGGCGGTCCGCGCCGAGGACGGCGACACCGCGCTACCGCCCACCATCCACGCGGTGCTGGCGGCGCGCATCGACCGGCTCGAGCCGGCGGAGCGCGCGGTGCTGCTCCGGGCGTCGGTCGAGGGACGCACGTTCCATGCCGGAGCGCTGCGCGAGCTGCTGCCCTCCGACGAGCGCGCCGCGATGTCCCAGCACCTCGTGCGGCTCGTGCACAAGCAGCTGATCCGCGTCGATCGCGCCCAGCTCGCCCGGCGAGGACGCGTTCCGCTTCGCGCACGCGCTGGTGCGCGAAGCGGCCTACGAGGGCCTGTCGAAGCAGCTGCGCGCGGAGCTGCACGAACGGCTCGGTCGCTGGCTCGACGAGCGGCCCGAGGCGCCGGAGGAGATCGTCGCCTACAACCTGGAGCAGGCCCATCTGCTGCGCGCCGAGCTCGGGACCGCCAAGCGCGAGCTCGGCGACGAGGCGGCAACGCGGTTGGAGAGCGCCGCCCATGCTGCGCTTTCCCGGGGCGACGCACGAGCGGGGGCCGCGCTGCTGGAGCGCGCGGTCGCATTGCTCCAGGACGGGGACGCCGACCGCTCCGCGCTGCTGCCACGGCTCGGCGCGGCGCTGTTCGAAGCCGGGCGGCTCGCGGACGCCGAGGCCATCCTGACGCGCGCGGTCGACCAGTCCGTCGCCGTCGGTGACGAGCACATGGAGGCGCTCGCCCGCGTGGAGCGGGAGTTCGTGCGACTCGAGGCCGAGCCGGGCGGAGAGGTCGACGCCGCCGAGCAGGTGGCCCAGTCCGCGCTGCAGGCGCTCGCGCGCCACCACGACGAGCGCGGGCAGAGCCGCGCATGGAGCCTGCGCGCTTCGATCGCGTGGCTCGGCGGGCAGATCGCGAAGGCCGATGCGGCGTGGGAGGAGGCGGCGACGCACGCGCGGCGCGCCGGCGACGAGCGCGAGCTGTTCGAGATCCTCGGCTGGCGCGCTTCTGCGGCAGTCTTCGGGCCGACGCCGGTCGACGAGGCGATCGAGCGCTGCCTGGACATGCGCCGTCAGGTGGCGGGCAGCCCGGTCGCCGTCGCGCTGACGCTGCACCCGCTCGCGGCGCTGCACGCCATGACCGGAGACTTCGAGCAGGCGCGCGCGTTGATCGGCGAGGCCAACGCGATTCTCGGCGAGCTCGGGCGCATGGAGTCGGCCGTCTCGCATCACGAGGCGCTGGTCGAGCTGCTCGCGGGCCGGCCGGACGCCGCCGAGGCGCGGCTTCGCGTCGGCTACGAGGAGCTCGGGCGGATGGGAGGCGACGGCGCGCTGCTCGCAACGACCGCGGCGATGCTCGCCCAGTCGGTGTACGAGCAGGAGCGCCACGAGGAGGCCGAGCAGCTGTGCGAGCTCAGCGCACGGACGGCGCCACCCGAGGACCTCGTCACGCAGGTGCTCTGGCGGGGCGTGCAGGCGAAGGCGCTTGCGCGGCGAGAGCAGCACGCAGAGGCGGACGCGCTCGCGCGCGAGGCGGTCGGGCTCGTCGAGACGACCGACCTGCTCACCCACCACGGCGATGCGCTGCTCGATCTCGCTGTCGTCAGTCGGCTCGCCGGGAACGCGGCCGACGCCGACGCCGCCATGGAGGCCGGCTGCGCCCTGCACGAGCGCAAGGGCAACGTCGCCGCAGCACAACGTGTCAAACGAATGGAGGTCAGCTGATGTCGCGCCTTTCGCAGTTCAGGAGCGCGAAGCTCACGCACGACAAGAAGGTCAAGGTCGAGGGCCCCGCGGGCGACTCGGACGGCGGGTCCTGGGCCGACGGTGCCGGTACACCGGTCCACTTCGCGATCGTCCGCGATGGCATCGTGGCGACGGGGACCGGGAAATGGGACGACTCCGGCAACTGGGCCGGCGAGAGCGACCAGGCCGAGCCGGGCCTGACGACCGGCGAGGCGTACGCGTTCGCCCTCGAGGTCCGGTTCTGGTGGGACACACCCGGCCACGGCCTCAACGATGCCGGCGGTTACTCGACCTACGCCTGGTCCCAGGAGATCGAGCTCAAAGACGCCTGACACAAACAAGGAGGCCCGCCGAAGCGGGCCTCCCCATTCATGGCATCCGTGCCGGCTGGACCGTCCGTCCGTAGGTGTCAGCTGCCCAGTGACAGCGGGCCGCGTCGGCGCTGGACCGCCACCATCGACCCGAAGCACGCCAGGGCGAGCAGGACCGCGGCGCCGGCTCCGAGTGCGGCTGAGCCGAAATCGAAGTCGTTGCTGGATGCCGACGGATTGCTGATCGTCTGCGGCTGCGGGACCTTGGGCGCCGTGGGGGTGTGAACTGGGGTCGCGGCGTCGGGCGACCGCAGGTCGATCTGCGTCGGCTGGATCTTGACCGGGGTCACGGCGTCGGGCGACCGCAGGTCGACCTGCGTCGGCTGGATCTTGACCGGGGTCACGGCGTCGGGCGACCGCAGGTCGACCTGCGCCGGCTGGATCACGACCGGCGTCGCCGCATCTGGCGAGCGCAGGTCGACCAGCACGTGCTTGGCGGGGAGCTGGCCACTGGGGTCAGCGGCCGGGCGCGCCGACGCCGCGTGCGGCGCGAACAGCGCGGCCGTCGCCATGCCGGCGAGTGCGAGACTGCGAATGAACTGCTGGTGGCGGAGCATGTGCCTTGCCTTTCCTCCCGGACCGCCCGTTGCGGTCCTGATGGAGAGGACCCTGATATCGGGCGGTAAAGCCGCTGGGGGGTTGGCGGTAAAGCCCGTTTGCGCCCAGGCTCACAGGCACGACGCTCCGACCCTGCGGCTCACACCTTGCGGTAGCGCGCGTCCGCGATCGAGTAGGCCGCGAACATCACAAGCCCGACGGCGACGATGCCGAGCAGCAGCGGCCCGTAGGACGCGTGCGCGAGGTTGCGCAGCGCGCCGTCGAGCCCGATGGCCTTCTTCGGGTTGTAGTCGACCGCCGCCTTGACGAGCCCGTAGCCGATGAGCGCGAACACGACTGCGCGCGCGAAGTGGCCGGCGACGCCGAGCGCCGTATAGCCGTTCTCGATCCCCGGGCTCATCTCGCCCGTCTTCGCGTCGTCGAGGAACTTCTGCGCGAGGCCCTTGTAGAGCTGGTAGCCGGCGACGCCGATGAGCACGGCGCCCGCGATCGCCGACGAGCACCGTCCCGCCCGACCACCCGAGCACGCCGCCCGTCGCCTGCTTGGGCGTCCCGAGCCGGTCGCCGAGCCGCTGAGGATCTTGATCGCGGTCACGCAGAGGATCGCGTAGCGCGATGCCGCTGGCCAGCGCGGCCACGCGGTCGGAGGTGTCGTCGGTCTGCTCGGCGCCGTGGCCGAGCGCCGCTCGGGTCAGCCGCCAGATCGCGTAGCCCGCCAGGCCGATCGCGACGAGCACCAGCAGCGTCTTGCCGAAGGACCCGTGGGCGATCGTCTTGCAGCGCGCCCTGCTGGTTGGTCGCCTTGCCGCCGTCGCCGAGCGCGAGCTTGAGCGCGAGGACGCCGATGACCGCGTACACGACGCCGCGCGCGACGAGGCCCGGCCCGCGCCAGCCACCCCATCGCGGGCGAGTTCGCCGCCTGGTCGCCGTGGCGCCGCGCGTCGCGGACGCCGGGCACGTTCGGGGCTGTCAGTCAGCGCCATGTTCTCTCCTCCTTCGATCTCAGGCCGCGCGCGGGACGCACGACGGTCACCGCGCTGGGCTCGACTCGGACCTTGAAGCTCGTCACCTTGCTGCGGTCGCCGCCGTCGAGCTCGTAGCGCACCTTGCGGTCGAGCTTCACCCGGACCTTCGCGCGCCTTCGTCACGCGGACGAACGGCGACTTCTGCGGGTCGCCGACGGCCGACCGCGCGACCGTGCGGCGCCAGCTGGACAGGGCCCTCCGCGGTCACGACGCCGAGGTCGAGCATGCCGTCGTCGAGCGACGCGTCGGCGAACACCTCGATCCCCCCGAACAGGCTGCCGACGTTGCCGAACAGGATGCAGCTGGCGGGGCCCTCGTACCACGGCGTCCCGTCGACCCGGATCTTCGCCTCGAAGGCCTCGGCGTCGAGGTTGCGCGCTCCGCTGAGCACGTAGGCGGCCCGGCCGAGGCGCTCCTTGAGGCTGTCGGCGTCGCGGATCATCGCGGCGTCGAACCCGGCACCGGCCATGGTCGCGAAGCGCTCGCCGTTGAAGCGCCCGACGTCGACCCGGCGGCGCTCGCCGCGCAGCGCGATCCGCACGGCCTGCTCGACGTCCTGCTCGATGCCGAGGTTCGTGGCGAAGAGGTTCGACGTGCCGGCCGGGAGGATCCCGACGGCCACCTTGGCGTCCTCGACCGCGTCGATGCATCGCCTCACCATCCCGTCGCCGCCCCAGACGAGGATCAGCGTCGGCCCCCGCCTTCAAGCGCGCGCCGCACCTCGCGCGGCGCCTTCTTGCTCTTGGGCACCTCGTGCCAGATCGGATCGGCGACACCCTCGGCGTCCAGCACCCGGCGCAGCTCCGGCAGCCCGCCGCCGAAGGTCTTGCCGGCGTGAGCGACGACCGCGACCTTCATGAGCGCGCCCTCGCACCGTCGCGCGCCTCGGCGGCCGCCCCGGCCGCGCGGCACGCGAACAGCAGGAGCAGGATCGCGCCGATCCCGACACAGACGCCGCCGGCGACGTCGAGCGGGTGGTGCATCCCGCGGTACATGCGCGAGAACGCGACGTAGGTCGCCATCAGGATCGCGAACGTCCACGCCAGCGCGCGACCGGTGCTGTTGGTGAAGCGCGACGTGACCAGCAGGACGAGCCCGGAGTAGACCGCGATCGACGCGGCGGTGTGGCCGGACGGATAGCTCGCGTCGACGGGCAGGTGCTCCAGCCGGTGGACGTTCGGGCGGTCGCGGTGGATCACGAGCGTCGTGATGCGGTAGGTCGCCGACTCTGCGACGAGGACGAAGACCGCGAACGCGGCGATCGCGCCAGCGGCGCGCGATCGCGCAGCCGATGCCGATCAGCCCCACGAGGATCGGCAACAGCGGCGCGCCGCCGGCGAAGGACCCGGCCTCCGACACCGAGTTCAGCGTCCCGCTGCGGTGGTCGGCCAGCGTCCTGATGAAGCCGTTGTCGGGCGTGCCGAGGCCCGCGCTGCGTCGTCAGGACGTGGGTGACGAGCAGCCCGAGCAGGATCGACAGGCCGGCGAGCAGGACGATGCCGCCGATGAGCGCGGCGAAGAAGATCGCGACCGGATGGCGCATGCCCAGCGCCCGCGGCGAAGCGCTCCGCGGGCCCGCCCGGCCGCACCGCCAGCGCGGGGACGGTCCCGGCGTCCGCGGCCTCGGGTGGCCGTACGCGGTCGAGCTCCTCGTACCAGATTCGGGTGCGACGCGAAGTCGGTGTCCGTCATGCCGCGGACAGTTCCCGGAATGGCGCAGGACCACGCATGACGGGCCGTCATGGCGGGCATTCCGCGGTTCATCCCGCTGCTCGTCCTCCTCCTCGTCGCCATCGCCGCCGGCTGCGCCGCGGCACTCGTCGCGCGGCGCTACCGCGCCCCGCGCGCAGCCGCGCGTGCAGCCGCGCGTCGTGCGCTCTGCGCGACTGGACCCGGAGGAGCTGACGGGCCTTGCGCTCACCGTGGCGCTGGTGCTGATCTTCGGCGGGGGAATCGTGCTGGCCGCGCTCGCGGTCGTCGTCCGCGACAGCCACGCGCTGTCGGGCATCGACAGCGCCATCGCGGACTGGGGCAACCGCAATGCGACCGCGTTCTCGACGAGCGGGCTCAAGCTCGTCACCGATCTGGGCGAGACCTGGATGGCCGCGATCGCGTGCGTCGTCGTCGCGATCGTCGACTTCCGCCTGACGCGCAACCGCTGGGTCGTCCCGTTCCTGCTGGCCGTCGTCGTCGGCGACAAGCTCCTCACCAACGGGCTCAAGACGCTCGTGGACCGCGTCCGCCCGGATCTCAACCCGGTGGCCCACACGCTCGGGCCGTCGTTCCCCAGCGGCCACACCTCGACCGCCGCGGCGCTGTGGGCGGCGGCCGCGCTCGTCGCGTGGCGCTGGTGGGGCCGGCGTTCGCTGGCGCCCCTGGCCGGGTTGGCGGTCGGCATCGCCGTGGCCGTCGCCGCGAGCCGTGTCCTGCTCGACGTCCACTGGCTCACGGACGTGATCGCGGGGCTGGCGCTCGGCTGGGCCTGGTTCGCCGCCTGCGCCGTGGCCTTCGGCGGCCGGATGCTGCGACCGCTCACGGCGACCGCCCCCGCCCTGCCTCACCGCGCCCGGGTTGCCCGGGCGCGGTGAGCGCTCTACACGAGGTCGCGGTTGCGCAGCCGGATCGCTGCGGCGCCGAATGCCGCGGCGGCCCAGGCGATCATCACGACGAGGGCGGGGCCTGCGGACAGCATGCCCTCGGTCGCGCTGCTGCCGCCCAGGACGGCGCTGGGCGCCTGGGCCAGCGGACCGAACTGGCCAGACCGCGTGGGAGGCCGCGAAGATCCCGGGCTCCAGCACCGCGGCCACGGCGATCAGGCCGACGACGGTCACGATCTGGTTGCGCCCGAGTGCCCCGATGGCGACACCGAAGGAGCCCAGGACAGCGGCCACGACGAGGTTGCGCCACATGACGTCGGCCAGCCCGCCGACGCCGAGCGTCGGGTGGCCGCCGGCCTTCAGCGCGATCGTGCCGGCGATCATCGTGACCACGGTCACGAGGAACACCAGCACCACGCCCGCCGCCGCGGAGGCCATGACCTTGGCGGACAGGAGCCGCACACGATCCGGCGAGGCGAGGATCGTGCTCGTGATGGTGCGATGGCGCCACTCACCGGTCATCCCGATGGCGCCGAGCAGGACGATCACGTAGGTGATCGAGTTGTTGGTGAACAGCTCGTGCGCGGTGATGTTCTTCTCGAAGGAGGCGCCGAGAACGGCGAGCACCATCGAGAACAGCGCGGACACGCCGACGACGACGGCGAATGTGCGGGTGGTGCGGAGCTTGAGCAGCTCGGCCTTCAGCAGGGCGTTCATGACGTGGCTCCAGTCAGTGCGAAGAATGCTTCTTCCAGGGATCGTTCCTTGGCGGCGAGGCCCAGGACGGCCACGCCCTCCTGGCCGGCGATCGCGCCGACCTGCTCGGGCGACGCGCCCATGACCGACAGGACGTCGCCGGCGCGCTGCACGTCGTGGCCGCGGGACTCCAGCGCGGAGATCAGGCGCTCCGGGTCCTGTGCGCGGACCTCGGTCGCGGGACCGTCCTCGCCGCCGAGCACCTGCTCGAGCGTGCCCTGCGCGCGCAGCCGGCCGTCGGCGATGACGACGACGTCGTCGACCGACAGCGCGACCTCGGCCAGCACGTGGCTGGAGATCAGGACGGCGGCGCCGCGCGCAGCCTCCGCGCGCAGCAGGCCTCGCAGCCAGCTGATGCCCGGCGGATCCAACCCGTTGGTCGGCTCGTCGAGGATCAGCACGTCGGGATCGCCGAGCAGCGCCGCGGCGATGGCCAGGCGCTGGCGCATGCCGAGCGAGTAGCCCTTGACCGGTCGATCAGCTGCATCGCTGAGGCCGACCGTCTCGAGGACCTCGTCGACGCGGCTCACCGGGTGATCGGCGATGAGCGCGAGGATCCGCAGGTGGTTGCGGGCGCTGCGCCCGGGGTGAAACGAGGCGTCCTCGAGCACCGCGCCGACGTGGGCGCTCGGCCGATCGAGCTGCTCGTACGGGACGCCGCCGAACGTGGCGGAGCCCGACGACGGGCGGATCAGGCCCAGCAGCGCGCGGATCGTGGTGCTCTTGCCGGCTCCGTTCGGGCCGAGGAACCCGGTACGCGGCCGGCCTCGATGCCGAAGGAGAGGTGCTCCACGGCGGCGACGCCGCCGAAGTGCTTGGACAGGTCGTGAAATTCGACCGGTCGAGTCATGGGTGAGGCT
>CAWCEB010000152.1:0-14061 GCA_963794105.1 uncultured Actinomycetes bacterium | reverse complement strand
TGGAGAGTTGGAACATGTCTCGACGAGCTCTGCGCCCGGTCGGGTCCGGCGTCGTCGTCCCGGGGACCCCTTCCGGGTCCTCCGAAGTGCATGTCCTTCGAGGCCAGGTCTCTGTCGAAGGACAGAGGCGCCTGCTCAGGCGCCGGGCGTGACCAGTCCGCTCTCGTAGGCCAGGACGACGGCCTGGACCCGGTCGCGCAGCCCGAGCTTCGACAGCAGGCTCGAGACGTGGGTCTTGATCGTCCCCTCGGTGACGAACAGCTCGGCGGCGAGCTCGGCGTTGCTCTTGCCGCTCGCGAGCAGCTGCAGCACCTCGAGCTCGCGATGGGTCAGCGACTCCAGGCGCGCGCCCAGCTCCGGGTTCGCCCGGCGGGTGGGCGAACTGCTCGATGATCCGCCGCGTGACCGACGGCGCGAGCAGCGCGTCGCCGTCGGCCACCACCCGGACCGCGTGCAGCAGCTCCTCGGGCGGGGCGTTCTTGAGCAGGAACCCGCTGGCGCCCGCCTGCAGGGCCTCGAACACGTACTCGTCGCGCTCGAACGTGGTCAGGATCACGACGCGGCTGTGCAGCTCCGGGTCGGCCGTGATGCGCCGCGTCGCCTCCAGTCCGTCCCCGCCCGGCATCTGGATGTCCATCAGCACCACGTCGGGCCGCAGGCGCCGGGCGGACGCCGTCGCCTGCTCGCCGTTCGCCGCCTCCCCCACGACGCCGATGTCGGGATCGGACTCGAGGATCATGCGAAACCCGGTCCGCACCATCGCCTGGTCGTCGGCAAGCAGGACGCCGATGCTCACAGCGGCGCCATCCGGCGTAGGCAGCCTCACCAGCACGGCGAACCCGCCACCCGGCGCGGCCCCCACGCTCAGCCGGCCACCGTGCAGGGCGGCCCGCTCGCGCATGCCGATCAGCCCGAGGCCACCCTCCCGGTGCGCCTTGCCGTTGCGTGCCCCGCGGCCGTCGTCGACGACCTCCACCTCCAGCTCGTCGGGCCAGTAGCGCAGATGTACCGAGGCGTGGGACGCCCGCGCATGCTTGAGCGTGTTCGTGAGCGCCTCCTGGACGATGCGGTACGCGGACACGTCCACCATCTGCGGCAGCGCGCGTGCCTCTCCCTCGACGGTCAGGTCCACGGCCAGCGTGCGCATCGCTCATGCTCGCGACGAGCCGGTCGAGCTGCGCGACGCCCGGCTGCGGCTCCAGGCCGTCCTCGTCGCCGTCCTGGCGCAGGAACCCGAGCAGGCGGTGCAGCTCCGTGACGGCCTGCCTGCTCGACGTCTCGATCGCGGTCAGCGCTTCCTTCGCCTTGTCCTGATCGCGGTCGATCACGACGCGAGCGGCGCCGGCCTGGACCCCCATCATGCTCACATGGTGGGCGACGACGTCGTGCAGCTCGCGCGCGATCCGCACCCGCTCTTCGAAGACCGCCCGGCGCGCGTTCTCCTCGCGCTCGCGCTCGGCGTCCGTGGCACGCTCCTCGGCCGAGGCGGCGAGCGTCGAGCGCTCGCGCAGGGCGAAGCCTGCGATCCACGCGATCCCGAACAGGCCGGGCGTGACGAGGAACTCCGCGGTGTTCTGGGTCGGGTCGTTGTAGGCGATGATCACCGCAGCGCCCAGGGTCACTGCCAGCCCGATTCGGCTCTGCGTCGCGTCCTCGACGTTCCCGAGCAGGAACCCGGCAGCCATCCCGGCGGCGAAGAGCGCGCCGATGGACGTCACGAGGTTGCCGTCGATGAACGACAGACCGGCTGCCACGACCCAGACCGCCACCGGCGCGCCGAAGGCGAAGCGACGGCGGGCGAGCAGCGGCAGCACGACGCAGGGAACCAGCGGGACGGCGATCCACGGCGTCGTCCCCGCTTCGAGCACCGCGTCCTGGTTCAGCGCCGCCTCGAGCAGGCTCTCGATCGCCGCGATGACGATCAGCAGGTCGAAGCCGTAGCGCCGCGCGAATGTCGGAATCCGGCTCACGCGCCGAACGTACTCCTGGTGGGGGTGCGCCGCCTCCTACTTGAGAGGGAAATCGATTCCGCGGATTCCGCGCGCTGTAGGATCGCCACATGGAGGACGTGGATGTCCTCATCGTCGGAGCCGGCATCACCGGTATCGGCGCCGGTTACTACCTGACCACGCGCCTCCCCGGCCACAGTTTCGCGATCCTCGAGGGCCGTGACGCGATCGGCGGCACCTGGGACCTGTTCCGGTTCCCTGGCATCCGCTCGGACTCCGACCTGTTCACGTTCGGCTTCGGCTTCAAGCCGTGGACGTCGGATAAGTCGATCGCCAAGGCGGACCTGATCCTGGACTACCTGCACGAGACCGTCCGGGAGCACGACCTCGAGCGCCACATCCGCTTCGGCCATCGCGTCGTCGCGGCGCGCTGGTCGTCCGAGGACGCGCGCTGGACGGTGAGCGCCGAGCACGCGGGTGAGCAGGTCGGGTTCCGCTGCCGCTTCCTCGTGAGCGGCACGGGCTACTACGACTACGCGCAGGGCTACGCGCCCGACTTCGAGGGCATCGAGGACTTCGCCGGGACCGTCGTGCACCCCCAGTTCTGGCCGGAGGACCTCGACTACGCCGGCAAGCGCGTCGTCGTCATCGGCAGCGGCGCCACCGCGGCAACGATCGTGCCGGCGATGGCGGGCATCGCCGCGCACGTGACGATGCTCCAGCGCACCCCGAGCTACATGCTCGCGGTCCCAGCGGAGGATCCGATCCACAAGGCGATGAAGCGCGTGCTCGGTGAGCAGCGCACGTACCCGATCACACGCCGCAGGTACATCTGGGTGCAACGTTCGATCTACAGGGCCTCGCGGCGGTATCCGCGGCTGGTGCGCCGCGCCCTGGTGGCGGATGCGAGGCGTCGCCTGCCCAAGGGCTTCGACGTGACAGCGCACTTCAACCCGCCGTACGACCCGTGGGACCAGCGCATGTGCATCGTGCCCGACGGCGACATCTACGACGCGATCAGCAGTGGCGGAGCGTCGGTCGTCACCGACCAGATCGACCGCTTCACGCCGGCGGGGATCCGCCTGCGCTCGGGGCGGATGCTCGAGGCCGACATCGTCGTCACCGCGACCGGGCTGCGCATGCTCCCGCTCGGGGGCATCGCGCTCAGCGTCGACGGCGCCGACGTCGACCTGCCGGAGCGCACGGTCTACAAGAGCATGATGCTCAGCGGCATCCCGAACTTCGCCTTCGTCTTCGGCTACGAGAACGCATCGTGGACGCTCAAGGTGGATCTGGTCTGTGAGCACGTGTGCCGCCTGATCGCCCACATGGACGCACGCGGCTTCGACAGCGTCGTGCCGGTGCAGCCCGACGAGGACGCCGAGCGCCTGCCGCTCTTCGACCTCACGTCCGGCTATGTGCAGCGTGGCATCGGCGCGTTCCCGCACATGAGCTCGCGCGGCCCGTGGACCTTCGAGCAGGCCTACGAGGTCGATGTCGAGCGCCTCGCGGGGCCGGTCGACGGAGCCGAGTTGCGCTTCGGGACGCGGATCGCCACCGAGCCGCCGGTCGCTGCCTGAGGGCGTCGCGGCGGCGGCCCACGGACGGCGACGGTGCGAGTCGGCGCTCCCGAGCTGAGCGGGACCCCATCGAGCGGCGAGGCGACGGCGCGGGAGGATCGCGCCGTCGCTGTGCCGCCTTCGCCCATGGGCCGGGCGACGATCATCCAGTGGGCGCCTTGCTCAAATGAGCTGTGCGCAGACCGACTTGGTGTCCGTGTACAGCGCCATCGCGTTCTCGCCAAGCTCTCGGCCCCAGCCTGACTGCTTGAAGCCGCCGAAGGGCAATGTGGCGTCCAGCACGTGGTAGCAGTTGAGGTACACCGTGCCTGCGCGCAGCGCCTTCGCCGCACGGTGCGCCTGGGACAGGTTTGATGTCCAAACGCCTGCGGCCAAGCCGTAATCGCTGTCGTTGGCCTGGCCGATCACGTCCGCGAGGTCGTCGAACGGTGAGACGGTGATCACCGGCCCGAAGATCTCTTCCCGCTGGACGCGCATCGAGGGATTCACGTTCGCCAGGACGGTGGGCGGCACGAAGTAGCCGGGCGAGTCGACCGGCCTCCCTCCGGCCAGCGGCTCGGCGCCGTCGGCCAGTCCGGACTCGATGAGCGAGGACACCTTCTCGAACTGCTCGCGGGAGACGAGCGGCCCCATCGTGGTGCCGGCGGCAAGCCCGCTGCCCAGATGAATCGAGGAGGCATTGTCGGCGAGCCCACTGGCGACATCATCGAACACGCGCTTGTGGGCGTAGACCCGCGATCCCGCGGTGCACACCTGGCCCTGGTTGAAGAAGCTGGCCAGCGCGGTCCCGCCGACCGCCGCTTCGAGTTGCGCATCGTCGAAGATCAGCGTCGGGGACTTTCCGCCGAGCTCAAGCGACACCTTCTTCAGGTTGCCTCGCCCGGCCGCCTGCACGATCAGCTTGCCAACCTCGGTGGATCCGGTGAACGCGACCTTGTCGATCCCGGCATGCGCTGCGATGGCCGCGCCGGCGGTCTCTCCGAACCCGGTCAAGATGTTCACGACGCCGTCGGGGAACCCGGCCTCCTGGATGAGCTCCCCAAGTCGTAGCGCCGTCAGCGGTGTCTGCTCTGCCGGCTTGAGCACGACAGTGCACCCTGCTGCGAGCGCAGGCGCGAGCTTCCACGCCGCCATCATCAGCGGGAAGTTCCACGGGATGATCTGCCCCACGACGCCGATGGGCTCGCGCAGCGTGTACGCGTGATACTCGGCCCCGGGGGTGTAGGGAACAGACAGGCTCAGCGTCGTCCCATGCAGCTTGGTTGCCCATCCGGCCATGTAGCGGAAGCATTCCGCCGCGAGCGGGATGTCCACATTCAGCGGTTCGCCCACCGGCTTGCCATTGTCGAGGGACTCGAGCCGTGCGAGCTCGTCGGCGTGATGTTCGATCAGATCACCGAGGCGCCAGACGAGCCGACCGCGGTCCGATGCCGAGAGGGCACTCCACGGCCCTTCGAACGCGCGACGGGCCGCGCTGACCGCCTCATCGACGTCGTCGCTGTCCGCCGACGGCACCGTCGCGATGACCTGATCGGTGGACGGGTCGAACACGTCGAATGTCTCGCCAGACGCCGCAGCGACCCACGCGCCGTCGATCAGCATCCTCTTCTCGCGCGCACCGATGATGGTGTCGGGCGTCACGTGACCTGCTTCTACTACTGACATGGGTCCTCCGGGTGACGGTTATCAGTTACTTGCAAGTATCCGAATACACCCGGAGAAGCTCACCTATTTTCACATACCGGCAGATTCCGCTTGATATTCCGGCAATGGTTCGCCGGCCTTGACGTGGTGCGCGCCCGGGGTCTCCCGGATGAGGACGTAGATGTACTCGACCGGAGAGCCGATCGTCTCGTGCACGGCGCGCGTGACGGCGCGGGCCATCGCCTCCTTCTGCTCGGCCGTCCGACCTTCACGGATATCGCATTGGATCATCGGCATCAGGGGCCTCCTTCTTGTTGCGGGTACGGGCTCACGACCAGCGCGAGGTCACGACCTTGGCGCGCGTATAGAACCGCACGGCATCGGTGCCGTTCGCGTGGAGGTCTCCATCGAAGGAGTCCTTCCACCCGGAGAACGGAAACCAGGCGATCGGCGCTGCGACGCCAACGTTGACGCCGACCATGCCCGCCTGCACTCGCGTACGGAACTCGCGCGCGGCGTGGCCAGAGGCCGTGAAGATGACCGATGCGTTCCCGTAGCGTCCGGCGTTCACGGCGCCGATCGCGGCATCGAGATCGGGAACGCGGCGGAGCGCCAAGACGGGGCCGAAGACCTCCTCGGTGGCCACGCGGCTCTCAACGTCGACGTCGTCGAGGATCGTCGGACCCAGCTCGCAACCGCCCGGACCGCGTTCGTTGCGACCGTCGAGGATGACGCTCGCGCCGTCATCCACCGCCGACTCGATCTCCCGCTCGACGCGCTCACGCGCGGACGGCGACACCAGCGGGCATACGTCGGTTGTCGGCCGAGCACCGTCGCCGGTGCGGAGCGCCGCCGCCGCGGCAGCAATGCGATCGCGCGCCAGGTCCTGCTGCTCGCGCGTGCCGACGAGGAGCGCGATCGAACCCGCCAGGCAGCGCTGTCCGGCGGCACCGAACGCCGACGACATGACGCCGCCCGTCATGGTGCGCTCGTCTGCATCGGGCATCACAACCATCGCGTTCTTCGCCCCGCCGAGCGCCTGCACGCGCTTGCCGTGCTCTGATGCGCGGCGATAGACGTGCCGCGCAGTCGCGGCGGAGCCCACGAACGAGACGGCATCGACGCCGGGGTGGGCCAGGAGCGAGTTCACAGCCTCGTGGCCGCCGTGAACCAGGTTGACGACGCCCGCGGGGATCTCGTCGATGCCGCCGAGCAACTCGACGATCCGCTCGGCGGCCAGCGGAGCCTGCTCGGATGGCTTGAGGATGAACGCGTTCCCGCAGCCGATCGCGAATGGCAGGAACCACAGCGGGATCATCGCCGGGAAGTTGAACGGCGTGATCGCCGCCACGACCCCCACGGGCTGGCGCACGAGCTCCACGTCCACGCCAGAGGCGACCCCGAGCAGATTCTCACCTTTCAGCAGTGCCGGCACGGCGGCGGCCGCCTCGACCGACTCGATGCCGCGCTGCACCTCGGCCGCTGCGTCGCTGGACGTCTTGCCCATGTCCAGGGTGACGATGTTGGCCAGCTCGCTCTTGTGTGCGTCGAGCAGTTCGCGAACCTTCATCAGCGCCCGGCCGCGCACGAGCGGGGACGTCGTTGCCCAGCCACTCGCAGCCTCTCGGGCCGCTTCGACGACCGCGTCGACCTCGGTCGCGCCCGACATCGGCACGTGGGCGAGCAGACGGCCGCTCGCAGGGTCGTGGTCCTCGAGCACCGGCGTCTCTGGCTCCAGCCATGCGCCGCCGGCGTAGTTGCGAAGCGTGCGTGGCGGCGCGCTCGGCAGCGCAGACGGGACGGAGGTTGCGGCCATCATTCGGGGGTCCTCTCTCGGATGTCGGATGTCAATCGGCGACGACGCGAGGCGCGTGTGCCATCACGGCTGCGAGCTGCCGCACGACGGTGGTGAGACGCTCGCGTTCTCGCTCGACGCGCCGCGCAAGCGCGACAATCGAGACCACGGTGGGAGCGCCATGAGCGCTGGGAACGGCCACGGCGACGTTCGCATGCCCTTCCTCGACGCCGATCGCGACGCCCTCGGTGGCCGCCTGCTCGGTCCACGAGCGGACGGTCTCCTCGCAGAACAACTCCTGACGCGCAGCCGCACTGCGACCCGCGGCCGAGATCGCCTCATCGCGTTCCTGTGCGTCGAGCACGGAGAGCAATGCGATACCGGGGGCAGACCATGAGATCGCGTCGGAGCGCCGCTGATCGAGCCACGCGGCGCTGTCGGCCGCCGGCACCGCCGCACTCGCGAGGACGCGAACGCGGTGGCCGGAAACGGTCCAGAGCGCAGCCACATCGTCGACGGTGAACGCCGCCCGCCCCAGGAGACGCTCGACGTACACCATCTCCCGCGCCGCCGAGCGCGACGCGCAGGGCCGCGGCTCGATGCGCAGGACCGGCGCGTACGCGCGGTTTGCGGTGCGCGTCACGTAGCCCTCGTGCTCGAGGGTCGTCAGCAGGTGGTACGCCGTGCTGAGGTTGAGGCCGAGCGCCCGAGCGACCTGCTTGGCCACAACGGCCTCCTCCGCACGCGCGACGTATTCGAAGACGCGCAGCCCGCGCTGCAGCGACTGGATGAGCCCCGTCGGCACGGCGGCTGCGCTTGTCTGAGATTCGATGTCCAACGTTGCCATTTGACGGCGACCGCGGGGGCGGGCCCGCGATCTCTCCTTGGACCCAGACTATGCAACACAACATACCACTACTCTGCAGCGATGCATAGTCTGAAAACCGCGCACACCGAGGCGCCCTGATCGGAGCCCCGCAGTGCGCGTTCCCGGGAGCGATCAGGCAGCGTCGGGACGGACGCTCTCGTTCGCCGCAGCCGCGACGATCGCCGCCAGCTCTTCGGCGGCCTGGCTGAGCGGCGTCGTGCTCTCTTCGACGCGCGCCAGGATCAGGGCGCCCTCGAGCGACGAGATCGTGAGCATGGCGAGAACGTCAGCGCGACGGGCCGGCACGCCGCGGAGCGCGTAGTGCTCGGCCAGCCGGTGGCGCCAGCGGCTGAACGCCGCGGCACACGCGCTCCTGAGCACCTCCGACGCGGGCGCCGTCTCCAACGAGATCGGAGCGAGCGGACATCCCAGCTCGTAGCCCGAGCCGGTCATGTTGCGGGCGAACGTCTCCGCGATCCGGATCGGGATGTCGCCCGCCGAGGGAGCTCCCGCTGCCGCCTCCTCGACGGTGTCCTCGAGAAGCCCCCCGACGCGCTCGGTGACGCTGACGGCCAACTCCTCCTTGCCGCCGCGAAAGTGGAAGTAGATGGAGCCACGAGGCGTACCGGACGACTCCACGACGTCGGTGAGCGCCGTCGCCACGTATCCCTGCCGCCTGAACAGGTCCTCTGCCGCGGCGATCATCCTTGCCTTCGTGTCACCACGCGGTGCCATCTTGGTCCCTCACGTTGTCATTCCTCAATCGAAGCGGGGCGTAAACCCCACCACGCCCAGAGCAGCCACGGGCATCCACAGGGTGCGGTCCGTCGGGCTGCAGTGAGAGTCGGCTGTCGTCATCTGAAAACTCACAAGGGAGACGGCTGTTGGGGCTCGCCTCCCGTGTGAGATGTCATCACGTCAGTCGGCGAGCTCGGCTGCGAGCACCTCGCCGGGCCGGATGCCACTGCTGGTCGACGGGCCAAGGTCGACCTCGGTCAGCCCCTGTTCATCGAAGACGATGCGCCCAATGGCAGCGTAGCGACGTGGGTTGTTCGCCCGCAGGTACAGCGCGAACGCGATGCCCGCGATGAACGTCGCCAGCACGATCCAGGGGATCAGCTTGAACAGCACGGTACTCGCGGCTGCCCCCGCAGCCGTGTCGAGATTGCCCAAGAGCAGTGCCACGACGATTGCCATCGCGATGCCGGCGACGAGCGGCGCGACCACGGTCCGCCACCAGTGCATTTGGTCCGGCCGCACGCGAGCGAAGTAGGCGATCACGGCGAACGAGCACAATGTCTGCGCGGCGACGATGGCCAGCGTGCCCAGGATTCCCATCAGCGCGTACTGGCTTGCGTACGGATCCTGGTGGTCGATGGCGAAGCCGGCGGTGATCAGCGCGACCACGACGGTCCCGACGAACGAGGCGATGTGGGGCGAGCCGTGGACGCCGTGTGTGCGACCCAGCGCCCGCGGGAGCAGGCCCTCCCGCCCGAAGGCATACATGTACCGCGCGGCGCAATTGTGGAACGCAAGCGCCGCGGCGAACGACCCGGTCATGAGCAGCCACTGGAACGCGTGGACCGCCCAGCTCCCCACGAACGTCTCGGTCGTGCCGAAGAACACCTGGAACGGATCGTTCTTCGCCGCCTCAAGCGCACCCTTGACGCCGAGGCCGCTGATCGCCATCCACGAGACGAAGATGTAGAAGAGCCCGATGCCGATGACGGCGATGAACGTCGCACGCGGCACGATCTTCTTGGGGTTCCGCGACTCCTCACCGTAGATCGCGGTCGATTCAAAGCCGACCCAGGAGAAGAACGCGAACACCAGTCCGACGCCCGCGGCCGGGCCCCTGAACGCGTTCACCGGATTGACGGCCTCCGTGGGGAACCCATCGGGCCCTCCGCCCTGCACGAGGACTGCGATGCCCATGAGAGCAAGTACGGAGATCTCGCAGACCAGCAGGAATCCGAGCACCTTCGCCGCGAGCGAGATATCGAAGTAGGAGAGCGCCGCGACCACGACGAGCGCGATCGCCGCGTACACCGGCCAGGCGATCGAGACATGCAGCTGGTCCTGGAACACCGTTCGCGCAAAGGCGGCGAAGATCCCGATCAGCGTCGCGTCGAACGCCACGTAGCCCAGCAGTGCGAGGAACCCGGAGCCGAGGCCGACGACACGGCCGAGACCATTTGAGATGAACCCGTAGAACGCGCCGGCCGCCGTGATGTGGCGGGCCATCGCCACGAAGCCCACCGAGAACAGCGTGAGGATGGCCGTGACGACGACGTAGCTCGCCGGCACCCCAATGCCATTCCCGAATCCGAGACTTGCCGGGACGTTGCCCGTCATCGCCGTGATTGGAGCGGCGCTCGCGATCACCATGAACAAGACGCCGCCGAGCCCGATCGAATTGGCCTTCAGCCGGTGCATCTCGGTCCCGCGCGGCCCCGTCCCATTGACGCGCTCGACACGTCGCTCTTCAAGCATTGCCATTTTTGACCCTCTCCTTTGTGTCCTGCTCTCAGTGAGCTGGCACACCTTCACCTCTGGACGTGACCGTCGCTTCATCATGTGCAGAGAATGAAAAGAGTGAACCCAAGGGACATCACCGGTCCCTGGATCGAGTGCGCCGGCCGTCGGATCCGCGGCGCACCATCGCCCGGACCGCCAGCCAGCAGACCGACCATGCCGACATCGCGGGCACGGCGAACTCCTCAAGCGGCACACCGGCGATGTGCGCAACCGTGAACACCATCGTCAGTCCAGCGGGCGGTGGCAGTGACGGGCGGGCGCCGGCACGTCGAGCGAGGGGTTCTGATCGAAGAAACCGACCGGCTCCATCTTGAAGCCGGTGTGCTGCACCGGCATGACCGGCCAGTCCTCCAGCCGCACGACGTGGTGGAAGCCGAGCGTATGCCACAGCACGACGTCGCGGTCGACGAGGTCGCGGTCGGCCTTGGTCCACAGTGGGAGGCCACCGCCGCCCGGGTGCTGGTTCGGGTAGTCACCTGCCGCGTGCATCTCGTCCGGCGAGTACGACGTGACCCAGAGGTGATGCTGCGCGTACCCCGCTCTCGCTGTGATGCTGGCCTCAGGTGCGCTGTAGGGGTAGATGGCGCCCTTGGGCATCAGGCGATAGCCGACCGGGCTCCCAACCTTGTTGGTACGTCGCCTGTTGACCACCTTCCAGAACCGTGCGGCGCGCGGGTCAGCGTCGCGGATCGCCCGCTGCTCCGTCTCCAACAACCGTTCAGTTGCGTAGAACGCGTTGCCGTGGGGGTTGAGCTCGCTGAGCTCCTCCGGGACCGTGTCGACCTCGTAGACGGCGTTCTCCATGCCGTCGACGCACATGTCGAGCCGCATGCTGAACAGGTGCTGGTGGATCGGGGCGTAGAGGCCGTCCCCGTTGAGCGTCGTCCCGTACTTCGTGGGTCGGCCCGGCGGATGCGCGGCCGTGGAGACGATCCCCGACGCCTTGATCTCGAACTCGATGCCCCCGTCCTGGTACAGGTACCAGTAGAACGCGTACTCGTAGTTCGCGACGGTGGCGACGAAGGAGATCACGAGTCGGCGCGATCGCCGGACTTCGGCCTTCTCGGTGCGGAAGTCGTAGTGCTTCCACAGCATCCCGAAGTCCTCCTCGTGCAGGCAGATCGCATTCTTGACAACGAGCGGATCCCCCTGCGTGTCGGCCATCACGGCGTCGAAGTACCGGATTTCGCCGAGGCAGTCGCACCCGAGCTCCAGCGAGTTCGCCAGCGCCCCGACGTTGTACTCACCCGCATCGAACGCGTTCTTCCTCCACTGGCTCGGAGCCGGATCGCCGTAGGGCGTGACCATCTCGGCCAGCGAGGCGCGGTAGACAACCGGCCGTAGCTCGCCTGCGTCGCGGTACTGCACTTGGTGCAACACCAGCCCCTCCTTGGGCGTGAAGCCGAAGCGAAACTCCCAGTTCTGCCAGCTGATCAGGTTCCCATCGACCTGGAAGCTGGGCCCCTCCGGCTGCGAGATCTCGATCGGCTTGAGGTCCGAGCGGACCTCGGACGCGAACTCGCGGCGCGTAGTTGCCGCTCTCCTTCGGGACCGGCACCACGCCGTAGTCCTCGACACGGATGACCTCCATCGTGCTGAGGTCCACGATGGCCACAACGTTGTCGATCGGGTGCGCGTAGGCGTTGTCGTCCGGACCTTCGAGCCGGATCCACGACAGCCCGCGGGCGAGACGGCGCTCGCCGGTCTCGTCGCCTCCGCCATAGCAGCCAAACGACCATGGATCGACGATCACCTTGCTGACGTCGGTGATTCCACGCTTCGCCAGCGCCTCCTGATACTCCGGACTCGCCTTGCAGGCAGCCTCGCACTCGTCGAACTCCTGAAGCGTGATCGCGGCCTGCTGGTCGGCGATGTCGACCTGTCGCGTGACCGTCTCGTCCGTCAGCGACACCTCGACCTCGCGGACGTGCCCCCGCACCAGCAGGACCGCCTTGGCCTCGCGCATGACCGGGTCGCCCAGGCGATGGGCGAGCACAGCCTCCTTCGGCGGTTCCTTCAGCGACAGCGCAACGAGTCGGTCGCCCTCGCCGAACGCCCCCTCAGCGCGCATGATCGCCGTCGCCGCGCGGATCTCGTCAACGCTCAGCGGCTCGAGCGGGTGGGTAACGTCGCGGGCGACGCTATCGACAGTCATGGGGCTCACTCCTTGGGTCGCATGCCGGCCTGCGGCACAGCGGGCCGCGCGAGCAGTCTGCGCGTCGCGCCCGCGTCGGAGCGTGGGCTTTCAGATGCTGAAATCAAGGCGCTCGTGATGGCGCGAGCGCGCCACGCTTCGCCCGAGCAACTGACGCTCCGAACGCCCACGAAGCGTCCTCGCCGAGGTGCTAGCGTCGCTTCCGATCGCTCTGCCGCTTCTTGAGCTTGCGTGTTGGGCCGGCAGCACGACCGAGATGAGCACATGCCCGACGGACATGGCCTGATACCTCTCGACGACGTCTCCGGGCGCCTCGGCCTGAAGGGCCAGTCCTACGTCGGGTTCCGGCCGATCCCGATCGAGCGGATCATCGGCACGGTCGACCGAGACCAGGACTTCGATCGCGACTTCCGGCTGCGCAGGGGGCACATCGGTCAACGCCTCGCCAGCGTCCGCGAGGCGTTTCCGGCAGGCGATTTTCCGCCCATCTCCGTGTTCGACATCGGCGGCTCGTACTTCGTCTCCGACGGACACAAACGCGTGGCGGCCGCTCGGCAGATGGGGATGGCATCGATCGACGCCGAGGTGATCCGGCTCGAGACCGGATACGAGCTCGCCCCCGACGTCGACATACGCCAGCTGATCCACACCGAGCAGCACCGGCTGTTCATGGAGCAGACCAGGCTGGAGCTCGTGCGGCCGCACGCGACGATCGAGTTCTCCCGGCCGCAGGGATACCGGGAGTTGCTGGAAATCGTGAAGGCGCACGGCTTCGACCTCATGCAGCAGGCCGGCACTTGGCTTGAGCCGCATGACATCGCGGAGCGCTGGTACGACGACGTCTACCTCCCGGCCGTTGCGGCACTTCACAGCGAGGAGCTTCCGGCCCACTATGCCTACAAGACCGAGGCCGACCTCTTCCTCTGCATCTACGGGAACCGGCGCGATCTCCTCGTCGAGGACCCCTCGGTCGACTTCGCGGCGGCAGCGCGCAAGGCACGTGGGAGCAGGGTGAGCCGGCGCTTCAAGCGGCAGCTGCTGCGCGAGAAGCGAACACCGCTGCGACGGAAGCCTCGCCCGCCCGCGTCGCGAGGCGGCTGACCGCTTCTGATCAGCGGCGGCGTGAGGCGTGGGAGTCCTCACCGAGACCGCGCTTCCGGCTCGGGCAACGGAGCCCTAAAACGCGGAAGCCCTTTGGCGAGAGGGGCCCCGCCGTAGCGGGGGCCCGCTCGGTCCGCCTGAGTGACGCGGTCTATCGCGGCCGCCACTGGCGGCGAACGATCTCGTGCGGGTGGGCCGCCGGACACGGCTCAGAGACCCCTCCCGCAGACTCCGGCAGTCATCGCCGCGAACGCGGCACGTCGTCTGCACGTCGCGCTCGCGCTGAGCCTCACCGCGGGAATGGTCGGTACTCATTAAGGAGGTGCTTCAGGCGCCGGCGACTGGCGGCGCGGACGGATCCGCGGCCTTCGGCCGGACCTCGCGTGCGAGAAGCAATACGGTACCCTGAACGAAGGGGCGCCCGGAGATGA
>CAWCEB010000151.1:0-15523 GCA_963794105.1 uncultured Actinomycetes bacterium | reverse complement strand
CGTCACCCCCCGGCATCTGCGTCCTCTCGCATGAGCAGCAGATCGATGTCCACCTGCACGTCCCAGCTGACGGCGTCGCCACCGCCGGGCAGCTGCTTGCCACTCGAACCCGAAGTCGCGGCGGTCGATGCTCGTCTGGAGCTGCAGTCCCGAGGCCTCTCCGAAGCCGGCCTGTCGCGGTGGGGCGTAGCGACCGCTGGCCGTGACCGGGCGCGTGACACCCCTGATCGTGAGCTCGCCGTCGACCTCTGCCCGGCCATCGTCGGCGAGGTGAACCGCGGTCGAGCGGAACGTGATCTCGGGATGGCGCTCGGCGTCGAAGAACTCCGGCCCGAGCACATGCGCCCGGAGCTCTGGGGGTTGGACGATGGAGATCGAGTCAACGCTCGCAGACCCCTCGAGCACCAGAGCCTCGCCGTCGGCGCGCAGCGTTGCCGCGACGTCTGACAGCGAACCGCGGAACCAGAAGACGCCTGAGTGGCGCACCGCGAACGCAAAGGTCGAGGGCTCCGGCTGGGCGCGGTAGGTACCCGCGAAGGGCTGGACTGAGACTGACGACATGAGAATCCTCCTGGTCACATTGGGCGTGTTCGCAGGTCTGACAGCGCAGCGGGCCGGCCTGTGACGGCTCAGAGATGGCTGAGCTTGTCCGGGTTGCGCACGATGCGCACGGTCTGGATCCGGCCGTCGACGACGTCCACCGTGAGGACGTCCCAGACGCGAAGCTCGGTCTCATGCTGGGAGTCGACGGGGGTGGTTCGGCCGCGGGCATCCAGCATGAACGCGGGGAGCTCCTTCGCGCCGTCGTCGCCAGACTTCAGGAGTGCCAGCCCCTGCTCGACCGCAAGCCGTTCGGCCTCCCCAAAGTCCTCCTTGCCCGGGCGGCGCAGCATGCGGCCGGGCTGGCCGTTGACCCTCACGAGCCGAGTCTCGAACTCGCCGAGCGCGCGGCGCACCTGAGCCACCCCGGCCATGAAGCGCGCGATGAGCGCGGCGCCGAAGAGCGGCTCCGGCGGCGCCATCGCCTTGCCGCCGCCGTCGGCGTACAGGACGGCATCCTCGGCGAGCATCTCCTCGAGGGCCTCCAGGTCGCCGTCCTCGGCGGCCGCGAGGAACCGCTGCAGCAGGGCGTCGCGAGCCGCCTCGTCGGCGTCGAAGCGCGGGCGGCCTGCCTCGAGATGCTTGCGCGCCCGTGTCACGAGCTGCCGCGAGTTGACCTCGGTTCGCTCGATGATGTCCGCGATCTGCGCGTACTCGTAGCCGAACACCTCGCGCAGCAGGTAGGCCGCCCGCTCGACCGGGGTCAGCCGCTCCAGGAGCACCAGCATCGCCAGCGACAGCGAATCCGCGAGTTCGGCGCGTGAGGCCGGGCCGGGCGCCGGGTCCTCGATCAGCGGCTCAGGCAGCCACGGCCCGACATAGGACTCGCGACGGACCCGCGCAGACCGCAGGACGTTGATCGACAGCCGCGTCGCCACGGTCGTCATCCAGGCGGCCGGCTCGTCGATCGGGCCCTCCTGGCGCGTCAGGCGCAGCAGCGCCTCCTGTGCGACATCCTCGGCCTCCGAGACGCTGCCGAGCATCCGGTACGCCACGCCGAACCCATGCCTGCGCAGCGCCTCGAGCTCCCTGGTGTCGGTGACGAACCCATTCGCGCCCATCCGTTCATCCTCCATCGCAACCGTTGTCTCAACGTTGACGAAGGACGGCGGCCGGCTGTGACACACCGGCGCCAGGAAGCTGCGGGGCCCAGCGCCCTGCCCGGCTACGGGGCGACGCCAGTCGCGTGCGCTGCGGAGAGTCGCTGCGCGCCGACGAGCACGTTCCACGGCTCGATGCTCGTGATCTGGAGATGTCGTGTGGCGGTCCAAGGGTCGTCGGCGAGGCACCGACCACGCCGGCGGCTGTGAGCGCGATCCGGGCCGAGGAGCACGGTTCGTGTTCACACTCCGCTGAAGGCGCGCTCGAACGCCTTGGGATCGGACCACCAGGTCGAGGCCATCGCCGCGGCGTTGGGATCGGGGAAGATGTCCTCTGGCCTTCGGCGAGGCCGTCGAGAACGCCTTCTGCAACCTGCCGGGGCGGGCTCTTCGGCGCCTCGATCCCGGCGAGCATGTCGGTGTCGATCCCGCCCGGGTACACGCCGTGCACCGTGATCCCACGGGCCTTGAGCTCTGGGCGCAGCGCCTGGGTCAGCGAGTGCGCGGCCGCTTTGGATGCCGAGTAGCCGGCCATTGGCGGTGTGCTGGCGAGCGACAGCAGCGACAGGACGTTGACGATCGCGCCGCCGCCATTGCGCTCCAGAACGGGAACGAACGCGCGGATGACGCCGAAGGTGCCGTCGAAGTTGACGAGCATCTCGTCGCGCACCGCGGCGGGGTCGGCGGACAGCGGTGAGGCGAACGCGGCCGTACTCGCGTTGTTGATCAGCACCGTCGCGTCGGCCGCCTTCGCCGCTGCGGCGGCGACCATGTCGGGGTCGAGGAGGTCGAGGGCGAGCGCGACAACGCGCGGGTCGTCGAGCACCGTGGATGGGTTGCGCGCCGCGGCGTACACCCTCGTGACGCCGCGCTCGAGCAGTGCCTGCACCAGGCTGCGCCCGAGGCCGCGGTTCGCACCGGTCACGACGACGGTCTGTTCTGCGATGTCCATCAGGGAGGTCCTTGATCGGTCGAAGGGACGCAGCGGACGATATGGTGAGTGCCTGCGCTTTCCAATGACCTAGAGGCGCTGTTTCTTGTCCGATCATCTCGTGTAACAGCCAGTCTTGGACGACCGGTATCGTGAGATCGATGGATCCGCTGGCCGATGTGATGGACGTGAGCCGCGTGCATGGCGCCCTGCTGGCCAACGTGCGCGCCGGCGCGCCGTGGGGTCTGGACCTGCCGCCGAGCCCGGGCGCGTCGTTTCATGCGATCACCTCGGGGACCGCCTGGCTGCGGGTCGCGGGCGCCGAGCCGCTGCAGCTGATGCCGGGCGACCTGCTGCTGCTGCCGACCGGCATTGCGCACCAGCTCTCCTCGGCGCCCGACGGTCCATGCCGACCGTTCGACCGCAGTGTCAAGGAGGAGCTGATGACCCCCGAGGGGGACCTGCTGCTCGAGGGCGACGGTGCGCTGACGACGATCGTGTGCGCCGGCTACGACTACGACCAGGACGTGGCGCAGTCCCTGCTCTCGCTGCTGCCCCCGGTCCTCCACGTCCCAGGCGAACCCGTTCAAGGAGCGAAGATCGGGGCCGTCGTCGCGCTGCTTGCCGCAGAGCTCGGAACCCGCGACGCCGGTGCCCGCGCGGCCGTCGCCCGCCTGATCG
Source organism: uncultured Actinomycetes bacterium (assembly GCA_963794105.1). Lineage (GTDB taxonomy): Bacteria > Actinomycetota > Thermoleophilia > Solirubrobacterales > Solirubrobacteraceae > AC-49. The sequence continues at coordinate 12,211 of CAWCEB010000151.1, read as the reverse complement.
ACCTCCTGCTCATCCAGGCGGTCCGGGCCTGGAGCGCCGCCGCCACCGACGAGCGACCGTCGTGGCTGCGCGCCCTCAACGACCCGGTCATCGCCCGCGCCCTCGCCGCCCTGCACGATCGTCCTGCGCGAGCCGTGGACGATCCAGGCCCTGGCGTCCGAGGTGCACCTCTCGCGCGCGACGCTCGCCCGGCGATTCGCCCACCTCGTCGGGGAGCCCCCGCTCGCGTACCTCACGCGCTGGCGCATGGACCTTGCCGCGCGCCAGCTCAAGGACACGACGGAGCCCGTTGAGGCGATTGCGCGCGCGGTCGGCTACACCTCGGAGTATGCGTTCAGCCGCGCGTTCAGCCGCCACCGCGGCCAGCCGCCGGGGCGCTACCGGCGCGCTGCCTGACGTCAACCGAACCGCCCCGGCTCGGGCAGTGCGAAGTCGATCTGCCGGTCGAGCATGCGGACTTCATCACCGACGGCGACCAGACCTTCGCGCCCGGCCCACGCGTTCAGCGCCAGGGTGCCGTTGAAGCGCGTGCGGATGTGGCGGAACACGTCGACGTCCTGCTCCAGGCTGTCGGGGTCCCACGTGGTCATGATGCACCGCTCGCGCAGGTCGGCCAGCCCGATGACGGCGTCACCGGCCGCGAGCATGCGCCACTGCCAGTCGCGTTCCGCCAGCCCGTCGACGCCGCCCACGACGATGTTGGGCCGCAACCGGCGCGGGTCGTGGCCGAAGGCGTCGATCGCGCCGTCGGTGGCGACCAGCAGCGGCAGGATGTCGAAGCGCTCGTTGCCCGCTGCCTGCACCAGGTGCGCTCCGGCACCGGCGGCGGCCTCGATGGCCGCCGCCACCTCGGGGCTCCGCCACGCGAGCCCATCGACCAGGACGTCGCCGCCCGGGCCGATGCTCGCGTGGTGGCCGAGGAGCTGGGGCTTGGTGCGCGCCGACAGGATCTGTCCGCGCGCGTCGAGGACATAGAGCACACGGTCTCCGGCGATGCCGTCGATGCCGAGGTCGGCCTGCTCGAGCCTCTCGCCCGCCATCGACTTGACGGGGTAGCGCCACAGCTCGGAGATGTGCAGCATCGCCATGGCGTCAGCCGACGGTCGCATGCTGCCGGGGCTCGACGAGGGGGAAGTCGACGTCGACCGCGAACGTGCGGTTGAACAGATTCGTCAGGACGTTGACGGCGACGTGGCCGACGATGTCGCCGAGCTCGGCGTCGCTGAGACCGGCCGCGCGGGCCGTCGCGACGTCCTCGTCGCTGACGTCACCGGTCGTGGCCAGCACCGCCTCGGCAAACGCGAGGATCGCCGTGGACTTGGCATTCGCGGAGTCGAAGCTCCGGGCGCGTTCGATCTCGTCGCGCTCGAGGCGAGCGAGGTTCGTGCCGAGGTAGGTGTGGGCGGACAGGCAGTACGAGCAGCCGTTGGCCTCGGCAACCGCGAGCGCGATCCGCTCCGCGTCGCCCGTCCGGATCGCGCCCTTCTGCAGCGCGCCGTTGAGCCCGAGCCAGCCCTCGAGGACGCTGGAACGGGCCATGGTGGTGGTCATGTTCGGAGTTGCGCCAAGGGCGACGGCGACGGAGTCCAGCAGTTCCTTCGTGCGCCCTTCGGCGGTCGCCGGGTCGGCGGGGGTGATGCGGTGCATGAGATGGTCCTTTCGGAAATTCTAATGGATCAAGTCCGTACTTGACGTTAGGAGCACAGTATGGGGATCGCTAACGGTTGTCAAGTGTTGCTACCATTAGTCATGTGACCACCCCCTATGCCGGCCCACTTCGCGACGAGCCCCTGGCCATCGAGCTGCACAACACGATCTATGCCGCCAACGCAACAGCGATCGACGGCCTGGCCGACTCCGCGAACGCGGCGGCGTGGATCGACGCACTCGCAGACCGACTGCCCGAAGGCGGCAGCACCCCCCGGCGGCCGCCCGCCCGCGACGAGCTCGTCGCGCTGCGAACCGCCGTGCGCGAGGCACTGGTCGCCACAATTTCCGGTGAGCAGGTTCCGCGGGCGGCGCTAGAGGCGATCAACGCGTTCAGCGCTCGGGCGCCGCGATCCCCGGCCGCGGTCTGGCAGCCCCGTGGCGGCCCACTGGCGGTCAGCGATGTCCACGGTGCGACCCGCGCCGATGTCATCCTGGCCGCGCTGGCGGCGGACGCCATCGACCTCCTGACCGGACCGCATCGCGGCGATCTGCGGGCCTGCGGCGCCCCCGGTTGCGTGCTGATGTTCCTCAAGGACCACCCGCGGCGCGCATGGTGCTCCAATGCGTGTGGCAACCGAGCGCGGCAGGCGCGGCACTACGCGCGCGCTCGCCGCTCCGCGTAGCTGACTGTACCGATTGGTACAGTTCTCGGATGCCTGCGTCCCTGCCTCGTCTGCTCATGCTGGGAGCCGCGATCTGCTGGGGCGTGTCCACCGTCACCACGAAGGTCGCGCTGGAGCAGTTCTCGCCCGCGCAGGTGCTCGGCATCGAGCTCATCGTCGGGGCGGCCGCTGTCTGGGCGGTCCTGCTTCGCCGTGGTCGCCTCCGCGTCGGGCCGTGGTGGCGCGCCGCCGCCGTGCTGGGGCTGCTCGAGCCGGGACTGACGTTTGCGCTCTTCGACTTCGGCCTCGACCAGACCGGCGCGATCGATGGGGCACTGCTGCTCGCGGCCGAGACGCCGTTCTCCGTGCTGGGCGCCTGGGCCCTGCTGGGCGAACGGGCGACCCCACCGGTCCTCACCGCCGTCGCGGTCGGGTTCGGCGGTGCCGCGATCCTCGGGTCTGGCGCGAGCGGAGCACATGGAATGCTGATGGGCGACCTGCTCGTCCTCGGCGCATCGGCCACGGCCGCCGGCTACGGGGTGGCCGCCCGGCGCCTCGCCGGCGGCGCGCAGCTCGACGCCCTGGCGGTGACCGCCGTCCAGCTGCTGGCCGCAGCGGTTGCGGTCGTGCCGCTCGTGACGGCCGCGGAGATCGGGCACGGGCACGGGTTGCCCACAGCGGACGCAGAACACGTTGGTGCTGTCATCGGCACGGGCCTGCTGGGCGGGGCACTGCCCTTCCTGTTGTTCAACCGTGCCATCCGCGACCTGTCGGCGACGGGCGCCGCGCTGGTGACCAACCTCGTCCCCGCACTCGGGGCTCTGTCCGCGTTCGCCCTGCTCGGCGACCGCCCCGGCTCACCCCAGATCGCGGGCGGGGCGCTGATGGTGATCGCGGCGCTCGGGTCGGCGGCGCTACCGTCGCCGCGATGAGGACGGTCCCGAGCACCGAGCGCGGGCGCGCGACGCTGGAGCGCATCGTCGACGCTGCGGCGCTGCTGTTCTACCGCCAAGGCGTCGGTGCGACGGGGCTTGAGCAGATCATCGAGGCGTCGGACAGCGGCAAGGGCCAGATCTACCACTACTTCTCGGGCAAGCCCGACCTCGTCGTTGCGGTGATCGAACGTCAGGTCGAGCAGGTGCTCGAGGCCCAGCAGCCGCAGCTCGCGGCGATCGACGGCTTCGCGACGCTGGACGCCTGGCTGCAGCTGCTGGTCCGGCTGCACGCCACGTCCGACCACCCACTGCGGTGCCCGCTCGGCGCGCTCGCCGCCGAGCTGGCCGAGGCTGACCCCGATGCACGTGGTGCCCTGCGGACCGGCCTGGAGCGCTGGACCGCGCTGATCGCCGAGGGCCTGGCACGCATGCAGGCCGCCGGCGAACTGAACCCTGCCGCCGACGCAGATGAGCTGGCCCAGTCGACCCTCGCCTCCTATCAGGGCGGGCTCGTGCTCGCACAGGTCGAAGGCTCGATCGCTCCCCTGCGCGCCGCGCTCGACGGCGCGGCGGCGGCATTGGCCGCTCACCGCGCCTGAGCCTTCAGGGCTCTCTACTTCACCGCCACGACGTCGACGGTCCGGATGTCGGGCTCCCTGGCCAAGAGCTGCGGGGCGACACTCGCCAGCGCCTTCGGGATCGCGCCGGCGATGTGCTCGCTGCGGGCGTCCTCGGTTTCGAAGGTGTCGAAGATGCCGTAGTGGGTCTCGTCGATCTTGAACGCGTACCAGGAGACGGTGCCCTCCTCGGCGACCGCGATGGCCCGCCCACGTTGGAGGAACGCCGCGAGGTCAGCGCCTGTATCGGGTTTTGCCTCCAGCAGAGCGAGGATTGCGAGCTGTACAGCCAAGGTGCGTCCTTTCGTTGTGCAAGCGTCCGCCACCCCCGCGCCACGGCGACGCGGGGGTGGACTCAGGAGGTGAACTAGCGAACGACGATGCCGGCAGGCGTGGCGCCCGCGGGCAGCGCGACAGGCGAGCCTGAGAGCTCACTCAGGTTGCCGCCGTCGACGGCGAACTCGCCGATGCGCCCGATCCGACTCTCGTCGACGTACAGCGTCGCGCCATCGGGGCTGAGCGCGGCATCCACGGCTCCAACGCCGCCGGTCGCGCCCACAGGCGTGCTGCCCAGCAGCGTCAGCTGACCGTCGTCGGCGATCGAGTAGCGCGAGATCGTCCCCGACGCGGTGTTGACGGTGAACAGGAAACGGCCGTCATGGCTGATCTCGACCCAGCACGGTGCTGTCTGGTTGTCGGCGAACGGCGAGGAGCCGATCGCGGACAGCACACCCGTCGCCGAGTCGTTGAACGCCGACACGGTCCCGGCGCCCGCACCGTCGTGTGCGTTTGAGACGAACAGCTGGTCAGGGTTGGTCGGGCGGAACTCGCTTCCGAACGGACCGACGCCCTGCGCGGCGAACGGGGAGCCGACGGCCGCCGTCAGGCGTCCGTCGCTTCCGACGGTGAAGCTGTCGATCAGCGACGTGTTGATGCGGGTGCCGACCAGCTTCGTCCCGGGGCCGTTGAACAGCACGTCTCCGGGCTGTGAGCCGTCGGGGAGGGCCACTGTCGAATCGGCGATCGGGCGCAACCGACCGTTGGCGCCGAGCCGGAAGCCCGTGTAGTTGCTGGCGCCGTCACCGGCGTTGGCGACGTAGACCAGGTTGCCATGCACCGCAACGCTCACGGGGAGCGAGCCACCCGACGACACCGTGCCGCCGATGACCTGCCTGACCCTTCCGTCGTCCTGGATCCTCAGAACCGAGATCTGATCGCTGCCGGCATCCACGGCGATCACGAATCGGCCATCGGGGGTGACCTGCACTGCGCCCTGCGACGAAAGGCCGGTCCCGGTGCCGGCGCCGCCCGTGCTGAACGGCGACCCCGCACGAGGCGTCAGCCGTCCGTCGGCATGGCGGTCGAGCACCGCAATCGTGTTCGTGCCCGCGGTGTTGTCGTTGACATAGGCATGGCCGACCACCGGCGAGCCGCTCGCGGCGGCGGTGGCCGGCAGGACAGTTGCTGCGAGACCGGCGAGGGGGATGAGCAGCGAGCTCAGGAGCCTCCGCGCTGGGACGTGCGAGGAAATCCGCATCATTTCTCCTAGTTGGATTTGGCAACGCAGCGAAGCTAGAAGCCGCCCCTGAGCGCGGCCTGAGTCACAACTGACTGGCGACATGGCGTCGCCCGCGGTGCACGCGGGTCGCGAGCGTCGCCTCGCGAGTGCGAAGCGAGCGTGCGGCGTCGCGATACGTCATGCCCAGGACGTCGACCGCGATCACCGCGTCGCGGTAGCGCGGCGGCGCGCTCGCGATCGCGCCCATGATCTCGCCGGCTGTCGGGGTGGTTTCGCTGCGCTGAGCGATGGCCACGTCGAGAAGCTCACACGTAGCCGGTGTGCGGGCGGCGCGCCGGTAGCGACTCGTGTGGACGTTCCTGAGCGCCCTCATGAGGTACGCGATCTCGTTGTCGTCGCGAAGGAAGCGGGGGCGCTTGAGCACGTTGGCGAACGTCTCCTGCACCAGGTCCTCGGCCTCGTGGGAAGACCCGCACAAGGCCCAGGCGGCCCGGTACAACTGGTCGATGTGATCCGAGAGGCGCTGCGGATCAAGCAGATGCGGCCGGTCCGCGAGAACGGGCACCGGTCACCACCCCAGCAGGGCGCGGATGGTTGGCGCGAGATCCTGCCGGTTCAACTCGGCCAGCTGGCTCAACATGAGCTCCATCTGCTCCAGGTAGCGGGTGCAGTCGTGGCAGCCGGCGAGGTGGCGCACGGCGCGATCGCGATCTTCGGGCGGCAGCGCTCCCTCGAGGTGATCGGTAACCCGCCGCGCGAACTCCAGACACCGCATGTCGCCTTCCGTGCTCCTGCGCATGGCGGCAAGCTAGACACGGGACCTGAGCGCCCCCTGACGCTCGGCTGACTGATCGGCGCTGTAACGCAGCGCCCCGTGCGGGGACGACACGATGGTGGTCCACGTCTGTCATGAAGCCGAGCGCCGGCTTGGGCGCTGACGCCCATCGCGTCGAGCGCCTGGGGCACCCGCCCGGCGGCGGTGGGCGCCATGCGATCCGCGTACTCGGACCGCTGCTGATCGATGACGGCGAGCGGACGTTAGGTGCTCGCGACTTGGGGGGAGCAAGGCCGAAGCAGGTGCTTGAGATCCTGCTGTGCGCCCGAGGCCACAGCGTGCCGGTGGAGCGCATCGCCGAGGCGGTCTGGGGCGACGATCCGCCTCAGGATGCGGGCGGGTCGTTGCACACCTTCGTCTCGGTCCTGCGACGGCATCTCGCACCGAACGCCGATGTCGCTCGTCAGCTCGTCGTCACCGAACCCGAGGCCTACCGCTTCGCGACCGACCAGGTGCTGTTCGACCTCGACCGCTTCGACGCGCTGCTGGAGGAGTCAGCCCACCAGCCGACCCGTGCCGCCCGGGCGTCACTGGACCGGGCACTCGACCTCGTCCGCGGCGAGGTGTTCGAGGATGAGCCCTACGCCGCGTGGGCGTCAGATCTGCGCGGCAGCTACCAGGGTCGCATCCTCGGAGCCAGGCTCGACGCCGCCGACCTGGCGCTGGCCGAGTTCGACTTCGGCTCGGCCCTGGCCCATGCAGGAGCAGCGGTCGACCTCGACCGTTTCAGCGAGCGCGCCCTGCGTGGGGAGATGCTCGCGCTGTACGCGCTGGAGCGCGGACACGAGTCCCTCGAGCGCTATCGCAGCTTTCGCCGGCGGCTGAGCGACGACCTGGGCCTCGAACCGACTGCGCAGACGCGCGCGCTCGAAGCCGCGATCCTGCGCCAAGAGGACATCCACCCACTGCTCCCGCGGCCGATACACGCCACACACGCGCGACCGGGCGGCGCCTCGCTTCACCTGCTCGGCCGGGAAACCGAGCTCGACGCCTTGTCGGAGTCGATCCGCCGCGGGCTCGGCGGGAGCCTCGTGCTGCTCCAGATCGACGGCGAGGCCGGCCTCGGCAAGACACGGGTGCTCGAGGAGCTCCAGAGCGGGCTTCGCGGCGTCCGCGTCGGCCGGTCCGGCGCCTCCCAGTTGGAGGCGCATCTGCCCTATGTGCCCCTGGCGACCGCGTTGCGCGAAGCGCTCGGGGACGGACAGCTCGACCCCCAGCGGCTGCCCGCGCTCTGCGCGATCCTGCCCGAGCTCGGGCTCGGCGCTCCGCACCGGCAGTTCGAAGAGGTGGAGGTGCTCGAGGCACTCGTCGCTGTGCTCGCCGATCACGCGCCGCTTGTCCTGATGCTCGACGACCTGCAGTGGGCGGACCCGCAGACGATCGCCGCGCTGGGCTACCTGCAACGACGAGGCGCCGGCCTTGGCGTCGCCGTCGTCGTCAGCGCGCGAACCGCGGAGGCACCCGCCGACCACCCACTGCACCGGCTCCGGGCCGACGAGACGATCATCCTGGAGCCGCTGACACCCGACGACCTCGTTCCCCTGGGGGTCCCGGACCTGCACGAGCGGACCGGCGGCAATCCGCGGTTCATCGAGGAGGAGATCGCCGATACGCGCAGCCCGCGGCGGTCCTCCACACTGGCCGCCGCGCTCGTGGCGCAATGCCGCGCGGAGGGCCCATGGAGCTACCGCGTCCTGCTGAGCGCCAGCCTGCTCGAGCAGCCGTTCGAGCCCGCCTCGCTGGCCGACTTGATCGACGCAGAGCTGCACCCGCTCACCGAGGAGCTGGAGCGACTGTGCGAGCGGCGCATGCTTCGCGTCGAGGGGATCCGGTTCTGCTTCCGCTACGACCTGATCAGACGCGTCTTGCTTGCGAGTATCTCGCCAGCGCGTCAGCGGATGCTCCACGAGCGCCTGCAGCGACGCAGCTCCTGGCCACGGATCTCGACGGTGCCGGGCGGGTGACCATGCGATCGTCACGCGAGCGCGACCTGATGACCGGCACCGTCTTCGAGGATGCGCCGGAACCCGCCTTCATCATGGACCCGGGCGAGGACCGCATCCTGGCCGCCAACGACGCAGGTTGCGCGCTGCTGGGCTACACGCGCGAAGAACTGGTCGGCATGCACGTCGCTCGTATCCACCCGGCCGAGATGCCGGAGCTGACCGCGCTGCTGAGGCGGGTGCTGCGGTACGGCCGCGCGTCGACGATCAAGCTCACCTGCCGCACCAAGCGCGGGACGTTCCTGCCGACCGAGATCTCCCTGCACGCGCTGGCAATCGGGGAGGCGACGCGCATTCTCGGGCTCGTCCAGGATCGAAGCGAGCACCGCTCGGAGACGCTCAAATGACATCCCCGAAGGCTCAGCGCCTCTTCGAGGCGCACCTGACAGTGAGCGACCTCGACCGCTCCATCGAGTTCTACCGCGATGTTGTTGGTCTGCCGCTGGCCCTGCACCTCCCCGAGCGCGCGGCGGCGTTCTTCTGGATCGGAGGCCGCGGCGAGTCGATGCTCGGCCTCTGGTCACTCGGCTCCTCGCCGCTCGGGCTGTCACTGCACGTCGCCTTCGGCGCGACTCTGGGCGATGTCCTGGGGGCCGGCGATGCGCTGCGCGCCGCCGGCGTCACACCGCTGTCGTTCTTCGGCCTGGAGGCCACCGAGCCGAGCGTCATCGCGTGGATGCCTGCAGCCGCCGTGTACTTCCGCGACCCGGACGGTCACCAGCTCGAGTACCTCGCGATGCTCGACGAGCCGGCCCGCCCCGAGCTCGGGATCGTCCCGTGGTCGCAATGGCAGAGCAGCACCCCGTCGTCGCCGCGAATCGAGCGCTACGCCGGCGAGCGCAGTGAACTACGTGCGCTCTTCGAGGAGGCCGAGGACTCGCCGTCGCAGCTGGACTCCTACATCGACGCGGGACAGGTGCTCGTCGCACGGATCGACGATCGTGTCGTCGGCCATCTGCAGCTCGTGCAGACCAGCGACGCCGATCGCAACGAGATCAAGAACATGGCAGTCGAACCGGCCCACCGCGGCCGCGGGATCGGCCGGGCGCTCATCGACGCCGCCGTCGAGACCGCGCGCGCGCAGGGGCACGCGACGCTCGCGGTCGCGACCGCCGCCGCGGACATCGGGAACCTGCGCTTCTACCAGCGCGCCGGCATGCGCCTGCGCGCCGTCGAGCGCGACGCCTTCACGGCCGCGTCGGGCTATGACCCCGGCATCGTGATCGACGGCATCGAGCTGCGCGATCGCGTCTGGCTCGACCTCGACCTGCGCGACTGACGAAGCGGTGCCGATCAGTGCGTTCACTGTCGAGCGGGTGTCGCCTCTCGTGCCGCGTCAAGGCCTTCGGCAAGAGACACGGGCAGGCGGCGTGAAGCCGCCGGCTACGAGCGCGTGAAGAAGTGGATCCCGTCGAGGCCCTCGAGCGAGAAGCCAGAGGCCGGCCCGGGCGCGACGTCGAGGACGAACTGCGGACTGTTCCAGCGCTCGTCCTGCTCGGCGTCGATGTAGACGGGCATCCCACCCAGCTCGCCGAGCCGCAGATCGTTGGGGCCGATCAGCAGCTCGCCCTCCTGCAGGCAGAGGGGCGAGCTGCCGTCACAGCAGCCGCCGGACTGGAAGAGCATCAGCCTTCCGTGTTCGGCCGTGAGGCGCTCGATCGCGTCGAGCGCCTCAGCGGTGGCGACGATCCGGTCGGCCATGGCTCTAGAAGAAGCCCATCGGCTTGGGGTCGTAGCTGACCAGCATGCACTTGGTCTGGCTGTAGTGGTCGAGCATCATCTGGTGGTTCTCGCGTCCGACGCCCGACGCCTTGTAGCCGCCGAACGCGGCGTGGGCCGGGTACTGGTGGTAGCAGTTGGTCCACACGCGGCCGGCCTTGATCGCGCGGCCCATCCGGTAGGCCCGGTTGGAGTCGCGCGTCCAGACGCCGGCGCCGAGGCCGTAGAGCGTGTCGTTGGCGATCTCCAGCGCCTCGGCGTCGTCGGCGAACGTCGTCACGGCGAGCACTGGGCCGAAGATCTCCTCCTGGAAGATCCGCATCGTGTTGTCGCCCTTGAAGACCGTCGGCTCGAAGTAGTAGCCGCCGTCCAGCTCACCGCCGAGCTCGGAGCGGTGACCGCCGATGAGCAGCTCGGCACCTTCCTCGATGCCGATCTGGCAGTAGCGCTCGATCTTCTCCAGCTGCGACGTCGAGACCTGCGCGCCGAGCATCGTCGAAGGGTCGAGCGGATGGCCCTGGCGGATGTCAGCGATGCGCTGCAGGCAGCGCTCCATGAACGCGTCGTAGATCGACTCGTGGATCAGCGCGCGCGACGGGCACGTGCAGACCTCGCCCTTGTTGAAGGCGTAGAGCACGAGCCCTTCGACGGCCTTGTCCAGAAACGCGTCATCCTCGGCCATCACGTCGGCGAAGAAGATGTTCGGCGACTTGCCGCCGAGCTCCGTCGTCGACGGGATGAGGTTCTGCGCGGCGTACTGCATGATCAGCCGGCCGGTCGCGGTCTCGCCCGTGAAGGCGATCTTTGCGATGCGCTTGTTGGTCGCAAGCGCCTTGCCGATCTCAGCGCCCGGACCGTTGACGATGTTGATCACACCGGGCGGGACGATGTCCTGGATCAGCTCGGCGAACTTGAGAATCGACCACGGCGTCGGGCTCGCCGGCTTGAGCACCGTGCAGTTGCCGGCGGCCAGCGCGGGAGCCATCTTCCATGCCGCCATCAGCAGCGGGAAGTTGAACGGGATGATCTGGCCGACGACGCCCAGCGGCTCGCGGAAGTGGTAGGCGATCGTGTCCTTGTCGATCTCCGAGATCCTTCCCTCCTCGGCGCGGATCACCGACCCGAAGTAGCGGAAGTGATCGGCCGCCAGCGGGATGTCGGCGGCGCGCGTCTCGCGGATCGGCTTGCCGTTGTCGTAGCTCTCGGCGATCGCGAGCGTCTCGAGGTTCTCCTCGATCACGTCTGCGATGCGGTGCAGCACCCTGGCGCGCTCGGTCGTCGAGGTCTCGCCCCAGGCGTCCTTGGCGGCATGCGCTGCGTCGAGCGCCAGCTCGATGTCCGCCGGCCCCGATCTCGGCACCTGGGTGAACACCTCGCCGGTCGCGGGCGACGCGTTGTCGCTGTACTCGCCGGTGGTGGGCGGGACCCATGCACCGCCGATGAAGTTCTCATAGCGTGGCTTGATGCCCGCACTCGCCGGATCGACGATCGGGCTCTGCTCGGTGATGGCCATCTGGTCGTTCTCCTTAGCGCTCGTGCCTCGCTACCAGCTGACCAGCTCTGCCGCCACGCGTCATCCGTACCGCCACCGAGATCGGCGGGGGCGAACTCCGGACGCGAAGCCATGAGCCCGCGCTCACGCTCGGCGGCGGTGGAATCGGCGGTCGCTCCGGCCGCGGCGCGCGAGTGCCGTTGCGAGGGCCAGCACGACGAGCGCGAAGAGCGGGTGCAGGCCGCCGACCCAGCGGTGCTCGCTGGCGAGCATGACCTGCACGGTCCCAACCACTGCGAGCAGCGCGGAGAGGACGACGTCGCGCCGCGGAAGCCATGCCACAAGCGCGGCAAGAAGGATCAGCACCTCGAACCCGTGAGCGGTGAACCCCACCGTCCTGTGCGCGTCGAGCGCTCCCTGCCCGGCGCCGAAGATGTACGCACCGATGAGATACACCTGTACGAACACGGCAAGGACGATCGTCAGCGCCAGCGCGACGTGCAGCCGGCCGGCGTTGCGCCGCAAGCCCGCGAGCAGGCGGCGCGTGGTCGGTCCCCGCGTCGGAGCGAGGTCGATCGAAGCGGTCACGTTCTCAGGCCTCCCGTCCGCCGCTACCCGGCCGTCGAGATCACGCCGGTGAACGTGAGGCTGTTCGGGGCCGCGAACGCGAACGTGCCGTGACCTCCGGCCCCGCCGTAGGCGCCGGTCCCGGATGCGACCTGCCAGGTCCCCTCGGACGCGCCTGTGAACTGTGCCTGCTGACGGATCGCGATCGTGCC